>CALAYL010000023.1 GCA_937894725.1 uncultured Bacteroidota bacterium
GCAAAGATAGTGAACATCCTCGTTACGCTGCGCTAAACGAGGACGAGAGTGGGCAGGTCAAAATCAAATTTAGGCAGGTATTTTTCTGATTTGGGCAGGTCAAAATCTCTTTTGGGCAGATTTCTTTTTGATTAGTTTTTGGCAGATTTACAAAACAAAAAATTTTGTTATGCCCAAATACCGATTAAATTTATCCATTCCTAAAAATTCTTTATTTAAAAATCGGATGTACAACTTTAAATTCCTGCTGCTTTTTATCACCGCTATGGGTAGCTTTACCTCTTCATTTTCGCAGTTAAATGAAGGCCCTCCTGTCTTTCATGGAGCATCGGTGATAGGATATCGGCCACATACTCCTGTATCGATTTATTTCCCTATCACTGGTCAGCGACCTATTGACATCAAGGTCACCGGTTTGCCTCAAGACTGGCAACTCAACCAAGATGGCTCTGTATCTGGCATGGCAGGCGATATAGGCAGCTACAATTTTACTGTATCAGCAAAAAATGAAACAGGACAAACAGCTCAAGAATACCACATTGAAATAGGCGATAAACTATGCCTCACTCCTCCCCTAGGTTGGAATAGTTGGAATGTGTTTACCAAAAATATCAGCGAAAAAATGATCATGGAAATAGCCGATGCGATGGTGAATTCTGGCATGCGCGACCTCGGTTACCAATATATCAACCTCGATGACTTTTGGCATGCTCCCATGCGTGATGCACAGGGCGCACCGCTCCCTGATCCAGCCAAATTTCCCAATGGGATTAAACACCTAGCAGACTATGTACATAGCAAAGGGCTAAAACTGGGTATTTATTCTTGTGCAGGTAAAATGACCTGTGGCGAACAGTTTGGAGGCTATGGGTATGAAGAAATAGATGCAAAAACGTATGCTGCCTGGGGCATAGACCTCTTGAAATATGACTACTGCTATGCTCCCTGGAGCAAAAAAGCAGCACTAGCTCGATATGCTACTATGGGCAATGCCCTCAAAAACAGTGGACGAAGTATCGTGTTTAGCGTATGTGAATGGGGGCTGAGAAAACCCTGGAAATGGGCAGAAAGTACAACTGGTAGCTATTGGCGTACTACGCCTGATATTTTTGATGTTTGGCAATTTCCTGCTTTAGCACAATATAGCGTAATGTCGATTTTGAAAAAAACCGAAAAGCTGGAAAAGTATGCTTCGCCTGGCGCATGGAATGATATGGATATGCTACTAGTAGGCAATTATGGCAAGGGAAAAGCAACTTCTGCAAATGGGATGTTTAAAGGACTTACTGACACCGAATACCAATCTCACATGAGCTTATGGGCGATGCTCAATTCGCCTTTACTTGCTAGTAGCGACCTTCGCAACATGAATGAGGCTACTAAAAAAATATTGATGAACCCTACCCTCCTATCTATCAATCAAGATAAACTCGGAAAACAAGCCCATAGAATCGAAAAGAAAAAGGGAATACGGGTTTATCTCAAACCACTCCAAGATGGGGTGGCCATAGCTATGCTAAACACAAAAAACAACACTCAAGAATTTGCCTTTACGGAAATGAATAATTTTGATTTGAATGAAAATTACACGATTATAGATGTGTGGAATGGCAATAAATATAGTAGCCTAAAAAACACAAAGTTTACGCTTGCCCCTCACGAGACTATTGTTTTAAAATTAATACGGACAAATGAATAGAAAAGATTGGTTGAAAACTAGCTCAGTAATTGGTTTAGGTTCCATGCTACCAGCAGATTTAATTGCGCAACTCCGTTTGGAAAACGAACTCAGAAGAAGTGATTTTGGCAAGGACTTTATATGGGGCACAGCTACAGCTGCTTATCAAATAGAAGGTGGCTGGAACGAGGATGGAAAAGGCCCTTCGATTTGGGATCATTTTACGCACTCCAAGAATAGAAAAATAAAAGATCGTACCAATGCAGATGTAAGTTGCGATTTCTATCACCGCTACGAGAGTGATATTGCATTAATGCATGAAATGAATTTACCAGCTTCTCGATTTTCAATATCCTGGTCGAGGGTATTGCCACAAGGTATAGGCGCAGTAAACCAAAAAGGTATCGACTATTATCATCGGGTGATAGATAGCTGTTTGAAAAACAAGGTAGAGCCTTACATTACTTGCTATCACTGGGATTTGCCACAAGCACTTGAAGAAAAGGGCGGTTGGGCAAACCGAGATGCAATCAAATGGTTTGAGGAATATGTAGATGTGATTTCAAAAGCCTATGGCGATAAAGTCAAAAATTGGATGGTATTTAATGAGCCTATGGCATTTGTGCCACTTGGTTATCTGATTGCTATGCATGCTCCAGGTCATCTCAATTTCAATAAATTTTATAAAGCCGTACACCATGTAGTGATGAGCCATGGAGCGGGGGGTAGAATACTCCGTCAAAATGTAAAAGATGGCGTGATTGGTTCTACTTTTTCATGTAGCCATATTGACCCAAAAAACGATAAACCAGCAAATATAAAAGCTGCGAAAAGAGCAGATGCGTTTATCAATCGTCTTTTCCTTGACCCTGTCATGGGTTTGGGCTACCCTACAGCCGATTTGCCGATTTGTCGAAAAATCGAAAAGCATATACAACCTGGTGATGAAGCACTGATGAAATTTGACTTTGACTTCATTGGACTACAAAACTATTCGCGTATGGTAGTGTATAATTTAGGTTTGATACCCCTCATTCATTTTGCAAATGTACCAGCTAAAAAGTTAGGACACGACATGACCGAAATGGGCTGGGAAGTATATCCAGAGGGGATTTACAAAATGATCAAAAAATTTGCAGCATACCCCAATATGCCTAAAATCATCGTCACAGAAAATGGGGCTGCATTTCCAGACACCGTGACTGATGGTGCTGTCCACGACCCGAAACGAACCCAATTTATCAAAGATTATCTAGCGCAAGTTTTGAAAGCAAAAAATGAAGGCGTAAATTTGGGTGGCTATTTTGTGTGGAGCTTCATGGACAACTTTGAGTGGGCAGAAGGCTACAAACCTCGATTTGGTTTAGTACATGTAGATTTTGAAACACAAAAACGCACGATCAAAGATTCAGGAAAATGGTTTGCTGAATTTTTGAAAGGATAAACTGCATTAATTTTACTGCTGTAATATTTGAAATCCATCAAGGGTGTCGATAGCGCTATATTGCAATCTTTTGATTACTTCTCTAGCTTGATGATCTTCCACTTTGGCTACTATATAAATATTGGATTGTAACGCCCTATTAAGTTGGCCTACGAGGGTATCCATCTCTAGTATAGCATCTATGGGAATCGGATTTGTAACCAGGGGCTGACGCAACTGCTGCGCATAATAGTATGACTGCCCACCGCCCATCAAAAAAGCAAGCGGTTTGTTTTTCTGATTCAGTAGGTTGATAGTGGCGACTTCAGATTCGGACAAAACTGGCGTTTGAGGTTGGATAAATGATCTTTGTTTTATAGCCTCTTGAATTACTTCTATCTTACTTTCTATCTCTGGTTTCTCAAATATTAGCAGCAGCCAAAAAACAACTACTACGTAACGTATAGGCAAGATAGCCCGTTTATAATCCCTTTGGGTCATCAACCAGCCTAGCAGGAGTATAGCCGAAGTTGCCAATACCGAAATCACTTTGTAGTGACTGCGACCGAAGTAGTAACTCATCGCCAAGATGGAAATAAAAACCAGCAATAACATAGCTTGTACGTTCTTTTTAGGAGAAAAATAAAAGCTGACAATGCTTAGAAAAACAGCGATATACAGCACCGGATAAATCCAGAATATGCTATCTTTCGCTAAAGGCATCATCCCTATTTGCAGAGAACGATATTTGACGATAGCTTCAGAAAACCATTGACCAAAAATGACAAAATGAATAACAAAAGAAAGTATCAGCACAGCCAAGGGTAAAAGCATTTTTTTTGCAGCAGAAAAGGCAGCAGAAAGAGTACGCCCTGCCATCACATCAAGTAGCCAACTATACGCACAAAAAACAACAAAACCTAAGGCATACAAAAATCCAAAATTGAAATGAACCACGATTAAAAATCCAGCTACAATTGCTGTAAATAAATGAAAAACCCCACATCGCATAGCCAAAATAAATATCAATAGCCAAGCTTCTACTCGAAGTGGTGAAGAGGCGGCTATTACTACACTATCAAAAGTGCTCACGTATTTCATCAAAAACCATAAGAAAAACAGAAAAAAAGCATAGCGATTTCCAACTAAGCCTCGTGAGGTGAAATAGACTAAAAAAGCAAATCCAAAAACTATAATCCGATTTAGTAAAATATGCAGCGAAGCACCTCCTCCAAAATACTCTGCCACAATGGCTGGCAATGAAATCAACAAATCATACTGTGATAAAAACGAACTAAAATCACCATCCTGCAATAATTTAGTAGCTGGCCCTGCTACAAATGCATAATCATAATAGCTCACCTGCTGATAAGGCATTATAAGTATCAGCGCTAAAATTAAAACGACTAAAAGAGATAAGCGTTCATGCTGAATTTGAGTAGCAAAAAGCAACAAAAACAAACTCAAAAACCCGTACCAAGAAAAGATACTTTCCCAAACAAAAAAACGAGTATAACCACACACCAAAAGACCAAAAACGATACCCAGCCAAAACATAAATGTATGTATAAAGTTAACTTTGATTTTCTTCAAAAAGAAAAAAACTATCTGTGATAAAGGCAAAATCAATAGCGTAGCAATTATCAGAAATTCACCCTCTTTACCATCGTGTTCATCGATGAGATAAATGTAAGGTGATACAATACTATTGATCCATTCCTGATTGGGCAAATGAGCATCTACGATCCAAGGTTTAAGCCAAAAAAATACCAGATAATAAAGCACACCACACAATATAGCCGTACTCAAAATGGCTTTTCTGTGAAGTTGATTACTAATTTCGCTAGGCTTGAACATCTATGAGGAGAATGATTTAAAGAGGTTAAATGTAAAAATCCTTTTCCGCATATCGCAAAATAACAAATTGATCCATTTGTAGTCACTGAATTGCTATCGCATAAATTGAGATTACAGAAGAAGGTTAAAAAAAATCAAACCGCATTCATCTTCGCTTTCCTTTTGTTTATTCAAACACTCCACCTACATAAAACAGCCTAAAAATCAATGCGCTATATTTTCCTTCTGGCTATATCGTTTCGATTTGTTTCTACTCGCTATTTACTTTATTCAAACCTCTCGTAGTTTTTTTATTCGCCTTTCATTACCGAAACCTTACCTTTGCACACAATATGAAAGATACCCTACATCTCTCTGACCCCACTGCTGAGCAGCGCAAAAAAGATCACATTGATTTGGCGTTTGAATCGCAGATTCATGCCAAGCTACTTGACAGTCGTTTTCACTACGAACCTATGATGGCCGCTCATCCTAAAAAAGAATTGGATGCTTTCCCCTTTTTAGGCAAAACCATGCGTGCCCCAATTTGGATATCTAGTATGACTGGGGGCACAGGCTCTGCTCGCCATATCAATCAAAACCTAGGTCGAGTTTGTGGCGAATTTGGTTTGGGCATGGGTTTAGGTTCGACTAGAGGACTTCTTGAAGATGATACTTTTTTTGAAGATTTTAATCTCCGCCATTTGATAGGCGATAGTTCGCCTTTCTTTATAAACCTCGGCATTGCACAATTGGAGAAATTGTTAGCTACAAAGGCATTTGATAAAGCCTTGAATTTGATAACCAAACTCAAAGCCGATGGGATGATAGTGCATGTAAACCCCATGCAGGAATGGCTACAACCCGAAGGTGACACCATAGCGCGCCCACCCTTAGAAACAATTCAAGAGATTTTGACTATATATAAAGGCGCCATCATCGTGAAAGAAGTGGGTCAAGGATTCGGTCCAGAAAGCATCAAAGCGTTACTTCAGCTACCTATAGCCGCTATTGACTTTGCCGCTGCGGGAGGCACTAATTTTGCCAAGTTAGAGCTACTCCGCTCAACTGATGCCAAACAAGATTTATTTGATCCATTAACAAAGGTAGGTCACTCAGCTGGCGAAATGGTCAATTTTGTAAACGATGCCTTGGCCGCATTGGAAAACAAGGCCTTAGTAAAAGAAATTATCATCTCTGGTGGCGTAAAAAACTTTTTGGATGGATACTTCTACATGAACAAATTACACACCAAGTCTGTGTATGGACAAGGCAGTATTTTGCTAAAATATGCAGCCGATTCATACGAAAAATTGCATACCTTCGTTGAAGGACAGATTAGCGGTTTGAAGTTGGCTAATGCTTTTTTGAAAGTGAGATAAAAATCCTTTCAATTCAACTATAAAAAGATACATGAGTAAGGAGATACAAGGTTTTTCGAAGATGACCAAAATGGAGAAAATCCAGTGGATGGCGAAAAATTTTCTTTACGCCAATCCTATCGATGTGATTAAAGAATTTACTGGCTTTTGGCACGACAATATCGAAGCGCAAAAATTGTTGGATGGATTTAGCGAAAATACCATCACCAATTTCCCTGTACCTTTTGGCATCGCGCCCAATTTTCTCATCAATGGCGAATTGTATGCCGTGCCGATGGTGATTGAAGAAAGTTCGGTTGTAGCCGCAGCTTCCAATGCTGCAAAATACTGGATGAGCCGCGGAGGATTTAAAGCTACCGTAATCTCCACCACCAAAGTGGGTCAGGTACATTTTTCATTTGATGGCGACATAGAGAAACTCAAGTTTTTGTTTAATACCGAATATAAGGCTGCCTTACTAAAATTCGTAGCGCCCATCACCGCCAATATGAAGAAAAGAGGCGGGGGGGTGACAGATATGGAAATCATCGATTTTACGGAAATTGAGCCTGATTATTTCCAACTTCGTTGCTACTTCGAAACAGTGGACTCCATGGGTGCAAACTTCATCAATTCGTGTCTCGAAGAGTTTGGCAAACAGCTCGTAGATTTAGTAATTGCTGATGAGCGATTTAAAATCGAAGACACGGCCATAGAAGTCATCATGTGCATCCTCTCCAACTATACACCAGACTGTGTGGTGAAAGTAGAAGTGAGTTGTCCTGTAGATGAGTTGGGAACATTTGACAATGGAAAAATGAAGGCACGAGAATTTGCTACCCGATTTGCAAAAGCGGTACGCATTGCCCAGATAGATCCCTACAGAGCCACTACCCACAACAAGGGGATTATGAACGGCATCGATGCTGTGGTATTAGCCACCGGAAACGATTTCAGAGCGATTGAATCGGCAGTGCACACCTATGCTGCACGCGATGGGCAATACCGAAGTCTATCGAGTTGCGAAATCAATAACGATATTTTTACGTTTAGCCTTACCGTACCCTTAGCGCTAGGTACAGTAGGTGGTTTGACCACTTTGCATCCGTTAGCCAAACGCTCTATGGAACTACTTGGCAATCCATCTGCCAAAAAACTTATGGAGATTATCGCTACCGTAGGGTTGGCACAAAACTTTGCCGCAGTGCGGTCTTTGACTACTACGGGCATTCAAAAAGGACATATGAAGATGCACTTGACAAATATTTTAGCTTCATTCCAAGCTACGGACAATGAGGTAGCAAAAGCGCGTATTTACTTTGAAGACAAAACTGTATCAGTATCTGGTGTACGTGATTATTTGGCCTCAATCCGTCCGTTAGGATAATCATGAAATCGTCTGCTACTCCACTCTTTTTTGCGCATGGCAAACTACTTTTAACCGCTGAGTATTTCGTGCTTGATGGTGCCAAAGCTTTGGCACTACCTACCAACTTAGGCCAAAAAATGGAAGTGCATTTTACCACAAATGAACAAGCTACATTTGATTGGAAAGCCTATCGCTCCGATGGTTCGCTTTGGTTAGATCTTGTCTTTGAAAAACAAAGTTTAGTCCCTAATCAAGCATCTGAGGAGAGTTTGCGACTACAACAAATATTGATGGCGGTACGAAAACAAGCCCTGCAAGCGTTTAAAGAAAAAAAGCTTTCTAAAATCGAAACTACACTCGACTTTCCAAATGAATGGGGATTGGGGTCTAGCTCCACGCTCCTCTCCCTTTTAGGACAGTATGCAGGCATCAATCCTTATACTGTATTGAACGAAACCATAGGTGGCTCTGGATATGATATTGCTTGTGCCACTGCAAAGAATGCTATCATCTATGAAAGAAATGAGCCTTTACCCACTATCACTTTAGTTGATTTCGACCCACCATTTAAATCCAATTTGTTTTTTGCTTATTTAGGAAAAAAACAACGCTCAACCGAGGGCATCACACATTATCGGACAACGGACATAGATAAAAAATCAGTCATAAAATGGCTCGATATCATCACCGAAAGCCTGCTCAATTGTGCAAGCCTAGAGAAGATGAATCAACTCATTAGAGAGCATGAAACTATTATCAGCGAAGCCTTAGGGATAATACCTGTAAAACAAAAATTATTTTCAGACTACTGGGGCGAAGTAAAATCGCTGGGCGCATGGGGAGGAGACTTTGTGATGCTTACCAACGACCGTAGTCGAGAAGAATTGACGCAATATTTGGCACAGAAAAATATCGAAGTTGTTTTTAGCTTCGATGAGATTTTTTACACAAAATAAACCCATATCATCCTATATGAAACCTATTAAAACCGTCACTTGGCAAAGCCCCTCAAACATAGCCCTCATAAAATATTGGGGCAAGCACGGCAACCAATTACCCAATAATGCTTCGATAAGTTTCACACTTCAAGAATGCTTTTCAGAAACTACGCTTACACTCGAGCCCAAACTCACCGTAGGCAATGATATAGAACTGCGTTTTTATTTCGACAAAAAAGAAAACCTCGCTTTTCGTCTCAAGATTTTGAAATTCTTTGAAGCGATATACAAAGACTTTTCGTTTTTAAGAGATTACTCCATTGTAGTCCATTCGATGAATTCATTTCCACACTCCTCAGGCATCGCCTCTTCGGCATCGGCTATGAGTGCTTTGGCTCTTTGCCTTTGCAGCATGGACGACATGTTGGCCAAACGAAAAACTCCCAAAGAAGCATTCTTTGAAAGAGCCTCTCACTTTGCGCGCCTCGGTTCAGGGAGTGCGTGTAGATCGGTATATCCGGTAATGGCATCTTGGGGAAAATGCAAACAAATAAAAAACTCATCAGATAAATTTGCCACCGATTGTAGTGAGTGGATTCATCCCGTATTTAAGACCTTCCAAAATGCCATTTTGATAGCCAGTGCAGCAGAAAAAAAAGTATCGAGCAGAGTAGGGCATTCGCTTATGGAAAACAACCCTTTTGCAACCGCACGCTACAAACAAGCAGAGCAAAATATGGCTAAACTCATCAAGGCATTAATGGAAGGTGATTTTGATGTATTTGGTGAAATCGTAGAGGGTGAAGCCCTGACACTACATGCATTGATGATGTGCTCTACCCCTTCGTACACCTTGATGACACCAAATACACTAGCGATGATAGAAGCTATTAGAGATTACAGAGAAAGCTCAAAATTGCCTATTTATTTTACACTCGATGCAGGCCCAAACATTCATCTTTTGTACCCTAAAAAAATTAAAGATAAAGTACATGAATTTATACATCTCGAGCTCAAACAATTTTGTGAAAACGGTCGAATCATTTTTGACCAAGTGGGCAAAGGCCCTAAGTTAATGAAGTAATTTATCCAATGGTTGCCCCTCGAAAATTTGAAGATTACTCTTCCAAAGTATTACTTTTTGGTGAGCATATCATCAACAAAGGAGGGAGAGGACTAGCTATGCCTACAGACCTTTTTTCTGGCTGCTTTAGGTTTGAAAAAATGGAGAGTGAAAACGCAAAAAAATCAAATGAATCTTTACTGAAATTAGCACATTACATCACTAGAGATAACAAGCTAGAAAATGCGATCGATATCAATCACTTTTTAGCAGATATTGAAAATGGGCTTACCTTCAACTCCAATATTCCTCAAGGTTTTGGCTTGGGGAGCTCGGGTGCGCTGGTAGCTGCATTAGTAGGCGAATATGGCAGTCAGCCTTTGAAAAAGTCGAGCGACTTAGTGCTTCGAGATACAATGGCAAAACTGGAAAGTTGTTTTCATGGCAAAAGCTCTGGGCTTGACCCTATTGTTTCATATTTGAATATACCCTTGATTGTTGCCACTGATGATATAAAGCGAGTCAAATTCAAAAAAAACAAAGAGACCTATTTTGATGTGAGCCTTATAGATACCGGTATAGCTCGGCAAACGAGCACTTGGGTTAATACATTTATGAAAATGACAAAAGAAGAAGAGTTTGCAAGGTTACTAACACTATCCTACCTTCCAGCAAATGAGATTTGCATCGATTCATTTTTAGAAAACAAATACGCTCATTTTTGGAAAAGCCTTAAAATCATATCGCAACTACAATTTACCTATCTACGCGAGTTTATACCTCGCTCGCTATGGAAAAGCTGGGAGCAAGGACTACGCTACAATGAATTTTATCTCAAACTCTGCGGAGCAGGTGGAGGAGGATTTATGCTTTGCTTCGCAAAAAAAGAATCTGAAAATTCAGATTTGATAGGGCAAAAAAAACGTACTATATTGAGTTTTTAAAATATATGCCATGTGTAGCCTAAATCGTGCTATTTTATTTTTTTTGATACACGCGCTGATGCGCTCACTTTCATTGCAAGCAGGTGAAGGTATTCACCACTCAGTAGTTTTCAAAACGATTACACAAAAAGCAGAAACCCCTGTTTACACACCTGTACTACCAGGTGCTAAAATGAAAAAAGCAGGTATGGGTATGACGATTGCTGGTGCCGCATGTTTAGGTATAGGTGCCGCATTGATAGGCACTGCCAAATGGCAAACTGTAAATACCGCATCTGGCCCATCAATTGGTACACGAGATATAAAAGGTGCCATAGGCGTGCTACTTTGCTTGCCTGGCATCGGATTGACCATACCTGGAGCCATAGTATGGAGTAAAGGTGAGCGAAAATTAAAACGCTACCGCGAAAATATAGGCAAACAAATAACTCCAGTAATTTTAGAAAAAAACGACAGCGAAAAAATACCTATTCAAGAACGATTTTAGCATAAAAAGTATCTATTATGGACAAGCTTACACTTTCCGCTATTTTGTTTAAAGTAGGAGAAGAAGAATTGACTAAAGCTAGTCCTGTAGCACCCCCTATCTATCAAAGTAGCAATTTTTCTTTTGAGCAGGTAAGTGATCTTAGCGCTGCTTTTGAAAATGAAAGAGCTACACATTTATACACCCGAGGCAACAATCCAACAGTAGATATAATACGCAAAAAATTGGCTGCCATGGCAGGTGCAGAAGATGCGCTCATAGTATCTAGCGGTGCTAGTGCCATTAGTATAGCTATTTTGTCGCAAGTGAAAGCAGGTGATCATATTGTTTGTGTCAAAAATCCCTATAGTTGGACAGAAAAATTTTGCAAAAATATACTCAGCAGATTTGGTGTGGAAACTACATTCTGGGATACCAAAGCATACCCTAGAATAGATTCACTTTTAAAAGAAAATACTAGGGTGATTTTTCTGGAAAGTCCAAACACCTTCACCTTTGAAATACAAGACTTGAGAGCAATCGGTACTATTTGCAAAGAAAAAAATATCGTATCTATTATTGACAACACCTATGCTACACCTTTAGGTCAGCGATGCATCGAAATGGGTATAGACATAGAGATTCATTCTATTTCAAAATATATCAACGGTCACAGCGATGTGATAGCTGGTGCTATTATTGGTTCTACGAAAACCATAGATCCGATTTTTAGGAGTGAGTTTCTAAACTTTGGCACTATAGTATCGCCACATGATGCATGGTTGATTTTGAGAGGAATGCGCACCCTGCCTCAGCGTATGGAAGCTATTGCCAAAAGCACTAAAACGATAGTTGATTTTTTGCACCAACAAGATTGGGTAAAAAAAGTCTTGCATCCCATGGATACTCGATTTGAGCAGTATGATTTAGCGAATACACAAATGAGCTGGTACGGAGGGCTTTTTAGTATAGAGGTACAAGAAAACAACCTTGAAAAAATAGAACAGTTTTGTAACCGGCTTCAATTTTTCAAAATGGCGGTATCATGGGGCGGACACGAATCTTTGATTATGCCATGCTGCGCATTTTACCCAAAAGAATATACAGGGCAGCGAAAATATCCTATAAACATGATGCGACTATATGTGGGTCTTGAAAACAGTAATGATTTAATTGTAGATTTGAAACAATCAGCAGAGGTATTCGTAAAATAGATTATATGAAAAAAGCTATTCTACTTTCGATTGTTTGTTTCTTGTCTATCGCTGTTTTTGCACAGCTTGAATCGGCAACTTCCATCACCGAAGCCATCGCGAATGCGAATACGCTAAAAAAACTAACTCTCTCTGGAAAAAATTTACAACAGCTTCCTGCTAGCATAGCTCAACTCGAAAAATTGGAAGAACTGGATCTTTCAAATAATCTTTTCAAAACCATACCGCCAGTGGTATATTCACTTAAAAACTTACGAACACTTAATCTCAAAGGGAATCAAATCACTACTATAGATAGTGCCATAGCTAATCTTCAGCAATTAGTTTATTTAAATATTGCACAAACCTTAAACAAAGGATTTTTAGATGAAAAGCATATAGAAATCCCTTTCCCTGCTGCCATTTTCGATTGCTGTGCTTTGCGAAAAGTAGATGCTGGCAATGTTGGATTTACCACTATGAGCGAAGATATTTTAGCGTCCAACATCGAGGAGATTTATCTTTTTACTAATCATTTTAAGACTTTACCTTCTGGATTATTTGAAAATCCAAGTATGCGTGTAGTCGATGTTTCAAACAATGATATAACAGCTTTGCCCGAAGCTATATCAAATGCAAAAAGCCTACGAGTACTAAATCTAAATGCCAACAAACTAATCGCATTACCAAGCAGCATGGAAGGTATGCAAAAATTGAGCTACCTGCACCTAGCCGCCAATCCCTTAGCAAAACCGGATGAAGAAGTGGCTAAAATATGGGCTTGTAAAAAACTACAATACCTAAATCTGAGCGCATTGAAAATAACCAAGATAGATGAGGCTATGGGAGATTTAGTCAATCTCGAAGAGCTAGACATGGGGTATAATAAAATTAGGCTACTACCTAACACTATCGGTCAACTTCAAAGACTAAAGCGCTTTGTTTTTTCTCGTAATAATTTGACAGAATTGCCCAAATCGTTTAGTGAATTGAAAAGCTTAGACATTGTAGATTTGAGTTATAATGAGCTAAGTTCATTCCCCACAGCTTTGGCTCAAAATCCAGTGATACAAAGCATCGACCTGAGTTTCAATCCAAAACTCACAGTATTTACAGATGAGATAGCAGCACTTCAAGAACTCAAAGTCATCAATCTGCGAAAAACAGGTTATAATAATACGCAGTTAATGAAAATTCGCGACCTCTTGATTAGTTGCAATTTTATTCTGTAATTTATGCAATGGAATTTAGCTTTACAGAAAATCTGCTGAGTTATATTTGGCAGTTTCAACTTTTTCAAAAAGAAAATCTAGTTACCCAATCGGGCAAACCAATACGTGTATTAAAACAAGGCACGCCCCAATCTAATCAAGGACCTGACTTTAGTCAAGCTAAAATAATGATAGACAATATTACGCTAGCAGGCAGCATAGAAATTCATAAATCAAGCAAAGACTGGTATCTACATCAACATCAAATCAACAAGCAGTACAATTCTGTGATTTTACATGTGGTATGGCAGGCAAAAGAGTCATTTACTCAACTCGAAAACGGGGAAACTGTTGAAGTTTTATCTCTCTTACCGTTGGTAAATGAAAAACTGCTAGCTCGATACGATTTATTAATGAAATCAAGCAACAGAATAGCTTGTGAAGGATTTGATGTAAAACTAAATAGACTAGAGCTCAACAGCTATTTACAAAAACTAGCCATAGAACGAGTTCAAAGAAAAGTAGAGGACATCGATAGGCTAATAGAAAACCATAATGGAAACTGGAATCAAGTCGTATTTATTCAATTAGCTCGTTACCTCGGATCATCGCTCAATAATACCGCACTTCAATCGTTAGCCGAAAGCATAAATATCAACGTATTACTAAAATCTAAAGTTGATTTGAAAATCCTCGAAGCTATTCTGTTTGGTCAAGCAGGTATGCTAGAATGTGATAAGACAGACGACTACTTTATCCAACTCAAAAAAGAATACAATTATCAAAAAAGACTTCATCGACTCAGCCCATTATCCAGTGTAAATTTCCAATATAGCAAGATAAGGCCTAGCGCATTTCCTTCTTACAGAATAGCGCAGCTGGCTAATTTGATGTTTCACAACTCATTTTTGATTGAGGATATATGTGCCATAAATGCTATGGAGGACATAAAAAAATCACTTCAAATAGCACCCCATTTTTACTGGGATGAGCACTACGATTTTGATCAAGCACAAAAGAAAAAACATACGCTCCAATTAGGTAATAGTTCAATTGAAATGCTGGCCATAAATTTTGTTTGCCCACTTATTTTCGCATACGGAAAACATAGAGATGATGAGGCTTTGTGCGAAAAAGCAGTAACTATAATGGAGGAAATAACTGCGGAGGAAAACAAAATCACTCGCCTCTTCGAATCGAAAAAAATAAAGGCAACTAATGCGCTCGAATCTCAAGCATTAATTGAACTAAAAACCAACTATTGCGACAAGAAAAAATGCCTCACATGTATGATAGGTCATAAGCTTTTGAACGATTAAAACAATGCCCTGATTTCTGCTCTACCGCTGTGTACTACTTTGTCTGTACCCGTTTTTCGACCATCATAACTTATCACTAGCTGTAGTAACGAATTTAGCCGCTGTTCGAACGATACATTCCATACATAGTTTGCACCATTACGAAGTCCTTCTAAAATCGCAAACTCCGCTTGTGCATTTTTTATATTACTGTCTTTATAGGTAGCAATAGTGTAGGTAAACTTTGTATTGATAGCCGTTAGCGAAGACTTACTAAATCGAAAATCAACGCCCATTTGATGCTGTGTGGCGCCCTGTCCGCCATAGGCAGCTATTTTATTTCGCCTGTCAAAATAGGCATAATTAACCCCAACGCGTATCCTGTTTTTATATAGATAACTAAGCTCATTTCGTGTTTCGTAAAGCTTTACATTAAACTGTTGTGTGAGATAAAAATCAGATTCATTCGCTTTTACACCTGTATTAAATACCGTTTGAAAAAGCAATTCTCTCCATATATTCCACCGTACTGTCAGCGATTGGTTATCGTTTGTCCGCTTTTCAATTCCTGAAGTCAGCAAGGTCTTTGTACGATAATAGTTAATGTCTATTTGCGCATTGATTTTTGACGAAAATCGATTGAAGAAGATGCTGTTCTTAGAATTGAGTGTTTGCTGTACTATATTGGTGTCATTTGCACCATCGCCCCAGGGCAAAAAGTAGGAATATGCTTTATTAGACTGTGTTGTATATATTTTTTTACTAAGCTGCACACTCGTGAAAAACGAGAACAATCCCAATGCTTTTACAAACTTAGATGAAGTAGGCTTGATAAGTGTAGCCGGATTGATGTTTAGTGCTTCATTAAACTCTACATCATTTACAGATACAAGGTCTGCTGTATATTGAAACGTACGAATGTAGGACGTATCCGTTTGGAATCTTAATGGCACAAATTCGGTAATATCTCGTTGGCCATTGCCATTGACATCTCCCTGCCAAATATAGTCGCCTTTATTGGTAGGTGAAGGCACATAAATAAGCTGCAGCTTGGGTTGCTGCCCTGTGCCTAGCTGATAAAAAGTAGTAGAACGAAGCATTCCTTTTAGTATATTGAAACTGTAATCTATCCGACCTAGATAGTAATTTTTCAACTCCTGCGCAGCTTTAAGCGAATCACGTTCATATAGTCTTCGATAGGTCAAATTCCAACTAAGATTTTGATTTTTGATAGACAGTATATTGCCCGAAAATGAAATATTATGCCCTATTCTGCTAGGGGCATCATACCCTCTACCCTTTGCTCCTTGCTCTATTCTTACAAAATATTCTACACGATATTTATTTTGCAATGTATCGGGCGATTGGGTATAGACCCTATACTCTTGCCAAACATGACTTGCACGTGTATCGAGGGTATCTGTGCCAAAATATGTTGTCTTCAAAAATTCGTGATTGAGTACCACACCTACTTTCCATCCTTTCAGACGAGGTATCGCATATGAAACATCTGCATTGGGTCTGGCGAAAAGGGTGTTATAAACACTACTTTTTGAATGCAAAAATGAACTTCCAACATTTATATTCCAATTGTTGTATTGACTTTTTATTCCTAAAAAGTGTTCAAATCCTGTATAGATGCTATCTTGATGATAGGTACGTAAACGATATTCGGTATTGAGAAGCTGCCCCTTTTCGTATCCTAGCAAAAACTTAGTGATATGCTCATTATTAGTTGATTTCGCATTTAGCAGATTAAAATCTCTAATAAACTCCACATTTCGATAGCGCTCGATGGCATAAAAACGCTTATCTACAAATTCATATTCTGCTTTTGTATGTAGGGTAGGTTTATTTATTGACGAGGGGTTCAGCACTTTATTGTAATCGATTGTGCCAAATGCAGCTACGCCTATATTATCGTTATCGTCTTTTTTAGAATACATGTTTATATCTCGATTAGAGAGTGCCACCTCCCCACCTATTTTCAAATCATTTCCTATGCCTTGTTGTACATTAAGTGTATAAACTTGATTGTATGCAGGTGCGATAAGTTTAATCACGGGCTCATAACTGCCTAAATGAATCAGCATTTGCTGTTGAGTATCATAGCTAGGTCGAACATAGCTATACACACGCCCATTAGCAACAGTAGTGGCAGTTTGATAATCACCTTTCCCATCTCCTAAATAAGCAAAACTAAGCGCATAACGTGCTTGCAAAGGGTCGTTTGAAAAAGTGTAAAACGTAGTAGCTACAGGCATCCCATTTAGTAATAAGATAGTATCTGTTTTGCGATACAAAATCCGATTTGCATCATAAGTTACGGAATCTACTCCTGGATAAAAAGCATGATTAAGACTATCGCCTATATTGGCCAAAAAGCGCTTCTTTTCATCATCCAATGTTTGTTGTAGATTCTGATTTTTGCTATCCTGCTCACTATACAATCCAAATCCAATTTTTGTTTTCTTGTATTCATAATCGAAATTTGTGGCTACGATACTGCGCTGGTAGCTACGTTCTGCATATTCAAATTCTACGATGATACGCAGATTGTTTGTGATAATCCTACGAGGAGTAAAGGTGATTTGCCCAGTATTGTAGTCTATCACATAATCTTTATCAAAACCTCGAATCTGCTTCACGCCATTGATAAATACCTCCTCTGTATTGGCTAAAACAATAATAAATGACTCTCCATTAGTGCCCAAAAGCTTGTATGGGCCTTGATTCCCCTCTCTTACTGCGAGTGTATTTCTCGCAAATTTCCCCTTAGAAATCCCACCTCCAGCAAATACTTTGAGTAAACCTGCTTTTTTAAAGTCTGCCAAACCGTCTATCCGTGCGCCTTGCGCTTTTTTTGAATATCGGAGAAAATAGCCATTTGATTCGATCATATCAAAATCACCTACCGTCACACTTTGTTTTCCTTTGCGAAGCTGAATAAAAATCTTGTCAAACTCCTGAATTTGCTGCGTATTGCCATCGGGCTGTATAGGAATGTTATTGTCTGTTACATTGGCAATCACCTCGAGATCGTTGGTGAGCTTGCCTTGTAGCTGAAGATTGAGCACCGAGTTGAGAACTACATCCTGATTGCTACCAAAACTCAGACCCCGAGAAAAATTGCCGGCATAATCTAATGAACCAAAATCAATGAAATCGGATGCGGTGGATGGAGCTACATACGAAAATGGCGTTACATTAAACTGTTCGAGCGATTGTCTATATCGATCTACATCCTTATGAAAATACCGATTGGCTAATTGCATTGGATATGCTCTATAGGTTGCATTTATTGAAGATTTAGGTCTTTGTTTCCAAATTATTTTTGAAGAAAATGGGAAGAAATCGTAATCTTCCTTTCGTATCTCATTTCCATCCAAATCTGTTAGCAGTAGCGAGTTTGGAACTATACTGAAGGTGTCGATAATGAGTGTATCGCTTTCAATGAAGAGTGTTTTGGTTTTTATATTGGAGAAGGATTGAGCGGACAATTCAGTAGGTAAAAAAACAAAAACAACTAAGCCTACAATCTGTAGAATAAGGCATCTGGTATCATCTATTAATTCATAAAGAAACATCCTAGACATCTGGGAAAAGGGTGTTTTTTTTAAACACCTTTTACAAAATAATAAAAACTAAGTACTGCTAACTAATTTGAAGGTTTAGAAAGGCTATCTATGGGTGTAAATTGCATAAAATCTTCTTCCTTTGCCACTGGCTTTGGCGGCTCTTCGACCACCGTTTTGTTTCTCTTTCTTTTAATTTTGAAAAGATCATAGATATTATCAAAATCCTGTCTATACGCCAATCCTATACTGGTTTTGTTCCTGTTTTTTTGATTAAAATTATCATAGTCAATCTTATTGGCCGCCCGTACTTTTAGGTTACCTGATTTGGTCAAAGCATAGTCTATTTGAAAATCGCCTGTCACATACGTATTGGGGTTATTGACATACGATGAGGTCGAAGCGTCATATTGAAATCTATCACCAAAATCTACATTTCCCCCAGCATTAATAGAAAGTCTATTGTTTAGGAAGCGCTTGGTGAGTGCAAGTTGCAGTTCTCTACGCGTATCAAATTGAGATTGAGTGAGGGTCGAAGTATTGCTTGTATTACTACCTTGGTCATACTGCCTGAAATTCAAATTCAAATCCAAATCTTTTACATTCATATTGTCAAAAAAGCTACTCGCATACATCGACAGTTGAGAGGTCAAAAATTCACTCACGGTATTAGTAACACTACCTCCAATCAAACTAGAATTATTGATAGCTGTAGTAGATGTGGTGACGGGTAAAAAACGATTCATAACAAGCAATCCAAATACTTGTTTATTGAGTTCTGACTCCGTGCTTTTGACTATCTGTAGCCTATTATCCAATACCGCTTTGATAGCGGGGTCTGGATCCATAGGGTTTATATCAAACGATACATCGGGGTGTTCTAAAACACCATAGAGTTTAAGTGACAGTTGAGTGAGCATTCGATTTTTAGAACGTTGCAGCACTTCATCAGATATTAAGTCAGTCTGTTGTGGATCATAAATCAAATCGAAAGTGGAGGTACGCACTTGATAAATAGCATCTGCATTGACCGCTGCTTTTTTGAAGTCTCCATTAAATGCGATAGTACCTCCTTTGTTTAAAACAAATCGCTTATTGATGATATTTTGGAGGGTAAAAAGATAGCTTCCTCTATCGATTTCGTATAACCCATAAATGCCAAAATCGCCATTTCTTACTACTTGAATCTTGATATTACCCGCTCCTCTCGAGCTCAAGATGTCTCCAGATGTCTGATCCAAAATAATATCTAACTCTGCTACAGGCGAAACATCTATATCGGCCGTAAAGTTCACTCCTTTGGTAAAGATTTTTTCAGTTTTACCTACATCTCGCAGAGAGTCTAGCTTTTTATTAGTGAATTTGTAAAACGAATAGCCGTTGGTTTCATAATTCGAATTGATGGGAATAAAAACATGTGTGCCCTCGTTCACTTTTGCATAAGCACGAATATCTACTTGCGGAATAGTGCCAGTAAACACAACATTACCACTTCCGTAGATATCGCCATAAAACACGCTATTATCTTGTGCCTTGGTATGCAAAAACTGCATATTCTTGGTGCTTACATTCAAGTCTAGGGTAAATTTTTTCAAATTTTGATGTAAAATGCGACCACGCCCTAAAGCGGTATTGTTTTTCTCATCGTGAAGCGTTATCTCGCCTATATCAATGTATCCATCCTTATTTAGCTCTATTTCTTCATTTTTGAGCGTATAGCGCGTTTTTAAATAACTCACCACCACATCTACATCATTGAGTCGAATACCTCCGCCCAATTTCAGTTTCTTTAGCGGGCCAGACACATCTATCTTCCCTCTAAAACTGCCTTTGGTATTCAACACATACTTACTAAAAAATGGATAGTTCAAAAAGTCAAGATTCCCTTCTACAATAGCGGCTTTGAGACTTAACTCTTGCCCCTTAGGATCGAGTGTATAAAAGCCATCAATACCTAAGTTATTTCCTGCACCAGAGAGCCGAGCTACAAGGTCTATTCGATTTAGGGTATTGTTTAATGAAGAGGTAAGGTTGAGTGTGCCTAAGGGAATTTCGCCTAGTATAATATCTTTCAAAAGCACATTCCCCAATACAATAGGTTTGCCAAATAAATTTTGGACATCAACTACACCATTTACTTCAGCGTATATATCTTTCACTTTGGTGCTAAAAATAGCCATAAAACCATTGAGCGAAGTTTCTTGCAATTTTAATTTCAAACAGCTTATCGAATCATTTTTTACATAGGTAGATGCAGATATAGACTGGCTATCCGAGGTGAATGCAAGATTTTTTATAGTCAGCATTTTTCGGCTCAACGCTATCGTATTGTTTTTAGAAACAGTCCATGGCCTGCCACCTAAAAATATAGCTGTATTTTCAAGATTGAGCTTTAGATTATTTGAGGTAGGAAAAAGATTAATATCGGTGTAGATTTTATTATACGATTTCTGATCCTTTGCCTGTATATTAAAAGTATATCCATTTGCAATATCACGAAGCGAAATAGCGGCTGTGTCTAAGAATAGACTATCTTTTAAATAAATTTTATCTGCATCTATGCTTGCAGAAGTTTTTTGACTATTCACATCAGCAGTAAGTCGTATAGTACGAATACGTGTAGTACCATACACCAGCTCAGGAATATTTCCCGACAATCGAAATGTATTGAGGTCGGTATTGGCATTTGCCCTTATAAATGTGTTGCGTATAAGTTTGAGATCGGGAGCTAGCATTCGCAACATTGGTAAGCTATCGTAAATACGAAGATCGAAGTCGAATACCTGCTTTGTAAATACTGTGGTGTCATCAATCAAATATACCGCTTTATTAAATTTACTTTTGAGTAATTTAGGTAGCTTCAATAATGAAAATTTGCCCTCCAAATTCGCCTCAAGATTATCTGCTTCTATATTTATTTTTTTCTTTCCAAGTCCATCCTCACTCGCTGACAAAATAAGTTCTCTCAGTGTACTCGACTCCTCATCACGCAATACAGTAAGGTTCGCTACAGCCAACCTCCCCTCCAAATCATCAATGTTTTTGCCTGCAAAATTTGCCTCCACATCACCTCGAATACTAATATCTGCTTTGGCAAGATGGAGCGCCTTCAATGAAATATTCTGCACGCTGGCCGTAAAATTATACTTCGGCAAAGTAGTAGTAAGGTCGGCTCTGCCATTAAATTTCAAGTCAACATTTGGGTCGCTTATCACCAATGCTCCTTCAAAAGATTTTCCTTTGACAGCTCCATTCACTTGTAGGTTGGTATAGTTATATTTTTTAAATTCAAATGACTCAATAGTTCCTTCTATCTTCGTATCTATACTCTCTATTTTAAGCCCTTTTCCATTCACTTTAGCTACTAGACTCACCTTACCCAAAGTAGTATCACCAAACCACGCACCAAGATTAAAATTATTCAAGTCCAAATTGCCCGAGTAGGCACTAAGATTTTTTTCGGTATTGTATTTAAAGTTCAAATCCGAAGATGCTTGTCCTATTGCCGTTGTTAGATTTCCTCTAGCCACAAAATCCGTAACGAATCCATCCAAATCTCCGCTAAAATTGATCATGCCTAGTTTATACATATTATCAGGTAGTATAGCCATAGGCGCTATACGATGAATATCACCTGGAGAAGTAGTAAGGGACTTTAATCTAAAATTCAAAAATGTTTCGGACAAAACAGGTAAACCTGATGTGAAAAAATCGCCTTCTAGCTTAGTATTCTTGCCCACATAGAGTTTAATGTTTTTACCATCCAAACTCGAAATCTTCCCTTTTATCTGCCCATTGATTTTGACAATATTATGTTCAAACCCTTTTAGCCCTTTTATGAAAAAAGCTAAATCATGCAATGAGAGTAAACTGGACTTGAAATTAGCTTCCAGCCTTACTTTGGTCAAAAAAGATTTGAAATCATCAAACTGATTGTATTTAAAACTTAGCGCATTTGTAATTACCGATTCATTTGTTTTGAGCCATAAATCTTTACAACTTATTTGCTGCAATGAGGCATTGAGTATTGTCTTCAATTCCTTGACTTCAAAACCCGATTTCTCTTTCAATCGACAAGCGATAATACTAGCCATCATAGAGTCAGAAGCTACTCTCCCGCCTTGTGCCACAATATTTATATTAGCTAAAGCAAGATGATTAAAATCCATTCTTCCATCTGTCAACTCGGGTTTAAATGTTTTTTGAATAACCACTTTCCCATTTGTCACAGAGAGGCTATTCCAAGTAAGGTGCATATCTTTTGGCAGAAAATGAAACGCTGCGGTATCCACAGTTTTAATCACATTCGAATCGATTTGAGCTATACGCAAAACAGGTGATACAATCGAAATTTTATCGAGAGCGATAAGCTGCGATGTTAGTGGCTTTTTAGCAGTGCTCAGGGTGAGACCAGCTACAAATACATCCGTTATGCTTTTCCCTTTCATGTCTTTCAATACAAAACTGGTATTGTGTGCTGCGAGATTTCCAACTTTTATCACCCACGGCTTAGTAGCCTTCACGGTGGTTTGTGTAGTGTCAAGTTGTTTTACTGTTTTACTAGCAAAAAGTTGTACCAAATCAATCTTACCATCTTCATCAGATACTAAGTTTATTTTTGCTTGTCGCAATTCGACAGATTTAATATGGATTGTACGATTCCAAATACTCCATGCGCTTAGGTCTATATTCAAATCAGGCACCCCTACGAGCGTATCGCCAGCTTTGTTTTTGATATACAATTCGTGTATCATCATATCATCGAGCATACTCCAGCCAAAAGAACCAATGGTTATCTCTGCATTTGAGTTTTTAGATACATAGCTCACTACTCGCTTTATCACAAAGTCTTGGACTAACGACCAGCGTATCAAAAACGAAAAAACAATAGACAGCACTAGAAGTACTGCTATCAAAATGCCCCCTATTTTTAACGCCTTTCTCAAATGGTTGTTTATCGATTGCAAAATATACATATTTGCCCAATGCCTCTAATTTTAGCTATAGAATCTTCCTGCGATGATACCTCAGCCGCCATTATACAAAACGGCAAAATACTTGCCAATATTGCTACCGCTCAGGTAGTGCATGAAGCTTGGGGAGGTGTAGTACCTGAATTGGCATCGCGCGAACACCTCAAACAGATCGTGGCCGTAGTAGATTCGGCATTCCTAAAGTCGGGCATAGCCAAATCAGATTTAGATGCCATCGCATTCACCAGAGGGCCTGGCTTGATAGGTTCCTTGATGGTAGGCGTAGCTTTCGCCAAAGCCATGGGCCTTGCACTCAATATACCACTCATAGAAGTACACCACATGCAAGCACACGTATTGGCAAACTTCATAGACCACACCCCTCCATTTCCGCATATTTGCCTCACTGTATCGGGCGGTCATACACAGATTGTAATGGTCGAAAGCCCCGCATCTATGCGCATTTTAGGCCAAACTATAGATGATGCCGCAGGAGAAGCATTTGATAAAATAGCCAAAATCATAGGACTACCCTACCCTGGTGGCCCACTTCTTGATATGCATGCGCAATTGGGCGACAGCAGTAAATTTACATTTGCTGAGTCAAAGATCGAAGGCTTAGATTTTAGTTTTAGTGGGCTCAAAACCTCCGTGTTGTATTTTATCCAAAAACAACTCAAAACTAACCCCGATTTCATCAGTCAAAACCTAGATGACCTATGTGCTTCGGTTCAAAAAACGATTGTTGACACCCTTATATCAAAAGTAGAAAAGGCCGCTTTAGAAAATAATATTCAGCATATCAGTCTAGCGGGTGGCGTTTCTGCCAACTCTAATCTTCGACATACTTTTCTCGCCATAGCAGAAAAAAATGGATGGCAAGCCTATGTACCTAGCTTTGAATATTGCACAGATAATGCTGCTATGATAGCTATGGCGGCTCATTTCAAATTTGAAGCAGGCGAATTTTGTAGCCAAGATGTAGAACCACAAGCGCGCATACCTTTTACATTTGTACAATAGGGCATACCCTCTAATTTTTCCTAAATAGCACGTATATTTACCTTACAGTTATAGATTAGCCTATTTTCACCCTATGAATACAAAACTAATTCGCATCATGCTCATCGCTATCTCCGTAGCATTGCTCGGATTGATAGCCATACAAGCCAACTGGGTTATCGATAGCTATCGGGTATATGAAGAGCGATTTGACCAGGAGGTATATATGGGGCTAAATAATACGGCACACGATCTCGAAATCAATGAAGCCAGTAATTATTTTAAAGAAGCGGGTATCCCCGATATGAGTAATGGGGTAGTCCAAATCATAGACACCGTGCAAGCTATCAAGCAAATGGACGACAACTTTATGCTTATAGATTCTGTAGGGCAGCATGCTATGAAATTTGGATTTAATGATACCACTGGCAATTTTGTAGCGAAGTTTTTTGGCACTATCACTTTCTTACAAGACCAAGCGGAGGATATTCAAAAACAAGTGCTCGACAAAAACATCATCGAAGACCCTATCGAAAAAGAACGTAAAATCATTCAAAACCAATTTAAAAAATACAATAAGTTTTTTGAAGAATTGGCGGTGCGGTTTATGCTAGACGACAAATGCTTGAGTGAGCGATTAGACTCTGACCTGATACAACAGACCTTAACAGAAAAATTTACCAATACTGGCATCAGTATCAATTATAGATATGCTGTTTTTGACAATTTTTCGGACAAAAAAATATTTGGGGATATAGATGTGAAGACCCGGAAAGAACTCACTAAGTATTACTCCATTCCTA
The DNA here is from genome assembly GCA_937894725.1 of uncultured Bacteroidota bacterium. Lineage (GTDB taxonomy): Bacteria > Bacteroidota > Bacteroidia > Chitinophagales > LD1 > CALAYL01. The sequence goes on from CALAYL010000023.1 coordinate 25,134, forward strand.
TTTTCGCCAACGATATTTATAAAAACTCAGGCGTACTAATAGTCGATTTCCCTTGCAAAACGAACTATATCATTCGTTCTATGTGGCTTATCCTTATTACCTCTCTAGCGTTCGTCATGATATTGATAGGCGCATTTGGAGCCTCCTTTTATATCATTTATAGGCAAAAGAAAATCGATTTATTGAAAAACGATTTTATAAATAATATGACACATGAGTTTAAAACCCCTGTGGCCACAATCTCTTTGGCAAGCCAAATGCTTAAAGAAAAAAGCATAGTCGAAAAGCCAGAAAAAATAGCTCGCTATGCAGAGATGATCGAAGAAGAAAACAACCGACTGAGTGGGCATATCGAAAACGTATTGCAAGCAGCCCGATTTGATAGAGGTGACTTTAAACTGAAAATAGAAAAAATAGACATCCACCATTTATTGAACGATATTGTAGAATCGCTTCGCTTTAGAGTAGAAAACGAAGATGGCTCTATCACAGCGATATTCAATGCGCAAACATCAATTATAGAAGGCGATGTGTCGCATCTTTCAAACGGTTTTTTCAACGTGATAGAGAATGCTATCAAATACAGAAAAGAATCTTCGTTAAAGATAGAAGTAAGCACTAAAAACACACCTAAGGGGATTATTATTTCTGTACAAGATAACGGTATTGGTATTTCAAAAGAAAACCAACGTATGGTGTTTGACCGCTTTTATAGAGTACCTACCGGCAATGTGCACAATGTAAAAGGATTTGGGCTTGGGCTTAGCTACGTGAAACTCATCATAGATGCGCATCAGGGCAAATTGACCTTAGAAAGCGAACTCAATGTAGGTAGCCGATTCGATATCTTCCTACCCTTCAGTCAACTTCGTGCATAGTGTTAAGGATTCATAAGATAGGCATGGTTAATACAACAATTTCACTTAAAAGGCATTATTTTAACAATCAATAAAATTAACAATATGGCAAAGAAAAAAATATTACTAGTAGAAGATGATAACAACTTAGGTAATCTATTACAGGACTCACTCGACCTAAAAGGATATGAGGTGACGCTAAAGCGAAATGGCGAAGAAGGACTCACAGAGTTTAAAGCCGGGAAATACGACATGTGCATCTTTGATGTGATGATGCCAAAAAAAGATGGGTTTACACTTGCGAAAGATGTACGTAGAATCAACACCCAAGTGCCTATTATTTTCTTGACGGCCAAGGCGATGAAAGAAGATGCTATTGAGGGACTAAAAATAGGGGCAGACGATTATATGACGAAGCCTTTCAGCATGGAAGAACTCACGCTGCGTATGGAAAATATTTTCAAACGCATACCTAAAGAGGAACTCAGCACCCAAGACGAGTTTGAGATAGGCGACTTTAAGTTTAACAACGCTACTCGTATATTGCAGTACAAAGATCAAATCACGAAGCTGACTACTAAAGAATCTGAACTCCTAAAAATGCTAGCCCTCTACATGGACAAAGTGCTAGAGCGCGAAAAAGCACTCAATGCGGTATGGGGAACAGATAGCTACTTTGCGGGTAGAAGTATGGATGTGTATATAGCGAAGCTACGTAAGTATCTCAAAGACGATGACAGGGTGGAAATTTTAAATATCCACGGTACAGGATTTAAGATGATTATAAAAAAATAATTGTGTTAAGAATAGAATGTAAAAGGCGGTCGAAATCGACCGCCTTTTTAATATTCGTATGTTGTTGATGTTATTATTCTTCTACTCCACCAAAATCGGAAGCTACGAGTATTCTACCACAGTTTTCGCAAAGAATGATACGCTTCTTTGAGTTGATATCTGCTTGACGTTGTGGGGGGATTTTTGAGAAACAACCGCCACAAGAATCACGCTGTACAGATACTACAGCCAATCCGTTTTTGTAAGCTTTACGGATACGTGTGTAGGCTGCCAATAATCTATCTTCGATTTTTGCAGCAGCTTTAGCAGACTCTTTTTTGAGGGTTACTTCTTCCTTTTCAGTTTCCTCGATGATTTTTTCTAACTCTTTATTTTTCGCTTTTAGGTCTTTCTCACGGTTTTTGAAAGCCGTTTCTGTTTCCCCTATCACGCCTTTTTTAATATCTAGTTTTACTGTAGCATCTCCCATTTTCTTATCGCAAAGTTGGATTTCCAATTTCTGCAAATCAATTTCCTTTGAAAGGGCTTCAAACTCACGGTTGTTTTTTACACTGCCTTGTTGTTTTTCGTAGCGGGTGATGAGCTCCTTAGCCATCGCCTTTGTCTGCTTACGATTGTTGTATTCCTCTTCAAGTTCAGCTATCTCCTCGTTGAGTTTGTTTACACGTACTTGGAGTCCAGCTATTTCGTCTTCGAGTACACGCACCTCCTCAGGCAATTCGCCTTTCAAGATTTGCATTTTGTCGATTTCTGTATCGATATTTTGTAGGTCGTAGAGTAGTCTTAATTTTTCCTCTATCGAAAGTTCTTTTTCCTTAGTTGCTGCCATGCTTAAAAATAGTTTACAGGATTAGTGTTTGTGTCTGAAATTAGAGGGGCAAATGTAGGGAATTTTTCTGACAAAAGCCTATAAATTAAATTTCGGGTAAACTGTTCGGACTCATAGTGCCCTACATCGGCTATTAGAATTTTATTTTCTGCATCAAAAAACTCGTGATATTTAAAATCTGCCGTTACAAATGCCTCTGCACCAGCGGCTTTTGCTAAAGGCAACAGAAACTGCCCCGAACCTCCACATACAGCTACTAGGGTTATCTCTTTCTCTTCAAAAGCTGTATAGCGTACACAGTTTGTATCTAGACTTTGCTTTACATGCGCCAAAAACTCATTTTGCTTCATTGGGCTGACCAGGCGCCCTATCATACCCGACCCTACGTCTTGATGCTGATTAGCGATAGGATAAATATCATAAGCTACTTCTTCGTAGGGATGCGCCTTTATGAGTGCAGCTACTACGTTTGCTACACGATAGTTTGGCACTATGGTTTCAAAACGAGTTTCAGTTACCTGTGCTACTTTACCAGCTGTACCGATGTGCGGATGGGTATTTTCACTTCCTTTAAAAGACCCTATACCTTGCTGTCTAAAACTAGCTTCGCAATACTCCCCTATATGCCCCGCTCCTGCTGCAAACAAGGCGTCAGCCACCTGCTGCGCATTTTCATTTGGGATAAAAGTCACCAGCTTCGAGAGCATATTTGATTTGGGCGATAAAATGGCTATATCTACTAAACCCAATCGCGCTGCTATCATGGCGTTTACACCATTCGACACATTGTCGAGGTTGGTATGAATAGCATATATGGCGATGTCGTTTTTGATAGCTTTCAAAATCGTACGCTCCACATAGTTTTTGCCATTGAGCTTTTTAAGCCCCGAAAATACAATAGGGTGATGCGCTATTATGAGGTTTGCTCCTTTAGCTATAGCTTCATCTACTACTGCCTCAGTGCTATCTAGGGTAATTAATGTTTTAGTAATTTCCATATTCGCATCGCCTACTATCAATCCGCTATTGTCATAGCTTTCTTGGTAGCTCAGTGGGGCTATCGATTCTAAAAAATCTGTTATTTCTTTAATAGTCATCTTTTGCTTTTAAAATCAAAAATTGGTCGCGAAAAGCAACTCCAGGTTGGTACTGCGAATATTAAAAAGCTTGCCGATATGCTCGTTGGTAAGGTTGCCTTTGTATAGATAAATACCATGACGAATACCGGCATCTTCATGTATCAAGCCACTGATACCGCGCATTTCAGCGCAATGGGTCAATATAGGGGTAATGATATTTGAAAACGCATATGAAGCGGTTCGAGATACCCTAGAAGGAATATTCGGGACACAATAGTGGGTGACATCAAATTTTTTGAAAGTAGGTGAAGCATGCGTAGTAATCGAAGATGTTTCAAAGCATCCCCCTTGGTCTATACTTACATCTATAATCACAGAGCCCGCTTTCATATTCGATACCATATTTTCGTTTACGATCACTGGTGTACGACCCTTTTTGGCATGTATGGCGCCTATCACCACATCGGCAGTACGGAGCTCTTGCTCCAATATATCTGGCGAAAGTGTAGAAGTAAATAAGCGTGCGCCTATACGCTCTTGTAGTCGCTGGAGCTTATATACGTTGTTGTCAAATACGGTGACTAATGCCCCAAGTCCTAAGGCAGCACGAGCGGAGTGAGTGCCTACTGCGCCTGCACCGAGTATCACTACTTTAGCTGGCGGTACCCCCGATATGCCTCCGAGCAAAATCCCTTTGCCCATATTGGCATTACTGAGGTATTCTGCTGCGATGAGAATAGCCGAATTGCCCGCTATTTCGCTCATTGCTCTTACAAAAGGATAAAACCCTGCTTGGTCTTTTACATGTTCAAAAGCTAATGCTGTAATTCGCTTTTCGGTCAGTTTTACAATTTGTTCTTTACGTATGGTAGGTAGATGAATAGGCGATATGAGGGTTTGGTCAAACTGCATCATATTGATCTCTTCGAGCTGAGGTGGAGCTACTTTTATGATAATGTCTGCTTTAAAAACAGCCGCTGGATCATTTGTTATTTCAGCTCCAGCCTCAGAGTAATCAGTGTCAAAAAAATGACTATCAAAGCCTGCATTAGATTCCATGATGATACGATGCCCATTGGCCACCAACACCCTCACAGACTCAGGTGTAAGCCCAATACGATGTTCTTGAAATGTCTTTTCTTTAGGGATTCCAATGAAAAGCCCACCAGCCCTATTGCCCACGAGCGTTGGCGCTTCAATAGGTTGCAGTCCTAGCTTTGTTACTATCCCTTTAAATTGTGATTTTTCGGCAGCCATATTTCTATAAATTAAAGATAGCTAATTTTCGTGAAGTTGAAGACTCTATTGTCAATTCACAGCGCAAGCCAGGAACTTCGCCATAGAGTAGCGATGGCCATTCGATAAAACAATAGCTTCCGCTATCGAGATAATCAAAAAGCCCTATTTGTACAATATCCTGTTTAGTTTCTATTCGATATAAATCGACATGATAGACTTTGGATGCATCTTGAGATTCATATTCGTTTACAATAGAAAAAGTGGGCGAACTCATTTCTGATGTCACCCCTATTGCTTTACACATTGATTTGATAAGGGTTGTTTTGCCAGCACCTAAGTTTCCTTCAAAAAAAAATAGGCGATTATCTGGTTGTATAGCCAATAGCGAAACAGCTACTTTATCGATATCAGTTAAATCAAAAAAAAATTCCTGTAGTTGCATACAGGAACAAAATTACGTTTTAAAAATTGGATTAGAGAGACTAAACAAAATTTGTTTTAGTAGCCATTTGTTTCATCTTTTGCAAACCGCGCTCTTTAATTTGTCGCACACGCTCACGAGTGAGGCCGTATCTACTGCCTATTTCTTCTAGCGTACAAGGCTCCTCACCACTCAACCCAAAATAAGAATTGATAATATCGCGCTCTCTATCATTGAGCCGTACTATCATTGTATCTATTGATTGGGTGATATTTTCACGCATCAAGATTTCATCGGGCAATAGTTGATCTTTATCTTCTAAAATATCAGATAGACTATTCTCACTATCAGCGCTTAATTTCGAATCGGTAGATACCATTTTTAAAATAGAACCTAGATATTCCGTCACCATCTCTTCCGATACATCCGCTTGTTTGGCCACGGCATCGAGTTCTGGCTCTCGCTGGTATTCTTGTTCTAAAAGTTGAAAGGCCTTATTGATTTTATTATAGGTAAGATGCTTGCCCATGGGGGTGCGGATGATTTTAGATTGCTCTACTATGGCCTGCATCATAGCCTGACGTATCCACCATACTGCATAAGATATAAATCGAAATCCTTTTGACACATCAAATTTTTGTGCGGCTCTTATCAAACCCAAATTGCCTTCATTTATTAAATCATCGACAGAGAGCCCTTGTCCTTGAAACTGTTTAGCCACAGCTATTACAAAACGTAAATTACTTTTTACCAAAAGATCCAAGGCGTCTAAATCGTCTTCTTTTATTCTAATTGCTAATTCTGACTCGTCCTCAGCCGAAAGCATAGGATGTTTTGCTATGTCTAATAGGTATTTATCCATCAACTCACGCTCATCATTTCTAAAAATATTGTGGGAAATCTTCAATGCTCTCATATCTTGAATTTCTCCTATTTACGATAGTTATGGAATTTTGTTTCAAAACAATAAGAAAACAGTTGGCACATAAATTGTCTTTATAAAACCAAGTACACACAAATAAGCCTATATGACAAATTTTCAAGACGACTTTATATTCCAACAATACGATACAGAAGACCCTGAGTTTTTGCCCATTTTGCCTGACGAAGACAATGATAACAACGCAAAGGCGGAGATTCCAGCATCCTTACCTCTTTTACCATTGCGCAATACAGTATTGTTTCCTGGTGTGGTATTGCCTATCACCATATCGCGCGATAAGTCTATTGTAGCTGTCAAAGAGGCATACAAAACACACAAAATGCTGGCAGTAGTAAGCCAAATTGACGGCAGTATAGAAGAGCCAGAGTTTAAAGATTTGAATAAAATAGGCACTGTAGCTCACATACTCCGCATGATAAAAATGCCTGATGGGTCTAGTACTGCCATTATACAAGGTAGAAGTAGAATAGAAACTTTGGAACTATTGACTAGTGAACCATATATGACAGTGGGTGTAAAATCGCTCCCCGAAACTACCTCTCCCACTGATAAAGAATTTGAGGCATCAGTGATGACCATAAAAGATTTAGCTAGCAATATTATAAAACTCAATCCGCAGATCCCTTCGGAGGCTTCGATTATGATTAAAAACATTTCGAATCCGCTTACGCTTACCTTTTTTATAGCTTCCAATCTCAATATTGAGGTAAAGCAAAAACAAGAATTGCTCGAAATTGAAGAAGTAGCAGAGCTCGTGAGAGCCGTGCTAAAGCATCTGAATAACGAGTTACAGATGCTCGAAATCAAAAATCAAATCCACAACAAAGTGCGAGGCGATATGGATAAACAGCAGCGAGAGTATTTTTTGCATCAACAGCTGAAACTCATACAGGAAGAATTGGGTCACAATAACCCTGACAAAGACATTCAAAGACTGCGAGACAAGGCTGCCGCTATGACACTCCCTGTGCATGTCAAAACAGCTATTGAAAAAGAGTTTGACAAGCTCACTCGTATGAATCCAGCTGCGGCAGATTATAGTGTAGTGATGAACTATTGCGAACTTTTGCTCGATTTGCCATGGAATATTTTCACTGATGATAAGATAGATCTCAAAAAATCAAAATCGACACTCGATAAAGACCATTTTGGTATAGATAAAATTAAAGAGCGAATTATTGAATACCTCGCTGTCTTAAAATTGAAAGGCGATTTCAAATCACCAATTCTTTGCTTTGTGGGGCCTCCAGGTGTAGGTAAAACTTCACTAGGACAGTCGATAGCGAAAGCACTAAATCGAAAATATGTGCGTATCGCTTTAGGTGGATTGCATGACGAAGCAGAAATAAGAGGCCATCGCAAAACATACATTGGCGCTATGCCTGGGCGTATTGTGCAGTCGCTCAAAAAGGCACAATCGTCTAACCCCGTGATGATACTCGATGAAATAGATAAAGTAGGCAATGATTTTAAAGGCGACCCATCTTCAGCTCTCCTTGAGGTACTCGACCCTGAGCAAAACAATGCGTTTTATGACAACTATTTAGAATTAGAATTTGACTTATCTAAAGTGATGTTTATTGCTACAGCCAATTCGCTCCAAAATATCCAACCTGCACTGCGCGATAGGATGGAAATTATACATCTTTCGGGCTATTCGATTGAAGAAAAAGTGCAAATAGCGAAGAAGCATTTAGTGCAGAAGCAAGTACTAAATCATGGCTTAAAAGCAAAAGATATATCTCTTTCAGAAAAGGTACTAGAGTATATTGTAGAACACTATACAAGAGAATCTGGGGTACGTGAATTAGACCGTGTATTAGCTTCTATCATGCGAAAGATAGCAACTAAAGTAGCTACCGAAACACCTTACGAAAAAGCAATCAAACCGGAAGATTTAAAATTAATATTAGGCGCAGAGAAATTTGACACGACTAAATATGATGAGGACAACAAACCGGGAATCGCTGTAGGCATGGCATGGACATCGGTAGGGGGCGACATCTTGAATATAGAGGCCATAGCTACCAAGGGTACTGGGCAAGTTTCTATCACAGGCAGCTTAGGTAATGTGATGAAAGAATCTGTATATACCGCTATCACCTGTTTTAAATCCATTGCCACAGACATGGGGGTAAGCTCAGACACATTTTCAAAAAGTCATCTGCATTTACATTTTCCAGAAGGGGCAGTTCCTAAAGATGGTCCAAGCGCAGGTATCACTATCTTTACAGCAATCGCTTCTCTCTTTACTCAGCACAGAGTAAAACCACATTTGGCTATGAGTGGAGAGATAAGTTTGAGTGGCAGAGTATTGCCTGTAGGCGGTATCAAAGAAAAAATACTAGCCGCAAAAAGATCGGGAATCAAGGAAATAATTTTGAGTGAGAAAAACAGGAAAGATGTAGATGAAATAGAGCCCGCTTATATAAAAAATCTCACTATAAAGTACTTTTCTAGAATGGAACAAGTACTAGGATATGCCTTAGAGAAAAAGAGAATCAAAGACCCTATTGACTTCAAAAAGTTGTTAAAGTCGGATACTCCCACACCTAAAGCAGAGGCATAACAATCTAACTCTATAAGAAGAAAACCAAACACCCCCAAAAGTCTTATTGGGGGTGTTTGGTTTTATCTATCGAATAAGTGAAATACTTCCATTTAGATTTTCTTCGTGTGAATCTAGATAAACTACACGCATTTGGTATATGTATATACCTGGGCTTTGAGGCTCACCTTTATAGGTGCCATCCCACTCAAACTCTTTGTCTGTTGATTCAAATACTTTTTCGCCCCATCGGTTAAAGATTTGTATTTCAATTCGACCTATGGCAGATTTTTTACCAAAGAACTTATAGTTATCATTGTTGCCATCATTATTTGGAGTAAATGCATTAGGGATATAAATACCTCTATTCGGTACAATGAAAATCGTTACTGAGTCATAGTTTATACAACCTCGAGCATCGATAGCCTTAACTTTAAACTGCGTAGTGACAGTAGGCGCAACTTCAGGGCTCTGGCAAGTATTACAATCTATACCTGTATATTCATTGATAGGTTTCCAATCAAAACTAACTGTACTTACACCATTATGTGTAGTGTTTAATGAAATCTTATCTCCAAGCTCAATCACTTGTGCGCCTATGGTTTGTATCGCAAACAAAGAATCATTTTTAATACTAAAGTAAGCCGTATCAGTACAACCATTTGCATCGCTCACAGTCACACTGTAATTGCCTACTGAAAGATTCGCTACATCTTCCGTAATAGCTTTATTAGACCATTTGATGTTGTATAATGGAGTCCCGCCCACTATACTCAAATCAATAGCTGCATCAGTAAGCGGCTGGCAGGTGATGTTTTTTGCAATTCCTGTAAGCTGAATTGGAGGCACAGAGTCAATAACAATTCGCTGTACCTTTGTACAATTGTTTTTGTCGGTCACTGTTATATCATATTCCCCAGTTGATAAGTTTTTAATGGTATCCGTAATCAAACCTCTCGACCACTCGATTTTATAAGGTGCGACTCCTCCACTTGGTGCTACATAAAATGCGGCATCGCTTCTGTTATCACAACTTACTTTTTTTATACTTACCGATAGTGCTAGCAAAGTTGGTTGATTTACCGTTTTCGAAATTGTTGCACTACAACTATTCTTGTCAACGACTGTGAGTGTATAGTTTCCAACAGATAAATTGCTAATCATCGGTGTGGTAGCACCATTACTCCATTGAAGCGTGTATGGTAAAATACCTCCAGCTATTAAAGCTTGCACACTTCCTGTACTATCACCAAAACAAGATACATCTACAACATTAGTTTGAATACCTATAGCTGACGGTTCCAAAAGCATAATGGTATCAAAAACTTTACACCCATGCTGATCTGTCACCTCCAATACGTAATTGCCTGCAAACAATGTAGTAGGATTTGATCCCGAAGCGCTGCCCACAAGCCAATTGTAAGTATATGGCGTAGTACCCCCTGTCACTTGAGTATAAATCTCTCCTTCTGGTAGCTTGTTACATCTCAAATCTTTCTTAGTCAATGTATTTGCAAGGATAGTTGGCTCAGTTATGACAAAAGTGTTAGATAATGAACATCCTTTAGTATCTCTTACGTCCACTGCATAAGTGCCAGCTACAAGATTTAAAGCCGTATTTGTATTAGATACATTATTTGTCCAAGTGTAAGCAAAAGGGGCATTTCCTCCACTCACGTTAAGTGTGATAGAACCATTGCTTTCAGCAAAGCATTTTACATTTGACACCAGCTCGGTAATAGATAAACTATCTGGCTGAAGAACTGTATATGTAACTACTTTCTGACAGAGATTGCTATCTACCACAGTCACAGTGTATTGCCCTGATAACAAACCAGAAAGGTTTTTGGTAAAGGCCCCTGTGCTCCAACTAAATTGATACACCCCTGTACCACCAGAAACACCCAGGTTTATGGCCCCATTGCTTTGCCCATAACAATCTACCACTTTTATACTATCTCTGATTAAAATCGAATCTGGTTGGGAAACCTGGTAAACCTTTACAAGTGTACAGCTATTGCTATCGGTTATGGTTACGCTATAGCTGCCTGCTTGTAAACCTGTGCGGTCTTTGGTGGTGTTGTTGTCGT
>CALAYL010000024.1 GCA_937894725.1 uncultured Bacteroidota bacterium
ACCTCAGCAGATGCAATAGGGTTTTCGGATATGTCTATCAGCAGATTAGTAATATCTTGCTGATTTGTTAACTGATGTATCCACCATTTCTCCTTTCTATTTTGTGCATTTTGGAGGGTGAAGATATCTTCCATATCTTTTTTAGCAGCAGTAGGGGTATAATCAGCTGAGATAATTTCTGTACCACATGGTGAAGATACAGCTCCAAAAATTTTTAGTATTGGATAAGTTCCTGAAATTCTATTAGGTTCTAATTGAGGTAACAATGTTGATTTTACAAAATGATAAGTATAACTACTACTTAAATTATTACGGATGAGTTGAAATTGCGGGAGCGAGACACTATACTGCTGAAAGGTATTGTGCGATGCAAAATTTGCATCAACAAATGGATCATTTAAACTCATCCCTTGATTCGGTATCACTCCATTGATAGTATATGTAGTACCGCCAAAGGTAAACTGATAGCCGGTGAGCCAGAGGTCATACTTTTCGGATTTAATGAAATTATTGCATTGAAAGAGTAGGCCTTGGTTGCCACTTGCTACACCATTCTGCCCATCAGCTACGGCTGCATAGCGCAGTTGGGTAAAGGTATTTCTACGGATTTTTTCGTTAGCTGTATGTCCATTGCTTACGAGTATGCCGTAGCTATTGGGTTGGTTGAGTACTGTGCCACCAGGGGTGCGGCTAGTATAGATTTGGTTGTCTTGCACCTTGTAGTTTGTACAGCCAGTAAGGTAGAGCCCAAAAGATTTGTTTGGGGCGGCAAACATATTACCCCCAAAACCTGGCACCATAGGGTCAGATACAATGGCTACTTTTATAGAGTCTTCTATCACTATTGGATTCGAGATAGCATTTAGATAGATAGCGTAGGTATTGTCTATAAAATTGGCTCGTGCTATTTTAGTTACAAAACTATTGTTGAGCTGGTTTGGGGCATTGCCACTCATATAGATGCCGTATGTCAGTCCTCTAAATATGTTTTTGACATAGGATGTGCCATTATTTAGCGGGACTACTTCGACTGAACTATTGATAGTCCATATACCATATCCTTTTGCTGTTGAAACTTCTGATGCGCTATCTACAAAGGTGTTCCCAAATATGGCTAAGCCTCTCACGCCATAGGCATATATGTGCGATACAAAATCAGTTCTGTTTTTATTTATAAATGTACAAAGCTCTGCTTTAGATTGATAATACTTGCTAGGCAAGCCTGCTTTTGAGGGTTGATAGCCATCCGGCACATTGAAATTGAGACTATATCTGTTATTGTTAAACTTTGTATTTACAGCCAAAATCTGCCCACCATAGGTGATAGGCAACACCGAGGGGCTGTAATTTATAATACCATTATACATGTTTTCGATAATAGCACCTGTCATAAAACAGCGGGCATTTTTGCAATGTGCCTCTACGGTAGGAATAGAATCTTTGGCTATTTGAGTAGCTGCCACATCGCCTTGCACTTCTATACCTTTCCAATATTCGCCACACAGATTGGTCAATGTAGCGTTCACTACATGGAGTTGACCACCAGATGTGGTGGCATCACCCACCTCCAACACAATCTTACAATCTTTACACATATTGATAATGGAGTTAGAATTGATGGTAAGTATCTTGCCTTTCTTGACTACAATATTTGTCCCTACATCAAATTGTCTATTGCTCCAAGTTTCATTTTTTCCTATGGTCATTTGTCTCTGGGCTATTGCGCCTTGTGTAAGGTCGTATCGCCATACGCCTCTTCCGTATGTGGCAATGTGGAGTGTTTTGGTACAATAGTTTACTTCTAGCGTATTGATTTGACAGTGAGGTAGATTGGGGTCTAATTCGAGCCATGAAGTCATAAAGGTATCTTTATAAAAGACCCTGCCAGTGGCAGTAGCACAAAATAACAAATCATTGCTTCCATCTACATAGGTAATCTTCATGATGGGTTCTTTGGGTAAACCCACGGAGTCATCAGACCAAGTCTGCCCGCCATCTGTAGATTTTCGTACAGTATGCACTACAAAACTTGGTACATTGCGCCTATATAAAAGATTATGATTTAGTGACACCCATATTTTATTGTCATTAACATTACTGATAGCCACATCTGTCATATTGTGCATCTTGGCTAGCTCAGTATTAGGATGCCATACATTGCGGGCAGCAAGTGAACACGCTATTGTAGTCGTATAATAATTAGGGTTTGTTTTAGGTAAGTATAATAGTTTATCAAACTTAATAGTAGGATCGTATTTAGTGTGAAATGAAGTACAATTAGTCGGCACATTGGTATTGAAATCGAAATTGGTAGTATTGATTCGGTATAGATGATTTATATCTAGATTGGGATGACCAAAATAATTCCAAGTGTAGAGCCTGTTTTTATTGCTAGTACTCATATAGACTCCTGCAAAGCCATAAGGGTAGTCATTGTTAGGAAACCATATAGAGTCCATGAGTTTAAAATCGGAGGCATGATAAAACTGATTTCTGCTTCTAGCTATTGACGCTCTAAATGGTGATAGCTGTGGTTTATAATCTATTCGAGAACTTCCTACTGCAAAAAACTCATCGTTTTCATTAGGATCTGCATTTTGAATGATATTGCTATACTCTGTGCATCCTTGATTATTATTTACGATGACATTGGTTGATATCGAAAATTTATGTAATTTAGCGCCTATACCCAAAAAGAGCTCATCTTTTTTAGATTTATCCCATAATACTGGTGGATACCCATCTCCCCCTGTATTGCCAATAGGTCGCCATTGAGTACCATCGAACCAGTCACCATTTGCATCTTGTTTTCCGATAGCAATATGATTTTTGTTTAATCTTGAAGTCGATAGTTGCCAAATCAAATTGGTAGCAAATCCGTTATTAGTTTCGGTAGCGATGCCCGTGGCCACATTATATTTGTAGATTCCGCCATCCGTGCCTACCCAAAATGTATTTGAGCCATCGGGGGCGAATTCGATGGCATGTATGTCAGCATGTCCATTACTGTTGTAACCAGTAGCAGTGTTCCAAGAATTTCCATTATTTTGGGTAATTTTGGTCTCAGTATATCCCGCCATTATTTTATTAAGATTATCAGGGTCTGCAGCTATTTTAAGCCTATCTGCTGTTGGTTGCTTATAAGAGACAATATGATATTGACTATTAGAGAGAAGTTCCCAAGCATCGTCATAGCTATCATACTTATATACAGCATTATCATTATGATTAGCACAAGCAATATCATCATATACATAGTATCCACTCATCAAAACTATTTCATGCAGACTCTCGGGGTCGAGGTAAAGTCTGAAGTTTATATTTGTTCCTGGCAATACGGTACAACTATTCACTTGATTCGAAATTGTATTTATTGTAGGAGTTCCTCCACGTACATCATCTATCTTATATAGTTCCATACCAGAACAATACGCCACATCTGGGTCTAACTTGCTAAACTCTACTGTCCAAAACCCAGGAAAACTGCTAAGTTCATTTTCAAAATTCTCAAGATTAGAAATTAAATCCCAAGAGCTACCTGCATCAAGTGAACGATAGATGCCATCGGACGAAGCAACCAAAAGAAAATCATTATCAAATGGGCTAACAGCAATATGGGTCATAATTTTTGGTTCATGAATATTGAAATTATAGACATCATTTAGTCCTGTTACCGATTGAAATGTGTGGCCAAAATCTGTAGATTTCCAAAGTCCACAACTAATTATTGAGCCATACGATTCTCCTCCTGTGGTAATATAAATGGTGTAATTTTGATCATTAGTCAATACAATATCATTTACAGAGCTTGTAGGTAAATGTTCTACAGCTGCTACACTCGCCCATGTATTACCGCTGTTCGTTGACTTCCACAAGCCACTATACGGTGAACCACAATATATCACACCAGTATTGTTAGGAATGCCCACTAAATTGTAAAATGGTGGAAAAACTATGCTATGAATCTGCCCCATTCCTCCTCCATGATTTAGAGGTAAATTATAATTTGTCCCTCTGATAGGTCCAATGCTTTGAAATTGAGAAAATCCCGAAAAAGACAAACCGAGAAATAACACCAATAAGAAGTTAATAGATGTTAATAAATGGGGGGGGTAAATTTGAGCTTCATCATAAATCTTAATTTAAATGGTATGTGAATTTATAAATTCAAATAAATAAAAACAAATTTTAGTTAAATAAATTGTCATGATTTTGTAAAATAATTTATTTGGCAGTATTGGCAACATTCATTTACCTATCAAGCAATAGATTATTTATATCTCTTTGCCAAACCATTTTAAGTCCTATTTTAGCCAAAAATAAGCTGCATGGAGTTTTTGCATTTTCTATTAGAACTACTGACTAACACAAAAGAAGTGTTGCTCGTGCTTTTTCAACAATATGGCATATATATTTATGCAATTCTCTTTCTGATTATTTTTGTCGAAACAGGCTTAGTGGTCATGCCTTTTTTGCCAGGCGATTCGCTGCTATTTACTGCTGGTATGCTCTGTGCTATGCCATCAGGGCTAAACATCTGGGTACTCATCCCTCTACTTATCGGAGCCGCTATTTTAGGTGATAATATCAACTATTTTGTAGGTAAATTTTTTAATCAAAAAGTACTAGGTTGGGAAATCGGTGGTAGGCGATTAGTAAAACAAGCTTGGCTCGACAAAACTGAAGATTTTTTTAAAGAATATGGCACTAAGGCGATTATACTCGCACGCTTTGTGCCTATAGTGCGCACCGTCACCCCGTTTGTAGCAGGTGTAGGCAAAATGAAATATAGTACATTTTTGCCTTATGATATTTTTGGCGGTTTACTTTGGGTAAGTAGTGTGACTATTATCGGTTATTTCTTAGGGCAAATACCTTTTGTAGAACACAATCTTGAGAAATTCATCATTGGCATAGTAGTACTTTCTGTATTGCCGATGGTGTGGGCGTTTGTAAAAACTCAATTGAAGAAATAACATGCACTTTGGGCTAATAGGCAAATCGCTCAAGCATTCTTTTTCGGCCGATTTTTTTGCTAAAAAATTTGAAGCCTTAAAAGTCGATCATCAATACAATTTGTTTGAACTATCTGACATCGCTGCATTTGAAAAACTATGTGACGACAGCAAGCTGGGTGGCCTCAATGTCACGATCCCATACAAGCAAGCAATCATCCCATTTTTAGATGAGTTGTCGCCCGAAGCGGAGGCTATAGGCGCAGTGAATACAGTGGATTTTCGTCAAGGAAAAAAAATAGGACACAATACCGATGCCGCAGGTTTTGAGCACTCTTTACATCTTTGGTATCCAAATGAGGCAATCAAAAAAGCTATGATTTTAGGAGATGGTGGTGCTGCCAAAGCGGTGGCATTTGCGTTACAAAAAAACGGATTTGATTTTGAGATAGTGAGTCGAAAAAAGCAAGAAAACAATCTCGAATGGCATCAACTAAACAGCGCAATGACCTCCAATTTCCCTCTTTGGATTAACACTACTCCAGTGGGTACTTTCCCAAATACAAATGAGTATTTACCACTACCATACACAGATTTTTCAACTAAAAATTTCTATTTCGATTTGA
Organism: uncultured Bacteroidota bacterium; assembly: GCA_937894725.1. Classification (GTDB taxonomy): domain Bacteria; phylum Bacteroidota; class Bacteroidia; order Chitinophagales; family LD1; genus CALAYL01. The sequence continues at coordinate 5,582 of CALAYL010000024.1, forward strand.
TTTATAACCCCACTGAGACAGCCACTGCCATGAAGTTAGCCACACAAGGAGTAACAATCCAAAACGGACTAGATATGCTTTATGCCCAAGCTGAAAAAAGTTGGGAAATATGGATGAGCGAAGATTAACGCTCTTCTGCAATCAGATAGTGGTTTCGATCAGATGATGACCTCGATACCAGCTCCGCTAAAAAGCCAGTGAGGAAGAGTTGAACACCGATAATGATTGTGAGTAAACCCATATAAAACAACGGTCTTTCTGTCATACGGTATTGTTCAAATACATACTTAGTAAAGGTGAGATAAGCCACGATACAAAAGCCACCAAAAAAGCTCAGTAAACCCAAACCGCCAAAAATGTGCATAGGCCGTTTAGAAAAGCGAGTCATAAATATGACCGAAAGTAAATCCAAAAAGCCATAGAGAAAACGCTCCATACCAAACTTGGTCGTGCCATACTTTCGTGCTTGATGTTGCACTACCTTCTCCCCTATTTTTTCAAATCCAGCACGCTTAGCTAGCACAGGTATGTAGCGATGCATTTCGCCATAGACCTCTACACTTTTGACCACATCTAGCTTGTAGGCTTTAAGCCCGCAATTAAAATCGTGTAGATAAATACCCGACATGGCTCTAGCGGCCCAGTTATAAAGCTTGGTGGGTACTGTTTTGGTGATAGGGTCGTAGCGTTTTTGTTTCCAGCCAGATACTACATCAAAGCCATCTTTCATAATCATATCATAAAGTGCTGGCACTTCATCGGGCGAATCTTGTAGATCGGCATCCATCGTAATCACTACCTCGCCTACGGCTCGCTCAAAACCCACATTCAAAGCCGCAGACTTGCCATAGTTTCGTTTAAATCGTACATAACGAATATTGCTCAACGACCTTTGTATGTTAGCCACTATTGCCTTAGTATTGTCTTTGCTACCATCATCTACAATGATAATCTCGGTAGAGAGTGCGCGCGCATCTACCACACGGTTTATCCAACTCACCAATTCTGGGAGCGACTCCGCCTCATTATAGGCTGGTACTATGATAGATACGTTCATATTAAGCTTAGTTATTCGGTTGTAGTGGGTATTTGATCAGGATTTCGCTTTACAAATAGGGCTATTAAAAATCCAAAGAAAAGATAAAAAAGTAACCCCTGCACATATCGGCTGAGATATTGCTTTATACCGAAATTAAAATCTTGACTTTTAATTCCATCTATAGCCTCATCTATTTTATCATCATTAGCACCCATTTTTTCCATCATCTCTGTAGTATTTTCAATGACTCGCTGTTTTATCAAATCAGCAAGCTGCGGGTCTATGTAGGTAGTAAGCACATAAGAAAACACTGAACTGATAAATGAAATAATAGCTGCGATGAGCATCACAGCAGCTAAGGCTTGAAGGTAGGATATCTGATTGTTATTTTCCTTTCTAAAATCAATACCTCCCCAAATCATAAAAAACATGGCGAGTAGAAAAAACATCGCTACCACCCAAAGTGAAGCAAACGAATCGGGCGAAAGAAAATAAACAAGCAACGAAAGAATAATGGTGAGCAAACCTCCCACTAAACCCCAGCGCAATGTACTACTCCAATTCATGATATTTTGATTAACGGTGAGAGATATGATTTTTGTTTATAGAAAGTACCCAATACTTTGCCCACAAATACAGTGCCTATAAATGGCGTGTTTTTGGACTTAGATAGTATGTCTTCTTTTGCAAATGTCCAGGTAAAATTAGGGTCGAAAAGTGTAAAATCTGCCGTAGTACCTTTCGCTATATCGCATACTGGCAAACCTAATATCTGCCTAGGTTTTATAGCTATGGCATCTATCAATTGCGCTATCGATAGTGTCTCTTTTAGTGCGGTATTACAAACAGCAAAAAAGGTCTCAAATGCTATCATGCCAAAATCGGCTTTATCAAACTCTAGTATCGTAGATTCCTCGTCTTGCGGCATATGTTGAGAGCAAATAGTGTCTATCACCCCATCTTTTAACCCCTTAAGAAGTGCCACTCTGTCTTTCTCTTCTCGTAATGGTGGATTTACCTTACAAGTAGTATCGTAGCTTTTCACTGCCTTGTCTGTCAAAAACAAATTAGCTGCATTGCATGAAGCGGTCACCGCTAGCTTTTGTAGTTTGGCTTTAGCGATAAGCTCTACCGATTTTTTGAGTGAAATATCAATAAAATGCAATCGACCAGCAGCATAACTCAATACACTCAGATCTCTTGCTACACCAATCTCTTCGGCAATAGCTGGCATAGCTGGCAAACCGAGTAATGTAGATTGCGCTCCTTCGTGCATCATCCCATTTTTTGCAATACTTTTATCCTCTGCATGTTGCATTACCAATGCTCCGATATTGGTAGTGTACAACAACGCACGCTCCAAAATACCAGCCGTAGGTAATGACTTGATACCATCCGAAAATGCTACCGCACCTGCATTGTGCATATCATATAAATCGGCCAAATCCTTTCCAGCCACATCTTGCGTCACCGCACCTACAGGCAATAGATTAGTAGGGTAGGGTGTGTGCTTTTGTTTTAAAAACTCGACCGCAGCTTTCGATGTAGTAGGTGGCACTACATTGGGCATCACACACACATGCGTAAAACCACCAGCCGATGCCGCTTTCGAAGCGGAGAGCACGGTTTCTTTATGCTCTAGTCCAGGCTCACCAATGTAGGCATTCATATCTACAAATCCTGGTGAAAGGTGCAATCCTTTTCTATTAATTTCAGGTAGATTCTTATCGTTTTTGAGCTTAGCACCTATTTGCGATATCACGCCATTTTCGATGGCAATATCGACTACTTTGCCATGATATGTCGAGTGAGGCGCTACGATTTTTACTGACTTTATAAATACCATGTTTCGATTAGATTACACAAATATAATTTTTTCTTTTTGGGTATATGCTCAAAAGACGGTCTGTGTTATATTTTTTATGCTGTAGGCAAAAATGCTTTATACACAAGCCCTATCAACACAGCGAGTCCAAAACTGACTAATGTGCCTATGAGAATGTATTCGGTGAGTTTGCGGTCTTTGGCTCTTGATAAATCGCTAAATCGAAAAATAGATTTGGCGGCTATCAAAAAACCAAGTGCTGACCATTGATTGAGTACAATAAAACAGAATACAAACAATCGCTCTAAAATGCCAATATACATACCTGCATTTTGCAACGATTCGCCCATATTATCTTCCGTTACCTTCCAGCTAGTCATGATGATGCGAATAACCCTTGCCGCCACAAAAGTCAAACAAATGAGGGCTGTGGCAAGGTATATCAATGTGGTGATTTGGGATTCAGTGAAGGCTATTTTTTCTCCACTAATCCATGCTGTAATTCCCACCAATACTAACAAATGAAAAAGCTGGTCTAAAAAGAATAATTTTCTTTCATTCAATTTGCCGTGAAGCCATAGTTTAGTTAAATCAATAAAATAATGAGAAAGCACTATCAATCCGATGAATATTGAAAGCTGAAAATCGGCTAAAAACATAAGGAGCAACAACCCATGCAATAATACATGCAGATAGAGATATGGCGATTTAGCTTTATATTTTACTTTGGATAACACCCAACTGTCTGGCTGCAACACAAAATCACCTAGCAGGTGCGCTAACAACATTTTTGTAAATAATAGCATCATAGCGTAGCTACATTTTTTTCATAATAAGCAATCAACTGTTTGATTTCATCAAAGCCTCCCCTTTTCAATGCCTCACTGATACTACTTTGCGACTTCTTAAGTTTAGCGGCTATTTCAACTTGATTCTTTGTAGGATTTTCAATCATAGTTAAAATAACTTTAGCTACAGTATCGCTCCAGCTATCCATAGTAAGTGAGGCTAGCGATAACATAAGATTGAACTGCTCATCTACGGCTATATTTCCTGTAGATATAGCGAGTGCTTGCTTCTTTAGTTGATCAAAAGCCTCTCCAGAATTTACAAACGCACTTCCCGTAGAGGCAGTCACTTTCGTAGCTTTATAGCTGTGTTTTCCTAAGCCGATACCCATGCGGATATCGAGTGGAACGATTTGCTTGATGGCTGCTTTAGCATGAATGGCTGCCCACAGGGCTTGTTTAGCATTGAGTACTAGCTGGAAGCTATCTCCTCGATATATTTCCCAGTCTCTAGGGCTTTCGCCATATAGAGATAGCACTCGCTTGAGCTGCCGCTGCCAGCGTGCAGTAGAAGTACCTCGCGAATTTATAATATCACCTGTGATAACTGCTTTCATAACGAAAAAAAATAATTAAAACGAATATCGGCTTTAAAACCGATATTTCAAAATATCGGCTCTAGAACCGATATTTAAGATTATCGGCTCTTGAGCCGATATTTAATTTTCAGCAGCTAATAATTGTTGATGACTTATCTTACAGTAATCCATTGCTGCCGCTATAAACGAAGCAAAAACAGGATGCGGATTTTCAACAGTCGATTTCAACTCAGGATGAAACTGAACGCCTACAAAAAATGGATGAGTAGGAATTTCTACAATCTCAACTAATCCACTTTCGGGGTTGACTCCAGTACATTGCATCCCGGCTTCTTCATATTGCTTTTGATAATGACTATTAAATTCATAACGATGTCTATGGCGCTCACTAATCTGTGTGCCGCCATATATTTCAGCCGCTCTACTAGTAGGAGCTAACTGACAAGCATAAGCACCAAGACGCATCGTACCTCCTTTCTCGGTGATTTTCTTTTGCTCTTCCATCATGTCAATCACTGGATGCGGAGTCTTTTCATCCATTTCGATAGAGTGTGCATTTGATAAACCTAATACATTACGGCCATATTCAATGACGGCCATTTGCATACCTAAGCAAATACCAAAGAATGGAATATTGTTTTCACGTACATATTTTATCGCTTCGATTTTGCCTTCTACCCCTCTGCTACCAAATCCTGGCGCTACCAATACACCATCGAGTCCCGCCAACATTTCGGCTACATTACTTGCCTGTATGTCTTCGGAGTGTATATTGACAACTTCTACTACTGTGTCATTCATAGCACCTGCATGAACAAAGGATTCGTAAATAGATTTATAGGCATCTTGTAGTTCGATATATTTCCCTACAAGCCCTATCGTCACTTTGTGTGATGGCTTTTTCAGTCTATCCAGAAATACATTCCATTTATCAAGATTGCATGGCTCTTGGTTTTCGAGCTTTAGTTTGCGCAATACTATTTTATCTAAATTCTCCTTTTGCATTTCGATAGGCACTGCATAAATCGTATCTATATCGAGTGCTTGTATCACTGAATCCTTGTCCACATTGCAAAACAAGGCTAGCTTATTTCTTATATCATCAGAGATTTCATGTTCGGTACGACATACCAATACATCAGGTTGCAAACCGTACATTTGCAATTCCTTTACGCTGTGTTGGGTAGGTTTAGTTTTGAGTTCTTTTGCGGCTTTTAGATAAGGAATAAGCGTAAGATGACATACGATAGCATTGTCATGACCTTGCTCCCAAATAATCTGCCGTACGGTTTCTACATAGGGCTGCGCCTCTATATCGCCCACAGTACCGCCTATTTCCGTGATGACTACATCATACTTTCCTGTTTGCCCGAGCAGCAACATTCTACGTTTTATCTCATCCGTGATGTGTGGCACTACCTGCACCGTTTTGCCTAGATAAGCTCCTTCACGCTCTTTGTTTATCACATATTGATACACACGGCCAGTTGTTACATTATTGGCTTGTGAAGTGGGTACATTCAGAAAACGCTCATAGTGGCCAAGGTCAAGGTCAGTTTCTGCACCATCCTCTGTAACGTAGCATTCGCCATGCTCATAAGGATTGAGTGTGCCTGGATCTACATTGATATATGGATCAAATTTCTGAATAGTGACACGAAGATTGCGCGCCTGCAACAGCTTTGCCAATGAGGCTGCGAAAATCCCTTTACCCAACGATGATGTCACCCCACCCGTTACAAACACATACTTAGCCATTATTAAAATAGTTTAACTTTGATACAAAAATGACTAAAGTGAAAAATCAAAAGCCAATTAAATTGATATAAATAGGCTTTCCAAAAAATACTTTGGTCATGCAAAGTTAATCGTTTTTTTTATGAATATTGTAGTATGAAACTAACAAACCGAATATTGTGGATTACTTTTTTAATTCTAAATACCTCCAATGCTAGTCAAGCGCAATTCAGTTGGGCAATTCAAGAGGGTAGCACAGGTGTGGATGTAGGTAAAGGCGTGAAAACAAATCAACAAGGCGAAATAGTAATATATGGTGATGTGGCTGGAGACCCTCTTTTTAACAATTTGACAAGAAAAGGTGGAGGCCTTGCTGATGGTTTTGTGGCAAAATATACGAATACTGGAAAACTGCTATGGGTGCGCCTAATAGGTGGGAAATTTGTAGATCGAGTGCTTGCAGGAGATATCGATATACAGGGCAACATCCTCATTGCAGGTACATTTGAAGACAGTATCCATATTGATAATTTCAATATAAAATCAAAAGGTAGAAAGGATATTTTTGTGGCGAAACTAAATACTAGCGGCACTTTACTTTGGCTCAAAAGCTTTGGCTCGAATATAGATGAATCCCCAAATGCTATTGTAGCTACCAATGGGGATAGATTTTTCTTGTCGGGCAGTTTTACTTCTTCATTAAATCTTGGAGGCAAAACAATATCATCAAGTAGTATTTATCCGAGTTCATTCATTGCACAATTTGACCAAAGCGGCAATACAATTTGGTGCAAAAGTGCCACTACCAATAGTACAAATGCCATCAATACGCTTGCAAAAATGCCCGAAGGGGGTATTGCCTTTGCTGGATACTTTTCTAGTAGATTTCAATTTGATAGTATTTCGACAATCGCTCCCACGCCAGATTATCAGATTATGTATGGTGTGCTCGATAGCATGGGCAATGCAATGTGGCTAAAATCGGGTGGAGGCGCATATGAAGATGTAGCCAATGCTATGGCTACTGATGCGAATGGAAATATGGCGCTGTGTGGCTATACAGCAGGTGTGGCGGTATTTGATTCGATCACCATAGGCAATTCGGGCTACAACGATGCATTCATTGCTTTTTTTGATAAAAATGGAAAATGTCAATGGGCAAATCATGGCGAAGGACTTGACTTAGATATCGCTTATGGTATAGCTATGGACAATTTCAGCCATGTGTACAGTACTGGCTTTTATGAAAACTCAATCGCATTTGATGGCAATAGAATTTATGGACAAGACAGAAATATATTTGTAGTGAGTTATACAAAAAATGGAGCTTTTAGGTGGCTCAAAAATGCAGGAAATAGCGGCACTGATTGTGGATTAGCGATTACTACCGACAATAACAATGACATTATACTGACGGGCTATTATTTATACAAAGCACAATTCGACAATATTCTTCTCCCACTAGGAAATGCAGAAGATATTTTTGTAGCTAAATTAGCCCAACCTACCGTAGCTGTTGCTGATATAGAAACTATTAAGATTGACGTGTATCCCAATCCTACAAATGATTTGATCCAGATTGAAATGGATAAGAATATTGATTTTAGTATAACAATTACCAACACACTTGGTCAAGAAGTGATGAAAGAAACCAATGTATCCAAACTCCATTTGAGTCATTTGCCCAATGGTATCTATCACCTCCGAGTACGTATCAAAGACACTAACTTATATCATAAAATAACCCTTCATCAGCCATGACAAAGTATTCACTAATTTATTGTACTGGTCTAAGTGTATTGCTCGCCAGCTGCAACTCTACATCCTCAAAAAAAATCGAAACTACGGAGATAGTAACAGATACCGTAGCATACAGCTACCTGTCTATTGACCGCTCTATAGGTTTTGATCAAGATACCACTAAGATTAATATTCGCTATCCATCATTGAGTGAAGTTCCGCTAAAAGACAGTGTGCAAAAAGCTATTTTAGATGGAATAATAGGATCGGATTCAATATCGAAAACGCTTGAGGATTATGCAAATAGTTTCATCGCTGATTATGCATCTTTCTATAAAGAAGAATTTTCTAATCATTTTCCTTGGGAAATGAATATTGATGTTGCGGTAGCAACCAATACAGAAAATTATTTTTGCATTGTAGCAAACGAGTATGAGTATATGGGAGGCGCACACCCCAATGGCTATGTGATTTACAGTAATTTTGACAGAGCTACTGGGAGCCTAGTTGGGCTAGGATCTATCTTTGAAAATGGCACAAAAGAAAAACTCACTAGCATAGCCGAAAAGCTTTTTAGGACGCAGCAAAATATAGATGATAGTACTACACTAGCAGATGCTGGTTATTTCACTTTAGTAGAAGAGGGAGAAGAAGGGAAATTTTTCTTAAATCAGAATTTCTTAATCGAAAAGAATGGTATTCGATTTTATTACAACAAGTATGAGATGGCACCATATGCCGCTGGCCCTTCTGAGGTTTTTATCCCTTGGCAAGATATAATGCATTTAGTAAAGAAAAATTTCAAGCTTTAAAAAAATAAAGGCTTGAAATAAGATTAGCGAATTAATGTCAAGCTACCCTTTTCACGTTTTGTCTTACCATTGAAATAAGTGGCTTGCACCTCAAATATATAGACACCTACTGGCTGTGAACTACCTTTGAATGTACCGTCCCATCCTATTTTCTGGTCTGTACTCTCAAATACCTTTTCACCCCAACGATTGTATATTTTTAATACTAACGACTCTATGCCTCGCCCAAAGACTTGATAAACATTATTTTTATTGTCCCCGTTTGGAGTAAATGCATTAGGTGCATAAAGGCTAAAATCATTATCGACATAAATATTAATTAAATCGGTAGCGATACAACCTGCATCGTCCGTGTAGGTTACGAGATAGCCTATGGTATCACGGGTTGTAGAAGTAGGCAATGCACAATCTGCACAACTCAAATCAGTAGTTGGTGTCCAGCTATAGCTACCACTACCCGACCCTCCTGTGATAGTAGAAGTAAGTATCACTTCGCCACCGTCAAAAATTGTCGTATCCTTTCGTAATTCAATAGCTACTTGCGGATAGATAGATACATTGATATTAGCCGAAGCGCTGCATCCGCTGGCATCAGACACTGTAACAGCATAATTATTTGTACCCAACACAGTTATAGATTGGGAAGATTCTGTAGTGCTCCAAGTATAGTTTAATCCTGGATTTTGAGCGTTTAAAACTAATGATGTGCCACAGAATGCCGTATCATTTCCTAAAGAAACAGAAAGCTTGGCAGGCTCAATGATTGTGGTAGATAAAACTGTACTACAGTTGGCTGCATCACTTATGGTAACGGTATATGTACCAGCAGCTAAAGAAGTTATAGTCGTTGTTTGTTCTGCATTGCTCCAAGTGATCGTAACTGGAGCAGCGCCACCTACTACATTGACCGTGGCACTACCATCTCCAGCTCCATAACAGCTAATATTTTGAGATGATATAGTAGCCGCAAATGATGTAGGCGAGGTGAGTGTAGCAGACGTAGTAGCGGTACACCCATTCGCACTCGTAACTGTAACAGTATAACTACCCGCACCTAGATTTTGGAATAAGCCTGTAGCATTTGAAGTTGACCCACTTATACTAAATTGATAGCTTCCAATAGGCGTTGCAGATGCTTGGATTTGACCATTGTTGCCGCTACAATTTGGATCGGTTGCTACGTTTGTTGCTACTACGGTGATACCTGCCCGAACAGTTTGCACTCCCGTAACCTCACAATTATTGGCATCTGAGACAGTATAGCTATAGGTATTAGGCGCTAGTCCTATTTGATTATTACTATTTGTCAAAGCTGGTGACCAAATATAAGTAAGCGTACCTGCCCCTCCTCTCGCAAATAAACGAACACTACCGTCATTTTTCCCATTGCATGTTTCATCTCGCTTTTGCACGGAATCAATCACAGGTCCATTGATATTGGAAAGATTGAATGTCGAATCTTTCGAGCAGCCTTGTGTCACATCTGTAATTGTAATAGTGAAATTTCCTACACCTACGCCACTTATATCTTCAGTAACCTGACTTCCTGGCGACCAAGCATAAGTATAGTTTCCAGAGCCCAACAGCGTAGTAACATCAATAGCTCCATTCAATTGCCCACATGCTGGATTGGTCAACACAGCACTCAAATTTAAATTACAACATATTGGGCCAGCAACTATAGTAAACCAAGCAGTATCGTTACATCCATTGCCATCTTGCACGCTTAAAATATAAGTTCCGTCTGCTAAATTATTCACAGGAAAATTAGCGATAGCCAATGTAGAACTCGGATTTGACTGAGGTGCGTAGGTATAAGTATATCCTCCACTTCCTCCTGTAGTATTCACACTTATAAGTGCGCCATCGTTAGCTCCAGCACATTGCTCATCTGTTTTACTGAGACTATTGATTGTAGGTGCAGTTGGCCTTGTCAACGTCACGCTTCTTGTTACTGTACAGCTTTGCGCATCAGTCACCGAAATATTTATAGTCCCCTCAGGTAAATTACTTATCGGTTGTGTGATAGCCAATGGCACACTGAATGTTTGCGGTGTACCACCCGTGTCTATAGTGACAGAATAAGGAGCTGTACCTCCGCTCAATGCTGCTGTAATTTGCCCATTGCTAGCAGTACAACTTGGATTAACTGGATTTGTCAAAGCCAAAGCCAATGTGCTATTTGAATTTAGATTGAATGTAGTATCTATGGCGCAGTTTGTACCTGCCCCTATCACTACTCTATACGGACCAGCTGCTAAGTTTGTCGCAGCATTGGAGGTACTCACATTGGGTGTCCAAGTGTAGGTGTAAGGTAGTGTACCACCTGTCACATTTAAACTAATCGCTCCATTGCTTTGCCCACATGTAGGCTGCGTAAGTGTTGCGCTTTGTAATGCTACATTGCAACAGTTTGGCCCAGCACTTATGGTAAACCAAACCGTATCTCTACAACTATTTAGGTCTTGTACACCCATGATATATGTACCAGGAGCAAGATTGCTCAGCGGAAAAGAAGCGATAGGGGTAACACTCAAAGGATTGCTAGATGGGGAATAGCCATAAGCGTATGTAGGGCTGCCGCCAGTTGTATTCACCGCAGTCACAGAGCCATTGTTTTGACCTTGACAGATTTCATTAGTAGCGGTGACAGAATTAATATTTGGCGCTGTAGTGCCTGCGAGTGTAAAGGTGGTATCTTTTGTACATCCAGCTCCTGCCGATATGACTACCCTGTAGCTTCCTCCGGCTAGGTTTGATGCTGTATTGGTGGAACTTACATTTGGTGTCCATGTGTACGTATAGGGAAGGGTGCCACCACTCATTGTTACGCTGATAGCGCCATTGTTTAGTCCACAAGTGGGCTGTGTTACTGTTTTACTTTGAATAGCAAGATTACAGCAACTTACACCTGGAGCAACCGTTCTTATGATAGTATCTACACATCCATTATTATCTAAAATACCGATGATATATGTGCCTGGAGCTAGATTTAAAAAGAAGTTATTTGTACCATTATTCGTTACATTGGATGGATTGGAAAGTGGCGCGATATTCAACGAATAAAATGCTGAAGCAACGGCACTTACTCTTACACCACCATTGTTAAGACCTATGCAAGTTTCCTTCCATACCGAATCATTTTGAATTTGCGGAGAATTGGGAGCTGTCAACTCAATCATGGTATCCTTAACACAGCCTGCACCAGCAGTCACGGTAACATAATAAGTACCAGGACCTAATCCAGTACGAGACCCGCTATTGATGCTTGCATTGTCTGCCCATGTGTAGGTATATGGTGGCGTACCACCATTTGGGGTAACGGTGATTGTACCTGTAGTGGCTTGACATTGCGTCAGCGATTTTGTAGAAGGTAAGGTGAGATTGCAACAGCTAGGCAAAATAGAAACATTTACTACATCAGCATTGGTAATACAGTTTGCAGAATCGCGTGCAGTAAGGGTGTAGGTCGTATTACTAGGTGGGCAAACTGTGGGTGTGAGAGTATTGCCTCCAGTCATATTGGACGTAGGTGACCAATTATACAATGAGGTATAAGATATTTCTGGATCATCAAAGGTTATACTCCAACCGCTAAATGTACCAGTACCAAAACCCAAACTAGAGTTCATACTTACATTAAATTCCCATACTCCATTGGATGTACAACCTGCCAAATTGTTGAACGGTTGATTTGGTGAATATGAACCCGAATAAGGTGCAGATGCACTAGCAATATTAGTACCCCATACAGGAACAAAACAAGTATTTGTATATCCTCCAGAAAGAGGAGAACTCCCACCGGTAGTTACATTTGCAGGTACCAACGTTATGACTTGTCCACTTGGGCATTTTACTGACAATATTAAGTCTCGAATTGTTACCTGCCCCGGGGGGAAAAAGTTTTGACCAAAAAAGAAAATATTTTTGATACAAATTTGAGTAATTGAATTGGGTAACACAGTGGGCATGTTTAACCCGGTAACATTAATACCAATGTTTGTTACAGCGCCAAATCCAGTAGTAATTGATGTAATTTCATTATTCGCATAAGTAACTACTTTTGCTGGGTTGATAATCACTTTGGTTGAGCCATTTAACTTTGCACATTGCCCTGGACAAATAGAGGTATCTCTCCCTGCATCTACCAATACTGTAGGATTTTTTACGGTAATTTTCACGGTGTCTCTACAGGTGACTGTGCCATTTGACATCACTACAACATAGCTAGTAGTGGTACGTGGGGCTACAGGAGTAGGATTTATACCTCCTGCCGGTCCTTGGTTATACCCATCGTGTGTCCAAACGATATTAAATGTAGGATCATTGCAATAAATCACTACATTATCTATACCCCAATGGTCATAATCTGCCCCAGAGTCATTGTCTTGAAACCATCGAAATAGAGTGCTCGAAGTGAGTGCAACAGCAGGCACTTGAAAACACCAATTTTTCCAATTTATCAAATCAGGATCGCTACCCCCATTAGGATCAAAATAATGAATATCTGTCCATGTAGAACCATTATTAGTGGAATACTGCAAGTAAACGCCTTCATCAGGTTCATCTGGCCCCTCACATGGTGATGCCCCTCCTTGCTCAGCAAAAAGTAAATCAAAACAAATAGTAACTCCAGCAGTGGCGCAAGAAGAAAGATTAAATGGTGCGGTAGTCAGTACACGGGGTACTGGCGACTGGTTTCCTAACCAAATATGCGTAGTGCCATCTACACCGCTTGGGCTACAAGGGTTTGTCCATGTAGCCTGAGGGGATGCGTTCCAGCCTGTACCAAAAGCTCCATTATTAAAATTTTCAGATAAAACCGCTATCCCCTGTCCCCTTCCGTAGGCAGACAGTGTGGCATTCTGACCACATACAATTGTGTCTTTTGTAGAAAAAGCTTCAACTACACAACCCTGTGAAAAACCGATATTTGATGCTAAACAAAAAACTAAGCTTAAATAAATGTATTTCATCTAATTATTTTATCGTTTGTATTTTAATATTGGAAATCTCAACAGATTGGAGCCGTGCCACTGCTGGTTTGTTCAAAAAACGAGAAAATGTAACAAGTGATTTATCTTTGATACCGCATCTGCCTTCTTTACTCTCTTTATTTCCCAAGGTGACTGAGTATGTTACTTGATCTGAAGTTGCTTTTGAAGTTGAAAACACTGTTATTTTATCAAACGATACATTGATATTTTCACTTGATTTATTTTCAAACTTAAAAAACACCTTTTCTTGATAAAGCCCCTTGCTTTCATCATGGCATTCAACAGTCTGCTTATAAATAGTTAGTTGCGTATTTTCAAAATAAATTTGCCAATCTGCAGCTATGGATGGAATAGAAAACAACAGTGACGCTAGAAACAAAAAATTAGTTTTCATACGTTGCTTTTAAATGGTTTGACTTTGTTGCCTTTTAGAGTTTTATATATGATTTTCACTATAAAGATGAAAAAAAATATAGAAAAGGATAGGTCAGTTATCAAAAAAGTTTCCACAAAAAAAAATGGAGTCAAAATTGACTCCATTTTTTTTGTTTAAAGTTGAGCTGTTGCTCTCGCTATCAGCTTTTCCGTTTCCCGACTTTCGTCTGAGAGTGGATATTTCTCTTTTACTTCTTTATATTTCTCTATAGCCTCTTTGTATTTCTTTTGGCTCTCGAGATACATACCTAGCTTAGTGAGGTAGTATGGTGTAAACTGCTCATTATCTGAAAAAGCAGCCGCTTTCGCATAAAACTTTTCAGCTTCGCTCGCTTTGTTTTGCTCTGCACAAGCATCACCCAAAGCGTTTAGTTTAGTAGCGCCCAATACTGGATCACTTGTACTAAAACTTTCTAAAGCACTAGCTGCTTCTGCATATTTGCCAAGGTTCAAATAGCTGATGCCAATATAGTAATTGCAAAGGTTAGCTGATTTTGTCCAAGTATATTTCTTTTGAATATCCAAAAATCCCTTATTTATACCGTTGCCATTGAGTGCTAGGTTAAATGAGTCTTTCTGAAATGCAATTTCGGCCATATACATTTCTCTTTTCGCCTTGAGATCGCGCTCCGGTAGCCATTTTAGTGTTACAAACAAAGTAGCTGCAATAATGAGTACTAGCGCACCGCCTATTATTGATACAGTTTGCTTATTTTGTTCTACAAAATTTTCGATTTTTTCTACCATCGTTTCGATAGCATTTTCGTTGTCTGACATGTTGTTTTTTGTTGATTTATTCGGTTAAAAATGGATAGTCTGATTGAGTATAAATGTCGTTGTATAGTTCACTATCGGCAGGATACGGTGAGTTTTCGGCAAAATCCACACAAGCATCTATTTCAATATCAATTTTGTTTTGTATCGCTTCTAAATCTGCTGCTTTCGCATACTTTTTTGCCAAAATAGTGGCCGCTACGTCTTCGATAGGATCCAGCTTTTTGTAAGCCTCTACCTCTTCTTTGGTTCTATATTTTTGTGGGTCTGACATAGAGTGTCCTTTGTATCTATAGGTAGCAATCTCTAGGAAAGTAGGCCCTTCGCCCTTACGCGCTCTATCGGCTGCAGTTTTCATCGCATCATGTACTGCTTCGCATTTCATGCCATCTACTGTTTCAGATGGCATATCGTATGCCAATCCTAGTTTTGAAAGTTGAGTTACATTAGATGAACGTGACACCGAAGTACCCATGGCGTATCCATTATTTTCGCAAACAAAAATCACTGGCAACTTCCACGTCATAGCCATATTAAAGGTTTCGTGCAAAATACCTTGACGAGCCGCACCATCACCAAAAAAGCACACCGTCACGAGTTTTTTATCTAAATATTGGTCTGCAAATGCAATACCTGCACCCAGACCAATCTGTGCGCCTACGATACCATGACCGCCAAAAAATTTATTCTTTATCGAAAAGAAGTGCATTGACCCTCCCTTTCCGCTCGTGCACCCCGTAGCTTTGCCATAAAGTTCTGCCATAGCCTCATCGCAGCTGATTCCTTTGGCTATGCCGAGTCCATGGTCGCGATAGGCCGTTATCACATTGTCTTCTTTTTCTAAAGCAGACATCATACCCGCAGCTACAGCTTCCTGTCCTATGTATAGATGACAAAACCCCCTAATCTTCTGCTGACCATATAACATACCTGCTCGCTCCTCAAACTTTCGTAGGCGAACCATCAATTCATACCAGTATAGGTACGTTTCTTTGTTTAACTTAGCAGCCATATTTTTTATTGTAGCCGTCAAATATAGTGTTTCTAAGAAAAATCAAACTATCAAATTTTAAGAACCATGAAAATGGGGAGTACTTATTCACAAAAAAGATAACTGCTTTTGTGGGCGGCAATGGCGTGGGGAAGACTAATCTACTTGATTTGATCTACTTTTTGGGCTTGACAAAAAGCTTCTTTAACCTCACCGACCAGCAACTTATAAACAAAGGAAAAGAATATATTCGACTAGAAGCATCGCTCAAAAATAACGATATCGACTACGATTTACTGGTAAAAATGCCTCTTGGCAAGCGAAAAGAGTTCTTTTTGAATGAAGTGAAATATGATAAAATAAGCGACCATATTGGGCTTATACCTACCATTGTCATTTCGCCAGAAGATGTAGAATTGATACACGGTAGCTCGGACACGAGAAGAAAACTCATAGATGCTGTATTATCCCAAATAGACAAGAATTATTTGATGGCATTGATTCAATATAATAAAGTACTCGACCAGCGTAATGCCCTTTTAAAAAGCAAAGCCCCAAATGAATCTATCGACACGGCTACTCTGTCATTTTATGACCTATTATTGACACAGCATGGCACATTTATTTTCACCAAAAGGAGTATGCTTATTGGGCACTTTGCGCAATTTTTCAATACCTATTATGCCACATTGAGCGATGAGGCCGAAAGCGTAAGCTGGCAATATGTGAGCCAACTGCAAAACACAGACTGGACCACCCTTTTTAGTCAACGATTGAACAAGGATAGACTGCTCCAACGTACTACTGGTGGCATCCATAGAGATGATTTTGAATTTGGTATAGGCGATGAAAAAATCAAAAAATTTGGTTCGCAAGGACAACAAAAATCGTTTCTTATCGCCATGAAATTATCTTTATATCAATTTATCGCCTTAAATAATAAACAATTACCTATCTTGCTTTTAGATGATATTTTTGATAAACTTGACAAAAAAAGAGTGAAGAACCTTATTGAAATATTGGTACATGATGAATTTGGTCAGGTATTTATCACTGACACAGATGAGTTGCGTATCAATGAGGCATTTATAAAACATATAGATAAATTGCAAATCGTATCAATCTAACCCTTATGCGCTTTAAAAATCAACAAACCATAGGTGATATTATATCTACATGGATAGATGAAAAAAAACTAGCTGAGCCAATAGCACAAGCTAAAATCGAATCGCTATGGGAACAACTCATGGGCAAAATGATAGCGAAACACACTTCTGGAATCAAACTCAGAGGACAGAAACTTTATATCACCATTACAAATCCTACACTCAAAAATGAGCTTTTTTATTCAAAAGAAAAGATGATGGATATTCTCAATAAGGAATTCAAACAACCGCTCATTAAAGAAGTAATTTTATATTAACTATATGATAAAAAAAACAACCTTCATATTCCTTTTTATTGGCATTTATCACTTACTGCTAGCCGACAACCTGCCAGAGGGGTATCAGGTCAAAAAATTTATGATACGCAACGCCAGCTTCACTTCCGAGATAGCTCGTTCATTTAATATACATCCCAATTTTTTAAAACAATACAATAAATCGCTACCGAAAATTTTGTACAAAGGTGCTGTCATCAATGTGCCTATAAAACTCAAGCCTGTAGAATGGAATCCTGAAAGATACAACTCAAATAAGCCATTTTTAGGACCAGAAGATGCCCGCCCACAGAATGATTTTGAATGGGACAACGAAATGATTGATCCTCTTTTTGTAGAAGAAATTTTAAGTATAGATGAGATATATGCGGACTCAGTTCAATTTGAGAAAATAAAAAATCATATAGGAAATATTGACACTGAAATCAAGGCCATCAAACGCATCAACGATTCCATCAAAAAAGCGGAATTTTCTTTTGAGTATGACGAAAAAGATATGAATTCTGTATTGAAACGAATGGAAAAAGCCAGAAATCAATACTACGCAAAAACACCAAATGCACTTAGAATAGATAGTTTACAACAAATCAGATCAAAGCTTGCCGAAGAAACAAACCGGTTGAGAAGAAAACTTTCGGACTATGACTATATGGTCGAAAACGCCTACTATTTCAATAAATTTAAAGAAGGTAGAGAAAATCTAAAACGAAAACGAAGAACCTCAGCCGATGATAAGATTACTTATGAATCGAACTATTTAATGTACAAAGACAAATCAGGAAAAAACAAAAACACTAATGAAACTAAGGTATATATACCTGCTGAAGTACTCGTACACGATGAAAATAAGGAGCCATCTACACCAGTAAATAAGCCAAATATTGAAGAAGCGAAAAAAGACAAAGAAGATAGGGTAGTAAAAGAAACAGAATCGCCCACTGTTGAACCTACAAATAATGCAACAAAAGAAAACAAAGTTACAAATGAACTAAACGACCACAAAAAGTCCGCTAATACTACATCTACCATCGATAAGCAAAGTGAAGTGGTGGTAGCTAATCCAGTGAATGAGATGCCAATAAAAAGCAACAAAGCTACCTCGAATGACAAAGTACCCGCTGCACCCATAGCCGAAAATACCCAAAAAAACACGCCTACCAATGCCATAGAAACAAAAGTCGAAGATGTAGAGCCTACCTTTGAAAACCTCTCTATACTTGAACAAAACCAGACTCCCGAAATAGAGTCAAAAAATACCGCTGCCCCCATTTTATATGCTAAAAAAATAGTACTGCAAGATGAGCTCAATCTCGACAAAGTGGACGCTATGATTATAGATAATCAAATCAAAATCGAACGCAATGAAATCTCGCCCTACAAGTTAAAAACAATAAAAGGTTTACCCGCCTATCAAACCACAACCGACTCCGCTACGAAAATCAAATCTATAGCTTATCTAAACCGATTCAAATCCAACTTACTTTTAAACGACAACAAACAAGCCATAAAAGACTTAGAAAAAGCCATTGACTTAGATCCTACAAACTACAAAGCGTGGGTGTTTCATGCCGACCTACTCATCATAGCCGACACGCAAATAGATGCCATGAAAGAATACCAAATAGCCACCGAGCTCAATCCCAAAAACAGCCCATTATTCTATAAAATAGCGAGATTGTACGAATCGTCAAACAACATCGGTAAAGCGTATGAATTTTATACCCGATCTATTGAAGCCGATAGTTTTTTTGCCAATGGATATATGGGCAGAGCCAATCTTTCACTCAAACAAAATGATAAGAAAGCCGCAATGGATGATTACAATGCGCTTATCAATCTTTTGCCCAATCTACCAGATCCACACAAAGAAAGAGGCTTTCTCCGATTAGAAAATAGGGACTACGGGGGTGCATTAGTAGATTTTAATGACTATATAGAAGTATCTGACCCCAATGCGGAAGTAATATACAAACGTGGCATATCGAGAGTTTATCTAGGCAAAATAGTAGATGGCTGTGTGGACTTTGCCATGGCTAGCAAACTAGGCTATAAAGATGCCGAAAAAGCAAGCAAAAAATATTGCCAATAAAAAAAGGACTTGAATATTTCAAGTCCTTTTTTTATGTGCCCGGGGCGGGAATCGAACCCGCACGGCATTTAAGTGCCACAGGATTTTAAGTCCTGCGTGTCTACCAGTTCCACCACCCGGGCGACACTTTCTTTAATCAAAAAAGGTGCATAAGACTCGCTCACACACCTTTCGATTTTTGTGAGCGGGAGACGAGGCTCGAACCCGCGACCTCCACCTTGGCAAGGTGGCGCTCTACCAACTGAGCTACTCCCGCATCTTTTCTCATTCGTATCTTTTGAACGTATCCCGAGCGAATCGGATGGCAAATATAATTTCGTTATGCAGAATTTCAAATTTTTGTTTCAAAAAGTGTAAATAATCCGATATTAGCCCTATGAAACAATCAAAATTTGCCAAAATAGCCACTCGACTTGTATCGCTCCACGAAAACCAAGCCGCCCAATGGGGCAAGATGAATGTATCGCAAATGCTTGCCCACCTCCATGATGTTTTGAGAATAGCCTTGGGTATGAAAACTGCCGTAGATACCTCCAGTTTCTATACACACTACATCATGTTTCCGGTAGCTACCTACCTGCTACCTGCATGGCCTAAAGGCGAAAAAACAGCACCCGAACTCGACCAATACAACCAAGGCACACCGCCCAAAGATTTTTATACCGAACTAGGCACTGTGCTCAAACTACTCGAAGTTTTTGAAGAAAGAGAAGAATCGAAAATCAAGCCCCACCCCATGTTTGGACCATTATCAAAAAAACAATGGCAAGACCTTATCAACAAACATTTTGATCATCACCTAAAACAATTTGGCGTATGACCCCTACCCTACCCATCGATATATTGGCCTTTGGCGCGCATCCTGACGATGTAGAGCTAGGCTGTGCGGGCACATTGCTCCGCCATATCCATCAAGGCAAAACAGCCGCTATAGTGGACCTCACGGAGGGTGAACTAGGCACTCGTGGCACAGTCGAAGACCGCAGAGCCGAGGCCGCACTTGCTACCAAAATAATGGGTATCACCGACCGCAAAAACCTTGGGTTCAAAGATGGTTTTTTTGTAAATGACGAATGGCATCAACGCGAAATCATCAAAATGATACGCTACTACCGCCCCCGCATCGTACTCTGCAATGCGCCATACGATCGCCACCCCGACCATGGCAGAGGCGGGCAACTAGTCAAAGATGCCTCATTTTTGGCAGGGCTAGAAAAAATCAAAACCCAGTGGGACGGCCTCACCCAAACGGCCCATCGACCACAAGTGGTATATCAATATGTACAGGCTATCGACACTCATCCCGATTTTGTGGTGGACATTTCCGATTTTATGGAAAAAAAAATGGAAGCCGTACTGGCCTACAAATCGCAGTTTTTCAATCCCGCATCAGACGAGCCCGCCACTTTCATATCTTCCAGTGATTTTCTCACATTCGTAAAAGCTAGGGCCGAAAACTTTGGAGTGCCTGCTGGTGTACGCTATGCCGAAGGCTTTCACGCCAGTAGATTTATAGGCGTAAAAGATTTGGATAGCTTGTTTTAGGCTAAAGCTTGAAATAAG
>CALAYL010000025.1 GCA_937894725.1 uncultured Bacteroidota bacterium
TCACTACTATTGACGCATTATTCGATGTTGCTGGACAACTGCCTGATGCGGCTATCGTATAGCTGATTACTGCTGTGCCTGAGCCTGAAGTAGGGGCTGTATAGGTTGACCCACTTACTGATCCTGGGCCTGATACCAAGGCAAAGGTTCCACCGCCAGGTGTACCTGTTAATGCTCTTGTACTACCATTGCCACATATTCCTGCTGTAGAGGTGGTATTGTTTGCTGCACCTGGATTGGCATCAACTGTAAAAGTTACATCACTTGAACAAACACCTACTGTAGCACGAATTGTTTTTGATCCAGCAGATGATGGTGTATATGTAGTGCCCGAAATAGAACCACCACCAGATACAATTGACCAAGTTACAGTTGGGTTATTGTGCGTACCCCCTAAAGTTGAAGAGAGTGCTTTTGTACCGTTTGAACAAATTGAAGCTGTAGAGGTGGTATTACTTATTGTGGTATTTTGCCTAACCTGCAATTGAGCAGAAGATCCTGGCCATGTACTGCCACAACTAAACCTTTCCACTTGTACATTTAATGTTCCATTGTATGTTGATGTCCAATCGAATGATGCAGTGTTACCTGTACATGACGGACCATTGTCATCATTATATGCTCCAGTTTGAAAAGTTGTTCCATTAAAACCCGTAAGCTGACTATCCCAAGTTGAACCACAAGTGCTTACTGAATAATTCACACCATTTACTACTGCTAACGTTTTATAAGCAGTAGAAGATACGTTCACACTAGTGCCAAAAGCATTGCATCCTGCAACAACTGCGCCTTCATTCACAACACCACGCCAACCACATTGTGAAAATCCATCTACAGGCATCATAGTAAACGACACCAAGGAAACTATTAAAACGGCTAATTTTTGTAATTTTATTATCATCTGTTATATAAATGTTAATGTTATAAAAGTAAATTTATCTATTAGGTATTGCTTTAATCGAACTTGCGACAATATTGTATTGTGCATCTACTTTAGGGCTTATCAGCAAAAAACTAAAGGAAAAAAAAACGCCACCAAGTAACTTAATGAAAAATGAATTGTTTGGTTTGGTAAAAATTGTCATAATCAAAGGATAATATTTTTGTTATAAAAACATGTTTGGGGTCATAAATCTAATGAATTGTGCTGATAAAAGTGTGGATAAAGTCATTTTTGTATATTAAAAACCACAAGAAATTAAACCACACGGATTTAATTCCTTATTTATCAGTAAATTAAAATAATTATTTTTTTCAAAAAAAATAATTAGCAAACTCAAAATTTGTATAATCTAGTGTACAATTCAGTATAAATAAGCTATAAAGCCTCGATTTTAGTTTGCTGTCTTAAGCAGCATTTCTTTGATGTTTTGGTTAGTTCCATTCGTAATGGAGTCTGCTTTTAAAAGCCAAAATCGTGCATCTGAGTTTTGTTTGTTAGCTAGATATAATTGACCAATGTTGATAAATGGATCTGGAAGATTGGGGAGTTTTTCGGCAGCTTGTATATTAATGGCTATCGAATTTTCATAGTCTTTAAGTTGGAAATAAATATAACTCAACTTGCCATATCCATCATAATCATTTGGCGTTAACTCAATATATTTTTGATAAAAAGGAACAGCCTCTTTAAGTTGCCCTTTTGCAAAAAACAATTCTCCTATATTCATAAACAACTGATTGTAGCTCGAATCTACTTTCGAAGCCAATAAAAAATAATGCAAAGCGCTATCCGCTTCTCTACGCTGAATATAAACTCGACCAATATCAAATATGACATTGAAGGTGTTAGGATATATTTCAAAAGACTTTTTAAAGTGTGTTATTGCTTCTTTAGAATAAGCATCATACTCATTTTTAGGAAAATTGTCTTGAGTAGTATATTTCATAATGTTTAACGCCAGCAAATTGTGTGCTTGTGCAGAATTTGATACATAGGCAATATCTTTTCGCATGAGCGTAAGGTGATCTTTCCAATCGAAATTTCGAGAAAAGGTGATTAGAGAATATAAGAGCAGGGGTGTAATCAAAATAGCTTTTGCAGACATGGGCAAATCGATGATGCGCTTGATTTCAACGATTTTGAAAAAGCGATGAAGCAGATAAAACAGAAAATACCCCAATAGCACACTCCACCCCATGGAAGCCACAAACATATACCTGTCGCCAATCACACCTGGTACTGGCATAAAAAACCCAGAAGAAATAGCCAAACTTGCTAAAAGTGTAATAAGACCAAATGCGACCTGCCTTTGTTTTCGAATAACGAAGATAGCTGTCAAGGATAATGCAATTAGTAAAACAAGCCCCAAAAGTGCTGTAGAGCTTGATAGTGGTAGCGGTTTTATAAACTCATAGCCATAATAAAACGCCAGTGGATAGGGCCATACCAGTTTTTGTGCATAAAAGCCCATTACTTCAAATGCAGTGCCCAAGCGAACATCTATACTAGTACCTGGAGGTAGGGGATATTCGATATACGAAAGCGGACGATCTGTTTTGGTGGATTTTAGAGCCTCCACTGCATTGCCGAGATCATTTTGTATGACATTGGTGCTTGGAGGCAAATTCGGCAATCCTTGATTGAAAAAGATAATTATTAAAACAAGAGCAAGCAATAATCCAAAAAACAACTGACCATAATTGACGATATATTGATTGATGTATTTTCTAAAAAAGAAAATTGTAACAAATCCCAACTCTAGTAACATGGTAGGATTATAATCTGTGAAATTATTTTGCACCAACACATAAATACTTGATACAATTGTGATGAGAAACAGAATATAAAAGGCCCAACTGTTATTTTTGAATAGCTGAGTACTACATAACAAAAGGAAGAATACATAGATAGGGAAAAAGCTAGGTATTGCGATCAAACTAAACAAAATCAACGCAAAAGCAAGTGAGTAATAAGCATAAAAACGACCTCTTTTTAGCAAGCTGGTAAAAAAAGTAATATACGTAAAAATGATGCCGTATGTTATTCCCATTAACCTAAATGGATTGATCTCAAAATCCAATAAGTATAAATATAATATTGCCACAGCCGTCAAAACCCCTATCTCCAAATTCCAAATTTTCGATTTGAAATAGCTTCCCACTGTTGCTGTTAGTAATACTAAAATCACTAAAAAAACACTTGGATAAACAGCCTGTATCAAAAAAAACTTAATTGCCAAAATAGCAATAACTAATATGCTAGAAATAAGATAAGGCATGAGCGATTCTCTTTCTACCAATGGGACTTGAATCGAATGGTGTTTTATTTTCATTTCGCTAAATACATCGCGAATCCATTTTATCAAATCCACTCGCCTCGCCCACCAATAAAAAACAACGACAGCGAGGTTAACAAAAATGAGATAGAAATTTTTGGTACTAGCGTTAGGTATATCCAAGAAAAAATAACCGACCAAACTCATCAACACTGTAGTGCCCATCAGTACCCCAAAACTAGCTGTCGAAAATAGCACAACCGACAATGGTATGAGTATCGCAAAAAGAATATAGCCACCCTTCGACAACATGGCCAGCAAAAAAAGTAAGAATGAAAATACTATGCCTACCCATTTCTTTTTTTCTGTCGATTTGATAGCTAGCAACATACTCCACAAACTAAAAAGTAACCCCAATATTTCATCTCTATTCTTAATACTACACACCACCTCGGTATGCGTAGTATGTGCACTAAAAAGCAAGGTTACAAACAAGGCTAAAGGTACAGAAAGACCTATTTGAATAAGTAGCTTAAATAAGATTAGGCATAAGGCTATGTACAATAATAAATTTATCAAATGTCCTACAAATGGACTCTCTCCAAAAAAAGTATGCTCTATCGCAAAAGTAGTGTGTACCACGGGTCTATACTCATACGCATAGCCCATATCGTCTTGATAATAGGGCGAACTGAAAATTTCGGGTATGGCGGATATTCCTTTTGAAGTAGTTCGATGATTTCGTGTCACCAACTCGTCATCCAGATTATAATTATTAAAAAGGGAGTTTGAAAAAAGAAAAAAAGTAAACACTGCAATGATGAATTGCAATTGATATTTCACATACCAATGTCCCTTTTTCACTACTGGCTTTGCAATCGCTTTTTTGGTCTTACTCATTTATGGCTACCTCGTTTTTTCAAAGCTATAAATAATAATATGATACCTTACAAAAGGCTATAAATTAAATATAGTACGTAAACAAAATTAAAACTTTGGACAATAGCCCACGTAGTCAATCGAGGCATCTCGATATCGCTTAAAGATATACACCACCGACAATTCTAACGCACCTTGTGCCCTAGATGCTCCTCTCAGATCCGAATGATTCAAATCATAGCTCACCCCTATTCTCGCACCATAAACTTCGACTCCTGCATTCAAAATAGCCGCATCTTTGACTCTGTAAAATGCACCTCCAAATACGCCTACATTTTCATTAGTAGTTTGATAATTTACGCCCACTCCCAGGTGAAAAAGTGTAGCATTCGATTGCATCATAAATAAGAAAATAGGTGATATCGTCCATTGGTCATCATAGCCCGTAGTAATCTCACACCCTGCATTCACCACATGTCTTCGCCCTATGGTTGTGGTCTGTCCTAAAAATGACTCTTTGGGTGCTGCCGCATGGTGCATCGCATAGCCTATATTAAATGCAAATCTATCTTTAGGTCTTGAGCTAAACAACACGCCTATATTCACATCTGGGTACAACATTGAACGATTGGCTACTGGCTCATTGTTAGGTAGCGATGGATTCCATCCAAAATTTGAATTGAGTTGAGATTCAAAAATTAAGTTTTCAAAACGAATTTGTTTTGATACCACTCCCGCCTGAATACCAAAGGAGATATGCGACCTACCATACTGACTCACCGATTGATGATAAGCTATAGAAATCATACCCGAGTTGGTTTGCAAAGCCCCATCGCCTGCTTTGTCATTAAAAAACATACCTCCTACACCCAATCGATTGTTGCCAAGACGTGTAGGCAACACATTGCCATCTACCGATGCTTGAAAGGTTTGATAAGGTGTTACGGCATTGAGTGTAGGTATTGTAAACCACTGATTTCGATAATTAAATGTACCTCGGACAAGCCCATTAAACTTTCCTGTAAATGCGGGATTCAATGCTATGGGGGCTCCCCAATGTTGAGAAAAATGTATATCCTGAGCATAAGTAGCTAAAGAAAATAGCACTATAATAAATGTAAATAATTTCCGCATTCGCCCTTAGTTTGAGTTTGAAAGTAAAACTTTTTTTAATGAATTGAAAAAAAATTAAGGATTACGCTTATTTGTTTCGTCTTATATAGTCCAATCCACAAAACTATCTACTCTTATTTTTCCATTATCTTCATCTTCTTTCAATCGCTGAATCTGATCCAAAGCAGACACTACCACATCGTGAATTATCACTATAAATGAGCCTCTGATGGCATTTTTTACCGCATAATCGATGGCCTCTTTTTCCGACTTTATGGCGATTATTTTAATCTCCCTTTTGACCCTATGAATACCCTCTGTCAAGAGTGCAATGATTTCTTCTTCGGTTCTACCACGCAGATTTTTGTCTTGACGGATAATGATTTCATCAAAAACCTTGGCCGCTTCCTCGCCCAAAGCTATGGTATCTTCATCGCGCCTATCGCCTACTCCAGCTATTACGCCTACCTTTTTGGTAGCTTCGATTTTTTCTACAAACTTGCCTATGGCTGCCATACCGTGTGCATTGTGTGCATAGTCTGCCATGACCGCAAACTCATTGAAATGGAAAATATTCATCCTACCTGGAGTTTGGGCTGGTGAAGGCACGAAAGTTTGAAGCGCTAATTTGATATCCTCAATTTTAAAATCCGACAAGTACGCAGCTAGCATAGCGGGCAACACATTGGCAATATTGAACTCTGCCTTGCCGCCAAAAGTGATGGGTATATTCGTCACTTTATCTACTCGAATTTTCCAATTCCCTTTCATTATTGTAACATAGCCATCTTCATACACCGCAGCTATACCGCCCTGTCCACAATGCTTTTGAAGTACAGGATTTTTTTCATCGAGCGAAAAAAGCGCAATCTTACAATCTAACTCTTCACGCATTTTCATCACATATTTATCATCGGCATTTAGAATAGCATATCCCCATGGAAAAACTGTTTTTGGCACTACTGCTTTTACTCTAGCCAACTGATCCAATGTGTCAATACCCCCCAATCCTAAATGGTCTGGGGCAATATTGGTTACAATAGCTATATCGCAATTGTGAAAACCCAATCCTGCTCTCAAAATCCCACCACGTGCTGATTCTAATACAGCAAATTCTACCGTAGGGTCTTTCAACACAAACTCTGCACTTACTGGGCCTGTACAGTCGCCACTCATTAGTTTTTCACTTTGTATATACACCCCTTCGGTAGTGGTAAATCCTACCTTTTTGCCCATCTGTTTTACAATATGCGCAGTGATACGTGTAGTTGTCGTTTTTCCATTCGTGCCCGTGATAGCAATGATAGGGATGCGAGCTGAAACTCCCGGAGGATAAAGCATGTCTATCACTGGTTCTGCCACATTTCTAGGCAACCCTACGGTTGGGTCTAAATGCATTCTAAACCCGGGTGCAGCATTCACTTCCAAAACCGCACCACCGTTTTCGGCTATAGGGTCTAATAGGTCTTTTGCCATTATATCAATACCGCATATATCTAATCCGATGATACGGGCTATACGTTCCGCCATTACTATATTTGATGGGTGTATCGTATCGGTAATATCTGTAGCTGTACCGCCAGTACTAAGGTTGGCAGTTGGTTTCAGCCATAGCTCTTCCCCTTTGTCCAATACGGTATCGAGAGTGTAATTTTTTGCCGACAATATGTTTTGTGTAAACTCATCTACCTTAATGGCGGTGAGGGTTTTCTCATGTCCATACCCTCTTCGTGGGTCTTCGTTTACTTTATCAATAAGTTGCTGTATGGTCGATGTGCCATCGCCTTTTACCGCTGCTGGTGTGCGCAATGCTGCGGCCACAAATTTATAATTGATGACTAAAATTCGATGGTCTTGACCGGTTATAAATTTTTCGCAGATTACACCTTTAGAATACTTTTTGGCAGCCCAAAATCCCGCTTTTACCTCTTCTAAATTTTTCAAATCGGTAGTGGCTCCTTTGCCGTGATTGCCATCTATTGGTTTGGTCACCAGCGGATATCCAATCCTACTGATAGCACGTCCCAAATCTTCTTCATTATATATTATCATCCCTTTAGGCACGGGAATTTGAGCTGCTTCGAGTAGATTTTTTGTATCTTCTTTATCGCAGGCTATTTCTACCGCAATATTGCTCGTAGTACTGGCTACCGTAGCTTGAATCCTTCGTTGATTGATGCCATACCCAAGCTGCACTAGCGAGTTTCTATTCAATCGGATAAAAGGGATTTTTCTTTTTACGGCTTCATCTACAATAGAGCCTGTAGATGGCCCTAAGCGCTCGTTTTCTCTTATTTCTCTGAGGGTTTGCAAAATCGCTGACAAATCTACCGCAGTATTGTCTATCAAAGCCTGTGCTATCGCTACACTCGCCTCTGCTGCATACTTTCCCACATTGGCTTCCATATATGCAAACACTACGTTGTAAATACCACTGGTACTCGTTTCTCGCGTACGACCAAACCCCAAATTCATTCCTGCCAAAGTTTGAATTTCTAGCGCAATATGTTCTATCACATGCCCCATCCAAGTGCCTTCTTTCACACGTTCAAAAAAACCGCCTTCATATTCCTTTGAACATCGATGTGTAAACATAGATGGAAATAGCGCTTCTATCCTTTCTGAAAAACCGTCAATCAAGTTGGTAGGTCTTTGCTCTAGCTCCTCTATATCGAGTACCATTTGGATGAGCTTATGTCTTCTCACACTCCAATAGTTTGGCCCATTCATCACTTTGATTTCGAGTATCTTCATTTTATCGTTTTTGTTGTTGAAAATTAGCGTTTAGTTAATTCACATTTTGTGGTTAATGTAATATGAAAATTTAAAATAGAAAATACAAATTTGCGTTATGAATTCTCCAAAGGGTAAATTAATTTCGATAGGAGGTGCTGAAGATAAGGGTTCAGACCTAGAGCAGGGCATCATTCACCGCAATAATCTCAATTTTTTTGAGCTCGGTATTCTTAAGCGTTTTGTAAAAGAAGTAGGGCGGCTAGATGCTCGTATCGAAGTAGTGACTACTGCCTCGTCTATACCAGTAGAAGTGGGTGAAAACTATTTGCATGCGCTTACCAAAATAGGCTGTACAAATATCGGTATCCTCGATGTACGAGAACGAAAACAAGCCATGGAAGGCAGCACCCTACAACGCCTCAAAGACTGCGATGCTATTATGTTTTCAGGAGGCAATCAACTTCGACTTACGGCTATATTTGGAGGCACAGACTTTTTGACTTTACTCAAAAAAAGGTATCAACAAGAAAATTTTGTGATAGCAGGTACGAGTGCAGGGGCTATGGCGATGAGCAATACCATGATTTATCATGGCAATGCGGAGCAAGCACACCTCAAAGGTGAGGTCAAAATCACTACTGGATTAGCGTTGATGCAAGGAGTGATTATAGATTCTCATTTCGTCAATCGCGGTAGATTTTCGAGGCTGGCGCAAGCCGTAGCCGCCAATCCATCTTGCATTGGTATAGGACTTGGCGAAGACACAGGCGTCATAGTTACAGATGGTCATCAATTAGAAACCATAGGCAGTGGTGCTGTTTTTCTATTCGATGGTCGAAAAATAAAGCAAACTAACATAGCCGATATTGAAGAAGGTTCCCCGTTTTCGGTAGAAAATATGATAGTCCATATCATGGAAAATGGCAATTGGTTTGATCTCGAAACCTATCAATTCGATCTCGAAAGGGTAGATAACTTTAGCATATGAAACCTTTTGGTATAGCCATTCATGGTGGTGCAGGTACTATTTTACCACAGCTACTCACCCTCGAAAAAGAAGTCGCTTATCTTGCTGCACTTAGCGCAGCCATCACTATCGGGCAATCCATTTTGTCGAAAGGTGGCACTAGTATTGATGCTGTTGAAGCGGCTGTGATTTCGCTCGAAGATTGCCCGCTTTTCAATGCAGGTAAGGGGGCTGTTTTTAATGCTGCTGGAGAACATGAAATGGATGCTGCTATAATGTCGGGAATAGACAGAGCCTGCGGTGCAGTAGCTGCGGTGCAAGGTGTTCAAAATCCAGTTTCTTTAGCCAAGGCAGTGATGTTAAAAACGGAACATGTATTGCTCATTGGTAAAGGAGCAGAAGCATTTGCCAAAGCACAAGGATTTGAGCAAAAAGAGGACGACTATTTCTTTGATAAATTCAGACACGACCAATGGATTCAAGCTAAAGCGGAGGATACTATTCAGCTCGACCATAGTAGTGAAAAAAAGTTTGGCACTGTAGGTGCTGTAGCTCTCGACACCTACGGTAACCTTGCCGCAGCTACTTCTACAGGCGGCATGACGAATAAAAAATACGGTAGAGTAGGCGACACACCCATCATTGGTGCTGGCACTTATGCAAGCAATGAAACCTGCGCTATTTCTTGCACTGGTCATGGCGAATTTTTTATGAAACAGCTAGTGGCTTATGATGTAGCTTGCCTGATGGAATATTCGGGCTTGTCTCTTGATGATGCTTGTGAAAAAGTAGTCAATCAAAAATTGAAAAAAGTAGGTGGTGAAGGTGGATTAATCGCTATAGATACTGCTGGCAATATTTG
Source organism: uncultured Bacteroidota bacterium (assembly GCA_937894725.1). Classification (GTDB taxonomy): domain Bacteria; phylum Bacteroidota; class Bacteroidia; order Chitinophagales; family LD1; genus CALAYL01. The sequence continues at coordinate 9,776 of CALAYL010000025.1, forward strand.
CTTGAGTTTCAATTCTACTGGCATGTATAGAGCATCAGCAAAAAATAACGAGGCTGCATGTATAAAGATTTTTCAGTAGTCTTTAATTTAAAATTAAATTCAGTCACTAACTAAAACAAAAATAGCAGCTAGATATCTAGCTGCTATTTTACTTAAATTCCTTAACGATTAAAACTTAGGACAGAAGATAGTTTGAGGACGGCTCTTCTTGAAACAGCCAATGTATTGTAAGCCTATTTCAAATGCACCGTATGTTTTAGATGCTGTACGAAGCTGTGATATATTGATATCATATGCTGCCAAAATAGTCAACTTAGAAAACTCTACACCTAGGTTCAGAATTACGGCTTCTCCATTTAGTACTCTATCTTTCCATGCAGCTTTATTATCGCCACCTACAGTTCTAAACATAGCACCCGCTTTGAAATTGTTTCCCTCTGGCTCTCTGGAATCAAAAGCAAAAATAAAGTCAGTACCTATATTGATTTCATGACTCACACCTTGGTTGATATACACCACTTTTGGTTGCATAGACATACGTCCTTTTAATGCAAATTTTACGCCAGCATTAGCCGTAAAACGCATAGGTATTTTCACGGATTTATCATTTAAAAATGATTCAGAGGGTCTATTAAGATGTTGCGCAGCAACGCCTATATATCCACTTGTTTTGTCACTAAACTTTCCTGTGTAAAGGATACCTGCAGACATATCCCAAAATATCAAATTATTACCCAATTGCTCTCCGCTAGGAATTGAACCATTGAAGGTTCCATTGTCATTTTGGTTTGGAAATTGTAAGCCCGTATAGTTGATAGATCGCATCCAAACCTCAGACTGGAAACCAACGCCTATAAAATGTTCGCCACGTCTATCAAGCGATTGATGGTAAGCCAACGATAATCCAAAACGATTGGTGGTAAATCTTGACTCGCCAGCTCTATCGGTCATGGCCGTAATACCAAATCCAAATGCACCAGACTCTGTAAAGCCTTTGTTTGTTCTAAAATCTACGCTTCCTGCCGCTGTCATAAACATCGGTACAGACTCGTCTTTCAATACAGAACCCCATTGTGTTCTAAATACTGCATTGGCGCGCCAGTTACAGTCAAAGGCCCCAGTCATAGCGGGGTTGAGCTGCAATGGTGCTGCATAAAACATAGAAAAATGCGGATCTGATGCGCCTCCGAGTGTTTGGGCGGAAGCCACGTTTGCTACTATAAAAGTGCTAACGAAAGTGTAAAATAGTTTTCTCATAGTTGTAGTTAGTACTGCTATATACGAAGATAAAAGAAAAAAGTTATTTTTTTTTAACGAATTAATGTAATTGAACCAAAATCACGCTTCTTTTTTCCATTTAGATACTCCAAATCGGCTATATAGGTGTACAATCCAGGGCTCTGTTGTTGGCCTTTATAGGTTCCATCCCAACCTTCAGATTGGTTCACTGATTCATATACTTTTTCGCCCCATCTATTGTAGATAGTCAGATGAACCGTCTTCAATCCTGACCCATACAAAAAGATGCGATCATTCTTGCCATCACCATTTGGTGAAAACGCATTTGGCATATAAAACTCTGGTTCTCTTCCTACTTTCACCGTTACTACATTAGTGGCTAAACAGTTTTCTCCATAATAAACGCTCAATGTGTATTCTGTAGTATTATAAGGTGAGGCCACAGGGTTAGGACAATCTACACAACTCAAGCCATCGCCAGTTGACCATGCATAGCTTTGTATTTTTCCTGAAGGGAAATTATTTGTCAAAATACTCAACTGCAATGATTTTCCTAATACCACTCCACTATCTTGTGGTTCAATATAGAATACCAATTCTTGTGGAGATTCAATTACAACCACAGTGTCTTTTATACAGCCATTGCCATCTTTGACCCATACACGGTGCGGCCCAGCCGCAAGGTTATCAAACAATCTACTAGTCTGGTATGTAACTCCATCTATAGAATAGGTATAAGGAATTGTATTGCCTGGAGTTCCTCCGGCTACATCTATCAATATCTGCCCATCGCTTGTTCTCGGGCAGCTTATAGAATCCAAATCAATCGCTATAAATTCGATACCTGGAGGGGCACTGTACAATATGTTCAAGACAGTATCGCATTTATTGTTGTCCGACACAGTGATTTGATAAGATCCAGGTGCTACAGTAGCACGCACATCTCCTACAAAATTGTCGCTCCACAAATAGCGATAAGGGGGTGTACCTCCGCTCGCTACTACTGTACCTGCCCCATCTGTGGCATCGAAACAAGTGATTTCTGTTTTGATAAAACTAGCAGTTAAAGACAAAGGATTAAACACATTAGCTGATGCAGTAGCTGAACATTGATTTGCATCATAAACGGTAACGGTATAAACGTTAGCGACTAAATTTCTGATCGTATCAGAAGTACTATTGTTACTCCAAACATAGGTATAAGCACCTGTACCACCAGTTGCTCCTACCCATGCCTTACCATCTCCTTTTCCATTACAAGTTGGCGGTGTAGGTGCTGTAGTCAACTCGATAGCGCTCGGCTCGTTTACTGTAGTGCTAATACTCGCTATACAACCTACATTATCTGTAACTGTAGCCGTAAGCGTTTGCGCAGCAGATGAAATAGTGGCTGTATTTCCAGGCACATTCCATTGGTAAGTGTAGTTAGGGATTCCATTGAGAGCCGATACGGTAGCCGATCCATCGGCAGCACCATTACATCGAGCATCAATTTTTGAAATCGACAAGTGCAATACATAATTGGTATCTATTACAAACGTATTGCTCACAGAACATCCATTATCGTCCGTTACGGTCAGTGTATGATTGCCAGAGGCAAGCCCTGCTTTTGGATTAGCACCTACTACTGCATCCCAAGTATAGGTATATGGAGCTGTACCTCCGCTCACTGTAGCCGTGGCTGTTCCGTCATTGCTTGTAGCACAATTTGCATTGGTATTCGCTATGGTGAGTCCGATTTGTACTGGTTGTGCTATAGTAAACATCACCGTATCTGTACAGCCATTTTGATCAGTAACCAAAACTGCCTGCTGTCCTGCTGGAAACACCGATGCTGAAGGGGCGTTTGGGGCAGTAGGTACAGACCAATTGTAAGTATAGTTTGGTGTGCCTCCCACTACGGTTATAGTCGCTGAACCATCTGATGTTCCAAAACAAGATGTACTATCTGTACTTACTAAACTCGCATTTAAAAGTGTAGGTTGTGAAAGTACAGCAGTCGCAGATGATGTACAATTATTGGCATCTGTAACGGTCACCGTATAACTTTGAGCTGTAAGTCCGGTTGCTGTTACCACATTGCCCGCACCATTATTCCAAGCGTAGGTGTAGCCACCAGTACCTCCGGTAGCATTGGCTGTAAGAGATCCATTGTTGCCATTAAAACAACGTATTGATACACTATCAAACGAAATACGAATTTGAGTAGGTTGAGTAATATTTACACTACCTTGTACTGTCACGCTATTGCTGTCTGCTACGGTTACAGTATAAGTACCTGCTTTAAGCCCTGAAATACTAGTGCCCACTACGCCTGTACTCCATGTAAATGTATAAGGAAGTACCCCTCCTACAGCAGAAACACTAGCCGTGCCTATCGAATCGCCAAAACAAAGATTATGGGTCGTTTGGAAAGCAAGGATAATCGGAGGCGGATCAGTAATCACGGCTGAATCTATCTTACAACAGTTGTTGGCATCGCAGACCGTGACAAAATAAGTGCCTTTAGGCTTATTCGTTATTGAGTCTAATGAGCCTCCACCTGGTGTCCAGGTGTAAGTATATGGCCCTACTCCACCATTGGCAGTTACTTTCGCTTTGCCATCCGATCCACCATTGGCAGATATAGCAAAGGCCTGTGTAGTAGTCGTCAAAGCCGAAGGTTGTGTTACATTTCTTCTGCCAGTAAGACTACACCCGTTTTTATCTGAAACGGTGAGCTGATACAGTCCTGGAGAAAGATTAGTCAAACTTGACACATTGCCTTGCGCAGGCGACCAAGTATAGGTATAAGGCTGTGTGCCACCAGTAACGGTTGCTGACACTTGCCCGTTGGCTAATCCATTGCATCGCACATTTACAGAGTCCATCACTAAAGTCAAAAGTGGCGGCTGAGATAGTGTAGCAGTAGCCGAACCAGAGCAACCTACATTGTCTGTAACCGTTACAGAAAAAGTAGCTGGCGAAAGACCCGTAAGCGAATCGGTGGTCGATAAATTCGGACTCCATTGATAAGTAAAAGGAGCTACTCCGCCTTGTTTTAAAGCAAAGGCTTTCCCATTATTTGCTCCATTGCAAAGAATGCTATCTAAGCGAAGACTTACTGGTAGTCCATTTCCTATAACTACAAATGCAGTATCTGTTTTTACACATGCCCCTCCTGTAACTACACAAATGTAAACGGTAGGCTGTGTAGGATTTACGATTGCCGTAGCAAAAGATGCTCCAGTACCCGATGGAGGCGCTGCACCTACAGAGGCTGTCCATGTATAGGTAAACTGATTGCCAGGTAGCGGAGTTCCTTGCATGTTGGCGGTCAATCGTATTGGACTGATACTACAAATAAAGGTATCGGGGGTTACGGTCAATCGTAAGCTTGTATCTACATTTACAAATACAAAGCTATTGCCGATACATCCATTGTCATTCACAGCAGCTACATATCGAGTAGGAGATACTGGTGTAGCCGTTACGGTGTCGTTATTGAGTGGTGTAGGGGCATTTGGACCAGTAGCAGGAATCCATGCTATATTGGCGTTATCAAGGCTTGGCTGACAAACATTGAAACGCATATTCGGTCGCTGAAAATAGAAAGAAGGTGCTGCTACAGTGTAAACACCCGTAACGCCACAAGCGGTACTGGCATTGTCTGCCGAAAACCACAGGGATCGGTATGGCGTAGTGGAATACACCATTTTATTATTTATTGTACCAGATGTAGTGCCCGAAAAGCAAACATCAACGACCAAATCGGATACTCCGTCCCAATCGTAAGGTTGGTCAAAAATGTGACTGTTTACACCCAATACAGGCACTACATTTTTTGGATTAAAGACCTGTGTAAGTCCTCCCACAAAAGCTGTAAGGCTATCCATTTTAGCACATCCCAAACTGATGGTAAAGTTTTGGAAAGTAGGACTACTATTCAATGTGCCAATATTAAACTGGATGCTATTGATCTGCCCTCCAGAACCTAACTGAGCAATCAACTCGCTGGCTTTGATAAGCATTTGGTGGCGTGCACTCTTCTTGTTTTGACCATAAATAGATGGATATACTGTACCGCCTCCACCTTGGATGGTCGCATCTGTGCCTATGTCTATGTTTCTAATATTGCCAGTACAAGGTGCGAGCGGAATACCACAGTTTGATGGGTTGCCAACAATACGCAACTGTACAGGAGTACCAGGGCACACACTAGTAGGATTAGCACTAGCTACAATAGCTGGCGCTATACCCGCTACTCTCACCGATACTGTGTCTGTTCTTACACATCCGTTTGAGCCAGTAGCATACATGGTATAAAGAGTCGTGCTAGTAGGACTAGCTACAGGATTTAGTGAGCTATTGGTAGGCAAACCTGTTATTGGATCTAAAAGACCATTAGATGGCACCCATACCACTTGGTAGGGGGCATAAGTGTTGTCCAAAGTTGCATTAATTTGCAATTGACCATTTCTACATATCTGACCTCCCGTACCCGCATCTATGGCAAAGGGTGGATTGACAGTAATCACTGCTGAATCTGTACCGCAATCGCTCGTAAATTTATAGGTAGTATTGACTGTAGGCGAAGCCAATGGTGTATAGGAGTTGGCATTGCTTAAGCCCGCAGTAGGTGTCCAAGCAAAGTTCGACCCACCCGTAGAAGTAAGTTGAATAGGTGTACCGCAATATACAGCCGTATGGGGTGTAACCGTTACTTTATTCAACACACAAGCTTTGAAAACTCTAGCCTTTGAGCCTGCAATCGGACAGTCATTGTTTTTAATGGTGACTAGGAAAGTCCGGCAACCTGTATCAGACACTGCTGGTGTCCAAGTAACAAAAGCTCTAACACTATCAAAAGGCGCAGTACCTATATTTTGCGTTGTAAAGGTTGCACCTGGCAGTGGAGAGTTTGCTCCTGTTTGTAATGTACTAGTAACAGTAACTGTTTTGTTTAATCTATCTACAGCCAAAATACTGAACTTGACTTGTGTGCCAGGGCAGGCCTGAAACGTTACTGAATCATTCAAGGTAGCATTTTGAAGACTATCTATATTAGTAGCAAAATCAGGAATTGATACGGTACAACTGATTATTTTCACTTGAACATCACGCATAGTGTAACCCACTAAAACACCATTTTTATACTCTTCTACCCGCACCGCCAGTACATCCGTTTCGATACTAGACGGAGTAAAAATCATTTGTCCAGATGTTTGGTCAAAAAAGAAACTATTGGGAGGACTAGTACGCACTGGTTGACTGACAGAATACCCAGCAGCATAAGCCGTAATAGGCGCATAGCTATTGCCTAAAGGATTAGTCAAAAAGTAGCGAAGTGAGTCTCCATCTGGCTCCACAGCACCATGATTGTAAGTAGTCTGCGAATTTTGGCATTTAAAAGGTACTGGAACTTCTGAGAATTTTGCTGAGTTATTGCAATAAGGCTGGCCAGTTGCTGGATTAATTGTATTATTTATCATAGCCTCAATAGATAAATTGGGCGATGTAGTAAGGTTGTTATTTGGATTTCTAGCTGACTCTGTAAATCGAAGCAACCATCTAGCACAAGCAGCATTCAATGTAATGGTTCCAGTATATTCATATACCTGCACACCTGGATAAGTGCCAGGGCTAGAATTACAACTTGATTGACCTATCTGTTGATTACAAAGTGGCGACACTTCGCATCCGGTAGTCCCCGAGACTCCGCCATTCGGGCAAGGAGCATTTGTTCTAAGGGTAAAAGGTGTAGAAGGTGAAATAGTTCCTCCAGTGCAAGTGTTCAAAATTGTAAAGTTCGAATTTACTTGAGTTACTGTTGGCGCAGGAATACCACTACAATCTCTATAAAATTTAAGACTAACGAAATATTGATTATTACCTAGGCAGGTATATTCCAAATCTGCCCCCATTGCATGGGAGGCTTTGGTGTCTTGCACAAAAAACAAGAAACAAAAAGAGAGGAGTAGCGTAACTTTTAAAAATCTTTTCATCAGAGAATTTAACAATCTAAGGGTATATAATGACTATAAGAGTATAAAAGTAGCAAAAAGGTTGTATTTGGGCAGCGATTTTTGTAAAAAAACAGGATAAATCTATTCTCGGCTGCTTTTTAGCAGCAAAACATTAGTAAAATACATAGTGAGAATGGTTAAATTTTTGGATGCCTTAAAACAGCGGTAAAGACTGCTTGCACTGTCTTTTTTTGACACTATGAGTATTTCATTTTCTTCGTCAAGGCCAGTACTAGAAGCCAAATTTCTTTATCGCTTTTTGAGATTGCTTCGGGGAGACTACTCGAAATGAAAAGTGCTGAATGTGAAGAAAGATAAATTCATGAGATAAAATCTTCTCCACTGTACACAAAAGATGACAGGGCTATGGTTTAAAAAATAGACAGTGGTAGATTTGTTTCAAAAAACAAAACATATATTTTTATATCAACTACGTATTAAATATAATGCGTAAATTCAAATTAATCAAGATAAATCCACGACTAAAACTTTTTCGAATGAAACTTATATGAACAAAAAGAGAAAAGCTGCGTACTTGAGCTTTTTGGCACTGAGTTTGTTTAAATACGAATGCAAATGAAAAAAAGGCGAACATACCTTTCGCTAACGATATATCAACTAAATTCGCACCGCAAAAATAAAACTGAATGAAACACATCGCTACTACTATGACAAAAAAACTACTTACTTGCTTTTTAATGGTGTTCTCGATTTTAGGAGGAGAGAACTTGATGGGGCAGGTAACCTATAAGCTTATTTCATCAACAACCGACCTAGTAGCTGGAGAAAAGTATATCATAGTTTCTTCACAAACCGCAGGCAGTGGTCGTTCGGCAATGGGCTATCAAAATTCTAATAACAGACAGCAATCAACAACCTCGGTTACTGTTGTTGCTGGCTCTCCCGTTTCTATAGCTACCACACCAGCAACTTCAACAGGTGATTTAACCAAAGCATATGAAATAACATTAGGAGGTAGTAGTGGTGCTTGGACTTTATATGATTCAATTTATGCTGGCTACTTATATGCAGCAAGTAGTAGTAGCAATTACTTAAGGACTTCTGGTTCAGTTGCTAATTGGACCGTTTCATTTTCCTCAGGTGCCGCAGTTTTGACTTGCACTACAGGTGGCTACTCCAGAAATATACTCCAATACAACTCAAGTAGCTCCCTTTTTTCATGTTATAGCTCTGGACAAACGACTCCATTTTTATATCGAAAAGCTTATGGGGTAACATATGATAATAATGGAAGTACAGGAGGAACTGCACCAACTGACGCAAATACCTATTTTTCTGGTGCTACAGTAACGGTTAAGGCAAATACAGGAACTTTAGTAAAAACTGGTTATACTTTTTCTGGATGGAATACTAAAGCTGATGGAAGTGGTACTGACTATGCAGCATCTGGAAGCGCTACTTTAACAATGCCATCAAGCGATTTGACACTTTATGCAAAATGGGTTTCTGCTTGCTCCGCACCTACTACCGAAGCCACTACTATCGGCTTTTCATCTGTTTTGACCACTTCTGCAAATATAGCTTGGACAAATGGTGGTGGCACAAAACGTGCAGTATTTATTAAACAAGCATCAAGTGGCACACCTGCACCTGTAGATGGCACTACCTATACAGCTAACACTACTTTTGGCAGTGGTACACAGATAGCTTCTTCTGGCTGGTATTGTATTTACAATGGTACGGGTAGCAGCACTTCGGTATCTGGATTGACAGCTACGACAACTTACAGAGTAATGGTAGTAGAATATAACTGTGCTGCTGGTGCAGAAAAATATTTAACAACTACAACATCTGGACAAAACATAGACAATTTCACCACTGCTACACCTTCTTCGCCTACGATAAATATTTCTGCATCCTCATTGACCGATTTTGGAACAGTTTGCGTTGGCACAAATAGTACATCTCAATCCTATAATGTTTCTGGCACAAGTCTTACCAATGATATTACCGTAACTGCTCCCGCAGGATTTGAAGTTAAAACAGGGGCTGGAGCATGGAGCTCTTCATTAACTTTAACTCAAAGTGGTGGTAGTGTAGCCAGTACAGCCATTGATGTTCGCTTTTCACCATCATCTGCTGGCGCTACAGGTACATTGCAAGTAACCAATACAAGCACAGGAGCTACTCAAAAAGATGTGGACGTATCAGGTACAGGAAGTAATGGAACAGTAGCCGTAACCACTGTATCTGCAACTGCGATTACAACTTCCTCTGCAAGTTCTGGTGGTAATACTGTAAGTACCACTTGCGGTACTATCACAGCTAAGGGTGTAGTTTGGGCATTAACTGCAAACCCTACCACTATATCTAATTTAGGGATTACAAGTGATGGAACAGGAACCTCCAATTATACAAGTGCTATCACAGGACTTTCTGCCAATACATTATATAATTACAGAGCGTATGCTACGAATAGCAATGGCGTAACTAGTTATGGTACAAACCAGACTTTTACTACGCTTAAATCAGAACCGACAAACTTTCCAACTTCTTTCACTTGTGGGACTACTACTACTGCAAGTATTCCTTTAACCTGGACAGATGCTTCTGGAGCTACTACTCCTGATGGATATTTAATCAAATGGAGTAGCACTTCGTATGCAGCCATAGCTGCTCCTTCAGATGGTACTGCCGAGGCGAATGGCTCTACCACACAGAATGTAGCACAAGGCGTAGGCAGCTATACAGTGACTGGCTTGAGTGCTGGCACCACCTATTTTTTCAAAATTTGGTCTTATACCAATAGTGGAGCAAGTATAGATTACAAAACAGGCAGTGAGCCGCAGACGAGCTGTGCAACATTGACAGGACCGTGTTTTACTAAAGATTTTGAAACTGGAAATATTACGGAATGGACATCTGCCGGAGGAACTACAGGTGGAGGAACTACAGCGGTAAACGGTAGCTCTGGTGATTATTACCTAAACTTAAATGAAAATGGCGAGTGGGCACAATTGCCGACTTCAAATACTTATAGCAGTGTGTCTTTTAATTTAAAAGGCTCTTCCAATTTTAGTAATTCATGGACACTTTATGTTCAATACAGTACGGATGGTACTACTTGGAATAACATTAGCGGGGCGGGTACCATAGCAGGCACTTCCATTGGAAACTCATCGTATGCCTTGCAAACAGTATCAATTCCAACCATTACAACTTATGTGCGTTTGTACTTACAAAGAACAGGAAATTCGTGTTACATAGGGGATTTGGATGCTTTTTGCTCTACCATACCCGAAATAGACATAAAAGGAAACAACGTTTCTATAGCGAGCGGTAGTACTTCGCCAAGCCTAGCTAATCATACCGATTTTGGAAGCACAGCTGTAGCAGGAGGCACTGTAGTGCGCACTTTTAAAATTCTCAACACAGGAAGTGATACATTGAAACTAACAGGCTCTAGTCCTTTTGTAACTATAAGTGGAACTCATGCCTCCGACTTCACATTGACTACCACGCCTGCAGCTATTATACTGGCTGGCGATAGCACCTCTTTTCAGATTACTTTCGACCCAAGTGCTACAGGCCTTCGTACCGCTGCTATAAGCATAGCTAACAACGACAGCGATGAAAACCCTTATACATTCAACATTCAAGGCACAGGGGTAAATAGCAACTCCTCAGATATCATAGCTGATGCAGGTTATAGCTATACGTCAAATCATGATTATACCACCTATCAAGCAGCTACAATATCTACCACGGCAAACAGCGTGGGCGTTTTCAAATTTACAATTAGAGATGGCGGAGGCGCAGCCGATGCCGATGCTTTTGGTACCGCATTGACGGCAGTAACATTTAATGTAACCAATATAGCGAATATTCGCTCTGCGGCTTTGTTTGGTGGAGCTACTCAAAGCACACTCATCAGCAGCAGTCCTACTATTAGTATTGGAGCAGGCACTATTGCTTTCACTGGATTGAGCGGAGTAAATGTATGGGCAGCAGATGGAAGTACCAAAGATGTTACATTGCGTGTATCATATCTCACTACAGTGACCGATAGTCAGCAACTCCAATACACCATAGCCAGTGCTACTGCCAATGCTGATAGTTCTATTTTTGCTGCGGCTAATGCCGGTGGAGCAGTATCAAGTACAACTGCTGATATAAACCGAATCAGGGTGCAAGCTACCAAACTGCGTTTTGTGCAACAGCCTACCAACACCTCAGTATCTGCTGCTATGTCGCCAGCCGTTACAGTAGAAGCAGTAGATGCTAATAATAATAGAGATATAAACTACACAGGAAGTGTAAGTATCACTTCTACAGGCATGCTTACAGGCTCGCCAGTTTCTGCAAGTGCAGTACTAGGACTGGCTACTTTTTCTAGTCTTACGCACACCGCAGCAGCTACAGGCAGAACGCTTACCGCTACGGCTACAGGCAAGACAGATGCCACTTCGAGCAATTTTGATATAACCATATTTGTTTTCCTAACTGGTGATTACCGTTCTGCTAGTTCAGGCACTTGGTTAACTACTGGCTCTACTTCAACATGGGATAGATTTGGCACACCAAATCCAGGTTGGAACTTAGGCGTAACAAGGCCTTCTACCAGTACTACAGACAGGGTATTTATCTACCACAATATTGATGCAACGAGTATTGGCCCGGATAAAGTCTATGTTCGTGACGGAGGAAAACTAACAATTAAAACATCTTGCACCGTAAAAGATACCTTAAAAGTAGAAAGTGGAGGGGTGCTACAAATAGATGCCAACCTAACAGTTGGTGACGGCACAGCACCAGATATTTTTGAAGTTGATTCAAATGGTTTTGTTAATATAAATTTCAGATATTCATCACCTTCAACCTCAATTTGGAAAGGGACTGAAATATTTCATCGAGGTTCTAATCTTGTGCTACAAGATTGGAATGCCGCTAGTGTTTCATTAATACCTGACAACACTACCATTTCTACTAATACATATAATGGCTATACAGCTGCATTTGGAAATATTATTTGCGATTTTGGGTCAAATCTAGGCGCTAGTGATGATATGATATTTTTAGATGGAGGGGTAACCATTAATCTGGCACACAATGACTTGGTGTTTTTAAGTAATTCTACATCAGGAGCAGATATGCGCTTATCAACAACAGGAACAGTGACTTCAGGAATTGGTGGAAATTTTATAGTAGATGACGCTTATACAGGAACACAGCTCATCAATATGAAAACTTCAGGAACATTAAATTTTACTATAAAAGGAGATTTACAACTAGACGCAGCTACTACTCGAGTGCATTCAGGCTCTGCATCTGGTGCTTCTACAACATTAAATGTAGAAGGCAATATCAATGTGACACCAAGTGCTGTATTAGAGTTTAACTCTTCTGTATCTGCAAACACAAGTGCCACAATAAACTTAAAGGGAGATTTAACCGTAGCTAACTCTGGTTTGTTACAAAATTCAAATTCAAGCAATTTGGGCAATTTGAACTTCATAGGGGTGGGTGATGGCCTTTCTAACGCGACCACACAAACCATAGACATTGCATCAACAGGGACTAATGAAAACAGATATATAAACTTTAACGTAACATCGGGTGCATATGTACAGTTGATAAACAGAGATTTTGAACTAGGTACAAACAGTGGTGTTTTTGTAAACAATGGAGGTGTTTTTGATTTTGGGTTTGATGGCACTACACCACTAAATGTAGGCATTTCAGGGTCCCAAACGGGCACAGTATTCCAATCTGCTCAAGGAAGTACTTTAAAAATAACATCAACAGAAGGTATCGCTACTACTGGCACTACCAATAATGTGAGAACCGTAGCAAGTAATCGCTCTTTCAATCAAGTCGCTACTTTCCACTACATCGGTAAAGCTAATCAAGTAACAGGAAATGCAATAACCACAGGCACTACAGCTAAAATCATAGTTTGCGAGCTTAGTGATAACGCTAAAGAACTTTCTTTCACAAATTCTACAGGAATATCTGGTACGACCACCATTAGTGCCACAGGCGGCAAGCTAGACATCCGAAAAGGTCAAGTGATAGAAAGCACCTCTGCCTACATCACTAGCTCTAGTGGTACGCTCTATATGAGTGCAGGCACAAGATATTTGATACCCAAAGGGGATAGCACTGCTGCTGCTAGTGCGAGCGATTTGATACCTAGGGTAGATGGATCTGCTTTTGGTTATAACTTGCAAGGAGGTACTATAGAACTAGCTGGTAGCGGAACATCAGAAGCATTCCAAACGATACGAGGGTCTAGAACCTATAAAAACCTAAAGTTTAGTGGAGCCAACACCTATTTGACTGACTATAAAAATCTATCTAGCACGGTCACTATAGACTCTTCGCTTATCATCACTGGCAGTGCAGTAGTAGATTGTATAAATGCTTCATCTGTTGCTACTTCTTTCATAGGTACAGCAGGTTTAGTGATGGATGGAGGTAGAATCAGATTTAAAAAACTAGATGATGCGCAGCCAGAGCTAACCGCTACCGCAACGCTACCAACTAGAACCTACAATATCACAGGTGGTACAGTGGAGTTTTATGGCTCAGGCGCTAGTCAAAATCAACGATTAAGAGGCACAGACGGTAATGGAAATACCATTTCATATCAACACATAGATATCAAAGCTGCTGCTGCGAACACGCAATCGGGTGCTAACTTTTTTAATGTAACTCCAACTGCTTCTTTCGGTGTAAAAGGAGCCTTGACTATTGATAGCCCTGCGGTATTTCGTTTAGACAAAACAGAAAATGTTTCTGGTACAGGTAGTTTCACCGTTCGTAGTGGAGCTACCTTATTGTATGGATCGCCAGATGGCATCAAAACTTCTGGAACTGGGGTCAGCGATGGAAATATTCGTATTTCAGGTACTCGTACTTTCCCAACTACTGCTTCGTATGGATTTGTAGGTAATGGAGGTATGGTGACGGGTAATGGACTGCCTTCTGCAATGGTCAATATGTATGTAAATAAAGGAGCTAGTGGCGACACAGTTACCTTGACTAATGGAGCAGAAATAACCAATAAACTTGTGTTTAAATCTGCAGGAGTAATCAAAACCAAAGCCAATACACTTTATGTTTCCAATGCAGCTACTGATGCTATTGTGAATGGCGCTGTGTCTGGTACAGACAAATATGTACAAGGTCTTTTGAAATGGAAAACAAATAGTGATTCACTCTATGTTTTCCCGATAGGTGATTCTACCCAAAATGCGCAAGGTTTTACAATCAAACCTACGGGTACTAATGGCTCTGACATTTTAGGCTATTTGGAAAAAAACAGCAGCTCGCCAATCAAAACGGTGGCCTATTGCGACCTAGAAACAAAAACCGCTCCAGGCCAACAGATAGGACAAGGCACAGCAGGTCCAGATGGCGCATTAGATCAGGTGACATTCAATCTTGCATCGCCACTACAATGGGATGTAACAAATCCAGGTGGTGGTGTGAGCTCGTATGATATCACTGTACTAGCAAATGGAGGCCAAGATATTAGCCCTATCAGCTCAGCTGGTGGTACAGCTATTCGCTTCCTGATGAAAAACGGAGAGCCTGGAAATACAGGGGTGACTACAGCAAGCGGAGGCGCAGACTTTCCTACAGTTGGCTTTATTGCTTGTCCTAATGGATATAGCTTGAGTGGCATGACTTCTTTTTCTAAGTTTACACTAGATGGCGCTACTGCGGCAAGCACACAACTCCCTGTAAAACTCACTTACTTCACTGCGAAGCGAGTAGAAAATCGATCACAACTAAACTGGGGCACTTCGTTAGAAATTGACAATGATAGATTCGAAGTAGAGCGAAGTGCCGATGCTATTTCTTTTGAACTTTTGGGTACAGTAAAAGGAGCAGGGAATACCACCGCACCGCAGACCTATCAACTGTATGACGAAGCACCATTACAAGGCTGGAACTACTATCGTTTGAAGCAAGTAGATTTTGATAGCAAGTTTGAATACAGCAACACAGTTGCACTATATTTCGATGGCGAAAACTTCTCGATAGTGATTTATCCAAACCCGGCAAAGGGGAAATTTACCTTAGTAAGTGTTGGTGAAGCCAACGTGTTTGATGCCGCTATTTTCAATACTATAGGCCAAGAAATACGTAAAGTGAAAACAGGCGAAGTGAATAGTGTAGAAGACCTCGCTGCAGGTCATTATTTTATCAAAATAAAAGCCGATAATCAAATCATCACTAAGAAGTTGATTATTCAATAAATCACACCTCTCAAACATAAAAAAAAGCCCCGAAAGGGGCTTTTTTAGTGAAGGAGCTTTTTATAAAAACGAATAAGCCACAAAACTATATTCCCAGCCACCTTTTTATCCGAGTCAAAATACTTTTCTCGCCATACATATCTGAAAGTTTTTCGGCTGATATAAGGGGGTTTTTATTTTCAAACTTTTTTAAAAGAGGTAGCTTTGAGGGGCCATCAGTAATCGTTTCGTTAAAATAAAAATCGGGGGTACAACTGTATTCTTCTATCTGATTTTCTCGTCCATAGTAATAGCGCATAGTCGCATCCTTGGGTATCAAGCCATACACAATAGCTAAGCGAGGCTCGATGGTGGTATTTACGCCAGAGGCGTGTAGCAATCTATGGTCATATACAAAAGCCTCGCCCGCTTTGAGGTTTACTGGCGTAAGGTATTGCCACAGCTCAGCGGTGACCTCGGCATACGAAGAGGGAATATTGAGTCCCCTGATATTCTCTAAAGTTGCATGGCTATTTTCTAAAATCAAGAGTGTGCCATTTTCGACACTTACATCTACCAAGGGCAACCAAATATTGTAAGAATTATATTTACTTTCATCGACTATACTCCAATCTTGGTGAGGAGCTAAGCTGCCATGCTCGCCCTTGCTCTTGACCATAAAAGTAGCCCCGAGCAATTCCACATCTGCAAATACACTCATAGCCGCGCTTGTACACACTTCTTTAATCTCATCATTCATCATTTTGCGAAAAGCAAAATCGGCATGGTGTGATGAGGCATACATACCATCGGGCAAAGCGGGATGATGCTGATAAAAAAAGTCGGTAAGTTGCTTGACTTCGCTATCCGTTAGAAATGATACCTTAGCATAACCATCGCTCACCAACTGCTGATTGAGACTATCGTCTTTGAAAATATTGGGCGTATTCATAAGGTGTTTTTTTGGATTCGATAATCACCAAGGTACAAGACATCTATACCGCTAGCAAAGAATGAAGCAATCGCTTCTCGAGGCGTATTTACGATAGGTTCGTGATTGAGATTAAAACTAGTATTGAGCAATAAACCCACTTCGCTCTGCTTTTTAAAATCAGTGATGAGTTGGAAAAAAAGCGGATTATCCTCTTGCGAAACAGTTTGAATCCTACAGCTACCATCGGCATGTACTACGGCTGGGATT
>CALAYL010000026.1 GCA_937894725.1 uncultured Bacteroidota bacterium
TACAATCTCGATGATATGATGCGCACGGCATGGGCGTGGGAGCGGGCGTTAGGGAAATAAAAAAAGCCCCTAGAAAAAATCAAGGGGCTTTTTTAGGTATGAAGGAGATAAGATTAATTACTTATATTTTGCTTGTTCAGCTTTCAATGATTCGATCACTGCTTTTTGAGCTTCGACTTCCGCTTTTTTAGCAGCTTGCTTAGCCGTGTTGTCTGTGATTGCGCTTTCGGCAGTAGCGATAGCTGACTTGTTAGATGCTATGTCTGCCGTGTTTTTCTCTATTTCTTTAGCTATTTTCTCTGCATCTTTTTCGAGACCTTGTTGTTCTTTTTCAGTAGCTTTTAGTTGCTTTTCTTTTTCTTCAAGATTATTGTTGTTGATTACGCCTGTTTTCTCGGCTATCAATCTTGTTTTGTCGTCAATCGATTTTTTGTTGGTTTCTACTTGCGTATTTAGGGTCGCTATCTCAGCTTTCAGTTTTTCTATTTCGGCTGTTTTTGAGCCTATTTCTTTAGCTGATTTTGCCATGTCCTTCTCTAGCCCCTTCTTGTCTTTTTCGAGCGCCTTTATTTCGTTTTCGAGTGCTTTTCTATCAAATTTTGCTAGCTCTTCTTTTTGCTTTACCACATCTGCTTTCTTAGCTTCTATGTCGGCTAATGTTTTAGCTTTTTCATTCTCAGCAGACTTTACTTCATTTTCCCCTTTAGCTATAGATTCTTTAGCCTTGTTTATTTCTTTTTCAAAACCATCTTTAGCTTTTTCTAATCCTTTAAAGTCAGACTCTAGAGCCTCTTGCTTCTTTGTTTCGTCTTTAAGTTTAGCTTCCATTTGGTCAAACATTACTTGCTTGTACACACTAGCGGTAATGCTTTTAGCTACTGCATACTGTGCTTCATTGGCTGGAGTGAAAAACAACCCGCCTACGCTATAAAACGAAGTAAATTTTACATTTTCGCCCTCTGGCAATATGTATGCGTAAATATCTATGGGTTGGTCGCTGATAGTGCTGATTTTCGCATCATCTATAAAATACTCCACATTGCCTTTTGATGGAGCTATAAATTTGCCTTTATATTCTTTCATTTTCGCTTCAAAAACCTTAGTTACATCTGATACATTGGTTTTGGGAATAGTCACTTCTAGTCCGGGGTTTTCCCCTTTACTCATGGTTTTTTTTACGTCTAAGATATTTACATCTTGAGCCATTAAGCTAATAGTTAGGCACAATGCCGATAGGGTAACGATACTTCTTTTCATATTGATTATTTAGTTGTTTTTGAAATTGCAAATTCAGTGCCAAAACGCCACTTTTGCTTTTTTTTTGTAAAGATATAACTGAAATAAATAAGGCATTGTTAATATAGCACAAGATAGATAGGTAATATATGTATTTTTTAAATACAATAAGATTCTAGCAAGTTTTAAATAATTTTTAGTTAATGCCATTTGACGTTTGTTGGATAAAAAGTTAAGATGATTTAACGCCTTCATCGTTTGTAGGCAATCTACCTCCGTTTGTGCTAATTTTCATTTTAGACCTTGTATTTGAGCCTAGTTGTGCGCTATATTTGTATCAGAAAACGAAAGCAAATCAGCTAGATTATGTTTTTTGATTGAAACTGAAATAATCGTTTTCCACCCATTGATTTCTTACTCTTTAAATATATCATTATGAAAAAGTCTCTTTTGACCATGACCTTGGTCACTCTCGTTTTAGCCCTACAAGCTCAATTTGTAGCTAATGAAAAGCAAGCACCAGCTACACAAGCAGTACTTACCGCACTTATTACCAATCCAAATGTGGTAGTAATATCTGGCAAGTTGATAGATGCATCAAATAGCAAACCTATCACGAATGCAAAAATCAATTTTGGTAAGATGGGTAGTGCTGTGGTAAATGCCGCAGTGGATAAAGATGGAAACTATGCTCTAGCCATCAACAAAGATGTAATTAAAAATCACGCTACGCTTTCTTTTAAAATTGATGGATATAATGATTTAGAAATCAAGAGAGTCAATACAAAGCGTGAACTACAACAAATGGACGTAAGACTACTCCCTATTGAGACACATGAGGTGCCAAATGTTAAATATGTATTATCTGATGATCCATATAATACACTTGTAATAAAATTTTAACTACATTTACACCGCTGTTTTTTAGGTTCAAGTGGGGCATCCGAGAGGGTGCCTCATTTGCGTTTATGAAGTTCGTTAAACCTGCGCTGTGAGCGGATATTTCGGTATAGCAATAAACAAAACAGGGTACATAAAAAAGGGAAATACACGAGGTGTACAAAGGCTTGTAGCGTGATGAGGTAATACATACCTAAAATGAATGCAGCCAAAGCAGCAGCCAACCAAGCTTTTTCGATTATTTTTAAAAATTTCATAAGGGTATTTTTTAAAGAAAATTTGTCAGATTAGACAGGGTAGATTTATGGCATTTCTGTTGATTTGACCTTAATGACGCCAGTTATTTTTTTGATGGTATAGTCTGTAAATGTTTCGTTTGACTCCATACCTTGTCCCATCAATATCTCGTCTTCTGTAGTGATTTTTACAAAAGAGTTTGAGTAGATTTGTTTTCGAGACTCATCCCACACCAATTCTTCAGTATTGAGTTTTTCACCCTTTAGATTGGTTACAACTACATCGTTTCGGGCTATCATTAGTGATGAGCCATCTTGTACAGTAGCATGTTTGGCCGTCATAGATGTTTCTACATTGCCATCTTTATCATAAAAATTGATTTTTACACCATCTACAAATTCCACATAAGGCTTTTCAGTATTGAATCTGAGTAAGGTAGGCGCAAATGCTTTAATTTTATTTTCGCCCATTGAGGAGTAGATGATTTCAATATCTTTTCCTCTTTCTATATTGACATTAGATCGGCTCGTGATTTTTCTCGCATCGTCAAGGTCGTTTTTGCAACCTATCAAAAACAAACTCAAGCCTACATAAAAAAGCAGGCTACGCATTAGTCAAATTTTCTTCTTTTAAACCAAAGTCCATTTACAGAGACTCCTAGCGTAAGGCGATAATAGGTTTCGCGTATCAATGCTTTGTTTTCGGGCAATCGACTACCTACATCACCCATCAGGTGGATTTGCAAATAATCGTTGGTATTGAGTCTATCTCTACCAAAAATAAAGGGTAGGGTGAGTCCAAATGTACCACCATATTCTTTGAGCCCAGTGTGATTAACTTTCACTTCGGACTGCGCAGCATAAAATCCTGCCTTATATTGAATACGTTTTAAAAATTTACCAGTATAATCTGGCGTAATGCCTGCACCAAACGAGAATCGCCAGCTATCACTCATAGGGGTATTGTTTAATGGTGAGTTGAAGCCACTCCATCCACTATACTTGAAATCTGCTCCCAAAATCCACCAAAATTCATTGCCAACCGTAAATCCAGCACCTACGGTATAAGGTAACTGAAGCTTACTTTTTTGGTCTGCTTTATAGAAAAGTGTATCTACCAGCTCTGCGGTACCACTGCTCGTACTTATGTAGCGTTCTGTAACTCCACTCACCGTAGTACCCACTTTAATCTGACTATTGCCATATGCGCCTACCACTAGATTGATATCGTTTTTATAATGGTTGGCTTCTGTCCGTTTTGCAAGTCTTACTTTATACTGAATCCCCAAGTCATAGACAAATCCATGTACATTCATCTTATTATTTGTACGTTGGTTGAGTGCATTTAGCGAGTCGGTAAATTCAAAGCCTTTATAATAATCTTGTCCGCCAAAAAGATAGCCAACATTAAATCCTAGCGATATGCCTCTCCACTGATATGCACTACCTAAATATACCCTGTATATAGATCCCTTGCCTGTATATTTACTAAAGGTGTCTATATTTTGATTTACAAATTTATAGTTTGTAGTAGCATAAGGCAAAAGTCCAAAACTCAAGCCCAGTTTTTCTCTAATCAATGGAAATCCAAGGGCTATGTGATTAATAGTACCATAGGCGCCTCTGTAGGTAGAGTCTTTTGTTTTAAAATCGCTAATGTCCACATTGGCACCCATTTCTAGAGTAGCAAACATAAGTTCGGAATACGAAGCGGGATTGGCAGGGTTGAGGCCAGCACCAGATCGATAGCCTGCGGCTATTTCGCCCAACGCTTTATTTGACGAAAAGACATTCGACCTGAGGTATCCGAGTCCAAATCGTGAATAAGGGGAGGTGCTTTGTGCATCGCTAAGTTGAGAGAAAGCAATCAAAAGTAAGGTAAAAAGAACTCTATTTGAATTAAATGGCATTATAGGATAATATATGATTTAAACCTTTGAGCAATAGCTGCGGGTCAACAAAGATGTTGTTTTTAAACTGCGAAACCAAAAAAGTTGCATCCCCTCCAGTAGCCAGTACGTTTAAGTTTGGAAAACGCTCTGCATACCAATTTATTGTTTGCACTACTTCTGCCACCAATCCATTGACTGCTCCGCTGAGCATAGACTGCTGGGTAGAGTCTGCTGTTAAGGGTATTGACTTGCCATATTCCCATTCGGTATAGGGTAGTCTGGAGGTGAAATGATGCATGGCATTGAGCCGCATCTGTACTCCTGGAGATATGCTTCCGCCCAAAAACTCATTTTTTTCATTTATAAAATTGTAGGTAATGCATGTGCCTACCGTAATGACCAAAGCAGTTTTATTGGCAAAAAACAAATGAGCAGCCGCAGCCGCAGCTAGTCTATCGGCTCCTACTGTATGGGGTGTAGCATATTTATTTTTAAAAGGAAGTTTGCTTTTTGAGGTCAAACGATGGTGGGGTATGCCCCTTGATTCCAAAAAATCAATGGCAGGAGAAGGCGCTAGTACCGTAGCTACAATAGATAGCGACAATTTACTCATATCTAATAATGCTAAGGCATCCATATCTCTGTCTTCTGCGATTAGCTTTTTTGACGCAAAGAGCGCAAATTTTAATCTTGAATTTCCTTCATCTATACACAACGAATACATGGTCGATTATTCTTTTGGGGTAAATTCTTTGATTCTTCTACCGTCATAATATACGGCTATGAAAGATTGTTTATATCGGGGTTTAATGACTCTAAAAAACAACTCTTTGATTTCTTTATAATGGGTAGAATTTCCAAGAAGATATTTATAGCTATCATTTTCTTTTAGCACTTCATAGCCTTTGAGATGGTCGTAGTAGGTAGTGTCTATTGGTATCAATTTGCTTAGGTCATAAAACTGAATTCGATATATCGTATCTCCCTTATGTTTTTGCTCTACTTTGGCAGCTGGAGGTGCAGAAGCTTTTAGATTCTTTTCGCTAAATGGATTAAACCGATTGTTCATAGGAGAGTTGGTGAGCTGAGTGGATTCTTCCATATCCTCTACCGTAATATCCGTAATATTATACTGTATTTCATCTGTATATCTACCCATGGTGCGTCTGGTTTGAAACGCGTATTGTATCATTTTCTTTTTTTCATCGGCCGCCATGTTTTTGTACATATCACCTTGCTCTACAGCCGCTACTGGCAATACTTGTAGGCGCATCTTGCCGTTGATAGTATCGTAGTGATTCCAAGTGGGTATAAAGCCGATGTCGCCTTCCTTTACCTGGCCTGTAAAATTATTTTTATGAATTTCTATATCTAAGAATGCACCAGCCTTACTTCGGTCATCTGTAGATTCTGAAATTAGATTACCTAGTGAATATACGACCAATTTGTTTCTCAACTCGCCCTTATAGTAATGTTCTACTAATTCTGTTTTCTTTACCGTGTTTGGAAATGTACCTACTATTAGATCAGCACCTTGTTCAAAAATAAATTTGGCGGTAGTTTCTTGATTTAAAGAAGGGTAGTCTTGAAAATTGTCGCCCCAATCTATGTAAACAATGATATAGTCTGGGTTTTGATCGCGGGCTACTTTCATATCTCGCTCTATCTGATTTTGGTCTAATTGATTTATCACATAGTCGAGAGATATAGAGGGTCTGCGTGATATAGCTACATAGTTTAGTACGGCTATTTTAAACCCTTTTTTTTCTATAAAAAGTGGATAATTGCCATTGCGTTCTCTATTGTCGGAAAAAGCACCTGTGGTTTGAATGTCAAATACACGCATGGCCTTTTGGGTTCGGACAAGGCTTTTCTTTTCGATATTCATGGTGTTTTTGTTGGCCAACATGCAATGGTTGATACCCGCATATTTTATGGAAAGCGCAAACTCATCTGGTGCCGAATAAGGCGAGCTAGGATCGGCTTGGAAAGAGGTTTTTAGTTGTGCCAATACGATATCTCCGATATTCATGATCGGATTTACATGCCTGAGCTCGGGCGCAAAATCAAACTTTCGCTCTGATGAGTCGTACGCATTTTTGATTTGTTCTTGACTTTTATAAATGTTGCCCGCTATCACGATATGCAATTTTCTAAACGAATCTTGACGGGCGGGTTCATCGCCTGTGTATTCCATAGGGCGCACCAAAATCCGCTGACCTTGGGCTGATAGGGTAAACATAAATGTCGCCAATATGGCTCCAAAAAGAAGGGCTGATTTTTTATCCAAAACGAAAAATATCTTTATTTTCAATGATTTGATACTGATTATCCGTGCTGTCTTTTGCAGATTCGACCATAGCTTTGGCAACCAGACTAGCCGGTACTCCTTTGTATCGAGCGAGTGGGCCCACCATCAAGTTTCCAAATAAGCTGAACGCTTGTTGTGCTAATTTTTCGCCAAGTCTATTCTCGTTTCTTTCACCCAACAAAAGCGATGGTTTCACGATAATATTTTTTTGAAACTCAAGAGAGGTAATCGCATTTTCAAGTTCTCCTTTTACTTTATTATAGAAAATAGATGAATGGCTATCTGCTCCGAGAGCCGATACTAATACATGGGTACGCGCTCCATTTTCTTTGCATTTAGTAGCAATAGCCAATGGGTATTCAAAATCGACTTTCCGAAATTGTGCTTGCGAACCAGCTTTAGCAATGGTAGTGCCCATGGCCGAAAACAATATATCGGTAATAGTAAAACTCTCCCATGTAGCTGAATTGTCAAAATCGACTAGGTGATTGGTGAGTTTTGGGTGCGAGATGCTTAGTTTTGATCTAGTCAATGCGACTACATGGCTAAACTGCTCATCGTGGAGCAATAGTTCCAAACAATGGCTACCTACCAAGCCCGTACTTCCTATGATGAGTGCTTTTTTCATTATTTGCCAAAGTTAAAAATATACCCCTATATTTCGACACTTTATGAGTATTACTACGGGTATTATTTTATTGATCGCTGGCTTTTTGACGGGTGCTGTCAATACAGTGTCGGCAGCGGGTTCTCTAATATCGATGCCCGCACTGATGTTTGCCGGATTGCCTATTCAAGTAGCCAATGGAACCAATCGTATAGCTATCGCTATCCAATGTTTTACGGCTACACAAAGTTTGAAAAAGGCAAAACCCCTAGAGGCAAAATATTTAATTCAACTAACCTTAGCTTCATTGCCTGGTGCTGTGTTGGGGTCTTGGTATGCGGTATCAATCGATGCCAACATCTTGCATTGGACACTTCGCATATTGGTGCTCCTTTTTATCGGCTTGACCATTTTTAATCCTATCAAGACGAGTATCGATTTGCAAGAAAAGTTATCTAAAAAACAAAAATGGGGCGGTATAATCGCCTTCTTTTTTATCGGCATTTATGGTGGTTTTATACAGGCGGGTACTGGTTTTTTTATGATGGCTACCTCACTCGCATTGCATCGCTTTCCAATGCCCAAAACGAACTATATCAAAGCGTTTGTGATGCTCAGCTATACAATCATAGCGCTCGCTGTTTTTGTGTATCACGATATGGTCGATTGGCCATATGGCATTTTGCTTTCGATAGGCGGAGCTGCGGGAGCCTGGATCACCGGCAAATGGAGTTTAGCCGCTTCGCCCATAGCTACTAAAATCACGATAGTTTCGATACTAGTGTTGCTTTCTATAAAACTTTGGTGGCCAAATTAATCTTGATTTTTATTAGCCAACTGACCACATGCTGCATCGATGTCTTTGCCTCTGCTTCTGCGCACTGCGGCCGATATACCATTTTTTCTCAAATGCTCCAAAAACTTATCTCTAGTTTCTTTTTTTGATCGTTTGTAAGGTACCTCTTCTACATTGTTGTATTCTATGATATTGATAAAGGCAGGCACTCGCTTAGAGAGTTGAATCAACTCATTGGCATCTGCTATACTGTCATTAAATCCGTCAAAAAGAATGTACTCAAAGGTGATTTTATTGCCTGTTTTCTTATAAAAGAAATTGAGTGCGGTCACCAATTCATCTATCGGGTTAGACTTGTTGATGTCCATGATTTGGCTTCGCTTTTCATCATTAGCAGCGTGTAGCGAAAGGGCTAGATTGAATTTCATACCCTCCTCTGCCAATCGCATAATGCCCCGCACTATGCCTGAGGTAGAAAGAGTAATCCGTTTTTGTGCCATATTCAACCCATCGGGCGAGCAAACCATGCGGATACTTTGTATCACATTATCATAATTGAGCAATGGCTCACCCATGCCCATATACACGATGTTTGTCAACCCACGACCATCGTTAGCTTCTTTAGCGTACTTATTGAGCAATACGATTTGGTCAAAAATTTCAGCCATTTCGAGGTTTCTATCACGTTTCAAAAACCCTGTAGCACAAAAACTACAACTTAGCGAACACCCCACCTGACTAGATACACAAGCCGTAGCTCGATCCACTTCGGGTATCATTACGCCCTCCACTATGCGGTCATCATGCAGGCGCATACCGAGTTTTACGGTGCCGTCTTTGCTGATTTGTGGAGGCATTTCGCTTACCGACTCGAGCGCAAATTTTGTTTTTAACTCCTCTCTAAAATCTTTGGAGAGATTGGTCATTTCATCAAAGCTACGAGCCGCTTTTTTCCATAGCCACTCATGTACTTGTTTGGCTCTATATTTGGCTACTCCCATTTCTTCAAAGGTAGATTGGAGTGTATCTAAGTCCATTTTTCGGATGTCTATGGGCATTTTTAATATCGAAATTTAGTTGGCTATTTTAATCTTGCGATTTCTTCTTGACGTGCTATAAATCAGTGGGCAGCATAAAGTAGATTTCTTAAGCTCAAACTTAATGATTAAAACTGTACGATTTCTATAATACTTCTTTTATTAAAAGTTTTACCTTTGTGTTGTGCTAACATGCTTACCACGCTTCCCGCAAGATCAGCGCGCTTAGGGTAAGCTTTTTGCTTTAAAATATGGCTAGAATACCGTTTTCAAAATCACCACTAACGTACCGCCAACAATTAGAGCAACTTCAAAGCAGAGGAATGCTCGTTTCAAATGAGAGCAAGGCATTTCAAACAAAATATACCAATCCACTTCCACCAAGCTGGATGATGTTAGAAATTACGTCTTTTGGTGCCTTATCTATGATTTACAAAAATCTAAAGCCATGTAGAGAAAAGCGAGAAATAGCAAACCATTTTGGACTATCTGATACAGTATTTGAAACTTGGATGCATAGTATTGCTTATCTTAGAAATGTCTGTGCACATCACACTCGGCTGTGGAATAGAGCCATGAGTATAAGACCACAAATGCCAAGAAAGCCTAGAAAACAATGGTTAAATGAAGTGGATATTCAAAATAACCGCAGTTATTTCATGCTATCTATGATTCGTTTTTTATTGCAAACAGTAAATCCTTCAAACACCTTTAATCTAAAAATAAAATCACTGCTTACTAGCTATCCTAATGTGGATATTGAGGCATTAAATTTTCCTTCTTCATGGGAAAACGAACCTCTTTGGAAATAAATCTCAATCTAGGCTGTTTGATTAAGTTAAACTAATTTTCACTTTAATTTCAAACGCACATACCGTGGTCTTACTATATTTGATAAAATATATTTCCATGCCTAAATTACCACTCCTTTTGATTTCGAGTTTTTTTCTTTTAGAAAGTTTCGCACAGCAGTTTCACCCTGAGATATACCAATTAGCTCCACAAGCGCAAACTCCCTTCGTTTTTGGAGTAGCATCTGGCGACCCTACTCAAAGCTCTGTTGTACTTTGGACAAAGATATTGAAAGATGATTTTTCACCAGTCGAAATCAAATTTGCTATTGCGCTAGACACCATGCTTACCCATGTAGTTCAAAGAGGAGAGGTGATATTAGATTCTGGTTCTGCTTTCACGTTTAAAAAGAAAATAGAAGCTCTCTCGGCAGGCACCACCTATTTTTACCAATTCAAAATGGGCAATTATTTATCGCCCATTGGTCGCACAAAAACGGCTCCAACACAGGCAGATAGTCTAAAGTTTGCTGTGGTAAGTTGCAATAATTATGAGCATGGTTTTTTTAATGCATATAGATTGATTGCGAATAGAAGCGATATCGATGCCGTGGTACATCTAGGGGATTATATCTATGAATATTCTCGCGAAAAAATGGGTCGAAAAAAAGCCGTTCGCCAGCATATTCCTGCTCATGAAATTTATGAATTGCGCGATTATCGGTCACGCTATGCGCAGTATCGACTCGATACTGATTTGCAAGAAGCGCATAGGCTTTATCCTTTCATTGCGGTGTGGGACGATCACGAGTTTGCAAATAATACCTACAAGAATGGCGCAGGCAACCATCAAGCCGATGAGGGAGATTGGGAAGTGCGCAAAGGCATTGCCAAAAAGGTATATTTTGAATGGTTGCCTATTACAGACAATGCCACCAACAGTATCACTCGAGCAATAAGCTATGGCAACTTGGCTACGCTATATATGATGGATGAGCGCACCGAAGAACGAAGTAAACAACTTGTAGATCCATACGATCCAAATCTCTATGATACCAGCCGGTATATGATAGGACCTCAACAAGCTGAGTGGCTTATAGAAGGCATGAAAAAATCTACAGCTACTTGGAAAGTAATTGCAAATCAAGTGATGTTTTCGGAGATAGATGCACATCAGATGTCAAAAAAGCATGCTAAATTTTTAGATACTTGGGATGGTTATCCCGCAGAACGAAAGATGATCATGGATTCTTTTTATGCTAATGGAATGAAAAACATAGTGGTGGTTACGGGCGATATACACACCTCATGGGCACTTGATTTAGTGGCAGACCCACAAAACAAAAACAGCTATAATGCTGAATCGGGCAAAGGGGTGATAGGGGTGGAGTTTGTGACACCGAGCGTGAGTTCTAAAAATCTAGATGAACTCACGACAAGGCCGATAGCCAATTTTTTGGGAAGCATATTGATGCACAAATCAACCAATCCACACTTGCGATTTATCAATACAGTCGATCATGGGTTTTTGGTGTTATCATTAACAAATGAAAAAGCAATAGGCGAGTGGGTGTTTTGCGAGACCGTACGCAAGAAAACTACAGAGACTCGTCCAGTAGTGAGATGGGGAACAAAAGTAAACGAAAACAAATTAGAGAAAGAATAGGCGAGATTTGTCTGCTTTTTCGGAGGTGATGTTTGTCATAGTATAGTCAAATTATAGCGTTTGCTATTTTTTACGGTTTTTATAAAATAGCTTTTATTAATACTGGAAAGGGCAGTAAGTTTAAAGAGAAAATAGAAAAGCAATTCAGCTTATTTTATAGTCTTTAACCAATCCATCACTATTTTCTTTTGTGTTTGATCCATAGCCGCTTCTTTGTGTGCCAGGGTATATGACCACATAGGCATTTCACCTTCATCGATCATTTTGATAGACTCGTCTGTTTTTTTGATTTTGCGTTTATCGTCATAGTCTCCCCATATAGAAAAGTTCAATTTTTCTCTACCTTCATTTATGTGATGTTTTAGCCACCACGACACAGGAGCTATGTTGAAATACCAAGGATAAACGGTTTCAAACGAATGACAATCATA
>CALAYL010000027.1 GCA_937894725.1 uncultured Bacteroidota bacterium
CCGCTGGCGGAGGTGCTCACTGGCGAAAGCTATCCTCCGCTGGCGGAGGTGCCCGCAGGGCGGAGGTGGTTCTTCTCCTCTATAATCTACTCTCTACTTGTGAAGCAAAAAATGCTTTTACCTTTTAAACGCTGCAAACAACTCTTGACAATAACCCTCATACTGTTCTAAAAGCATAGGGTTGATGTGAAAAGATTTTATCTTCAGCAGACTATACTTCGTTTGAGGACTAATGCCGTAGCCTTGTACCAATCGCTTGTAGTGCATAGCCTGTATAGTATCGGGCGACACAATCACAAACCACGCATTTTGATAAGGGTAGTTTTTATAGTCCTCGTCAAAGGCAAACGTGCCATTCGCCCTAAACTTCACCTCCAAATAAAACAAATCTCCATTTTCGCTACTCTGCACCACAAAGTCGGGCATAAACCGCAGCGATTTACTAGTCTTAAAATTATTCCCAGATATGAGCTTACTCAGCCCAGGATGCAACCGCTCCAAGCCAAAGTTAAATACATTATACCCGCTCTGCTGAAACAAATCTTGCACCAACTGCTCCGCTATCCGCCCTTTCAGACTATTAAGATTAAAATGATTACTCTTCATATTTATTTACTCGAATTTTCGATGATGGCTATTTCTTCTTCGGTGAGCTCATAAAGTTTATACACTAGCTGGTCTATTTGTGTTTCTATTTCAGTTGTATCTGCTAATTCTTTTTTTGTAGAAATTACTTTGTCTACTAATATTTGCATTTGATTTTGGATTTCACTGTCACCTTCTGAAATTGGAAGTTTCTTGATATAGTCTAAACCATATTTCCTTGCATTTCCCATTTTAACAGGGCACAAGTCGTATATAACCCATTGCATAAGCTTTGAGTTTAAAATGCCTAAAATGTATTTGTCTGTAAAAGTGTTATCAGACAATCTAAATGAATGACTTGTCCCACCACCAAAAATGTGATTATCTGTATCAATCATAAAATTCGGAAGCATTCCAACATCATAAAAAATAATTTTTTGAGTATCTATTTCTTTAATATCTACTCTTCGCATTATTGAATACCATTCAATTCCTTTTTCTTTAATAGTTGTCCTGCTATCCTTTCTATTTTCAAGTTCCGTTTTAAATTGGCTTAAGAATTTGAAACAGTTAGGAAACTTAGAACTCAATTCAGTTTCTGGAATAATTGAATTATCAGAATAGTAAGGATAAACCAAACTGTATGTCTGACTAAAGACATTGTATTTCTTATAGTTCTGTGGTCTTATAAATTTTTTGGTTATTTCATTCTCTAGTGCTAATTCTACTGCTAGGTCAGATGGAACAAGAAAAGCTTTGTCAAGTCCAGTAATAACGCCATAAGTAAAATTGGCAATATCATTTAATGTTTTTTTGTTGCCGAATATTTTGGTCTTAAGAGTTTGGTTAGTATTAAAATCCCAAGGCTCAGCAGATAAATTATTTACATTGAATTGTGCAAAGTTGTTTGGTGTTTCATCAGTATTATTTATCAAGTAGTAATTTACTATGTTGCCTTTCTCTTTTGTGATTAGAAACACAGAAACGTATGTCGCCAAACCGTCAAATACAGATACTTTAGAATAGTCAATATTAACTTCCAAATGGCCTTTAAGAAATTCTCTTATTCCACGACCGTATTCGGCTTTTAAAAATTGATTTGAAGTTATGTAGGATAGATAACCTTTTGATGATAGTATTTTATGTCCTAGTTCAATGAAAAGTATAGAAATGTCAATTCTCTTATGAGCAACAACAAACGTAGATTTGTAATAGTCAATTAGATTGTGCTGCAAGTCTTGAACTCTTATATAAGGCGGATTGCCAATCACCACATCGAAGCCTATAAAATCTCCCTTATCATTCAGCACTTCGGGAAATTCAAAACGCCATTCAAATGCATTTTCAAATATCTTGTTTGATTCGATTTCATCTCTATCTTGTTCTAATTTTTTTAGCTTTTCTACTGCTTTTTTATGGTCGTCAATTAGCTTTTTATCGAGTTTTTCTTTAAACGTTTTGAGGTTAAGAATTTTAGTAGTTAAGTTTTCTGCTTTACCTCTGGCTTCACTAATTTTTTTTGTAAATGGTTTCTCAATCTCACTCCTAAAGTCAGCTTTGATGTCAGCTATCAGTCGCTCCATTTCGCGTTTTTGCTCTTTGCTCTCCGCATTGCGGTAGGTGTCCACGGCTAGTCGGTAGCTATCTATAGTCCACTTGCTTTTTTTGAGGGCTTGGCTCAGGTCGGCATCTATCGCAAAGCGGCTCACCAGGGAGTTGCCACATTTGATATTGATGTCGATATTGGGTAGGGTTTCTAGCTCCGTAGCGTTTTTGTAGTAGGCATTTTTGAGCAGTTCTATCCACAGTCGCAGTCGGCATATTTTCACCGAATTGGCATTGATATCCACCCCAAAAAGGCAGTTTTCGATGATCGTTTGCTTTTCGTGAAAGAGTGTTTCTTGTATGCGTTGGCTTTCCTTGCGAGTAGGGTTGTATTCCAATAGGTCGCCCTCTTCGTCCGTTACGATGAGTTCATCATTCACCACCTCTACTTCGTATTCTTTGAGCCGCTTTCCCGTTCGGTCTTGCAATATTTTCAGGTCGTTTTTCACCGCTATCATCTCATTGAGTGCCGATACCAAAAAGTGACCAGAGCCTACCGCAGGGTCGCAGATTTTGATACTGTTTACGATTTGGTTCGCTTCTTTTCGGTCTTCTATTTTGTCATAGAGTTCTTCTAGGTTGTTGCAATTCCATTGTTTGGTTTCGTTAAATTTTTGCACCACGGCTTTGCGGATGGTTTCTCTACACATATACATCGTGATGAAACCCGGGGTGAAAAAGGAGCCGTCTTTATAGCCATTTATTTTCTCAAATATCAAACCTAGCACCGAGGCATTGATGAGTGATTTATTGTCTTCCTGTATGTCTTCAGAACCTTCACTACTAAAATCGTAGGCATCCAAAAAGGCAAACAGATATTCCAGTGTATTGAGGTTTCCTGTTCGTTTTTTGCCTTGGTCATTTTTGAGCACCGTAGATGCTATCACAGGGATGGTCTTGTCATCTTTCAGATTGCTGATAAAAAGCGTTTTTTGCTCTATATCCGTAGGTTCAAAAAGCGAAGAGTTGAGATAAGGCACTTTTTCAAATATCTTTTTTACATCGGCATTGCGTTCGTCATATTTGCGTGCCAAGACTTGAAAAAACAAACTATTGAGGTCGTCATAGTTTTTGATTTTATCTAGATGGAGAAAAGCGTAACTTTTGTCGCCCTTATGGTAGGTGATAAGTTGTGCTTCTAATAGTTTTAGAAACAAAATTCGATTGATCCAAGTGATAGAAAGTTCGAGGGCTACATTAAAAAGTCGCTCCTCTGTGGTGATTCCATATTGACTAGCATTGTCCAGATTATGTAGTTTATCGAGGCTATCTAAATGGATGATGGCATCTTCTAAGATAGAGCCTGTATTTCGCTCGTCTGCTTTGTTTCGTCCTATGAGTTTTTTGCCACCCTCTTTGGTTTCGGTCAGTCCTATGATGTGTAGTAGCTCACTATAAAAACGTTTGTCGAGGCTATTGCTATCATTCGTAAAAGGAAGTTTCAATAAATGCTCAGGCGATAACAATTTGAATAAAGCAATGAGGGTGTTGTCGTCCGCTTTGTCTGCATTGCGCAGCGGCTTTTGATAATCTTGAAAATTGAAATAAGTAAATTCTATTTCTGTAGCGATGTTGGCTATAAACGGCTCCGCTATTTGTTTGTAAAAGAATTCAGTTTTGGAGTCTGCCAATCGACCGCCCTCAAAGTCTGTAAATTGTTTTACGAGCTGTTTGTTTTGCGCAAAAATTCGGTCAAATAGCGTAGCATCAAAAATAAACCACTCGTTGATGTTAGTCGCTATCAGATGTTTTACTTCGAGGTTTTTATGCGTGATTCTTTCTCGTAGGTAATACAGCACCAATTCTTGAAACGCCTTTTTGTTGATGTTGTCATTGGTCAGCATTTCTGATTTGTTGGTAGGGTTTTTGGCTTCTATGATTACGCCTACGGTACTTTTGGCGGTATTTCCGTTATGGATGACTAGGTCATTTCGCCCTTTGGTATTGATGAAATGATTTTGCTTATAGTAAGTATCCTTGAGAAAATCCGACACTAGGTTTTTGTGAAATTCCTCGCTTTCAGTATCATTGGTTCTATCGAGTAGGGAAATAAGATTAGCCTTGAAACCTTCAATTTCAATCCTATTGGGTTTTACTTTTAAGAAGGCTTTATTGAGTGCCTTTCGGGGTTTCAGTTCTTTTAGTTTTTCGCTCATTTCATTTTCTTGTTCTTTTCGTCAAAATGGGTTATCAGAGGCATTTTTTTCTTTGTCGTTTTAGCATTGTTGGTGAAAACACTAGCCAGACCCTAGCTAATCCCTCAACATCCTCTCCATACATGCCGCCACTTTTTCGGCATTCGGTAAGAT
>CALAYL010000028.1 GCA_937894725.1 uncultured Bacteroidota bacterium
TTTGTTCTACAAAAGCGGTGAAGTTACCTCGAAAAAAGCATGGGAATATACCGTTATAAAACTTGAGACAGTTACTCGCTTTTTTGTTTATTGAGTATTTCTAAGAGCCTGTCTTGGTTTTGGAGCAATTTGGTGATTAGCTCATTGTTTTGCTGATAGATAGTGCCTAGGTTAATCCCTATTCCCAAGCTATTGTCATTGTTAATTTGATGCACTACCTTTTCTGGATCTATGTTTTCTATCTGTTCTTTAGTAGTATGGTAGTAGAGCGCAAGTTTCTGGAGTTTTTCATCGTCTATGGCACTCACTCCATTTTCTAAATTAGAATACTGCGACAGCCCTAAGTCCAAATAGTCCGCTACCTCTTTTCTTTCTTTTAGATGCATTAAGCGTATGTAGCGAATTTTCTTACCTAAGATTTTTTTATCCATAATGAGAGATTGAATTTTTGTTAATCAAAATTAAAAATTTGTCAATACAAAAACTATAAATCTTTTATAATCAACCTTACTTTCGAATATGCATGCTACAGTTAATTAACGCAAAGGGAAGAAACTGAACCAACCTTTTCAAAAAAGAGAGTAAGTATAATTAAAGTTTTTGCCTACATTGTTTTAACAAAAACAAAGAGGGATTTATATGAAAACTAAAAATAACTTTTTGGTGGTAATGATACTTGTATCATTGACTTTTATCTCCTTAGATGCATTAGCAGATGCTTGGGGTCAACATTATTCAAAATGCTATGTAGGAACTAAAAGATATAGGGCACACGCTAGTATTAGAAATCTTCAATACTATAACCCATATAATACTGGTTATGGGGGAAATGCTTGGTTACAAAGTGTTTATAATTTTGATAAGGGTTGTACATCTGCTTTTACTACAGCTTCATATTATGGAGGATTATATGTTTTAACTGGTACACCTGCTCTTACTCCTACATATGTGGTAAGGTCTGGTTCTGCATATTCAGATCATAAAAAGAATTTTGCAGATAACAGAACATATACAGATAATGCTTACACATCAGCTGGTGGTTTTTACTACATACCATTGAATATTGATACAACAATAAACAGAACAGGTATATCTGACGTTAACTTCTTTAGCGAACCATATATTGATTCTGGCGATACTGATTTGAAAATTAAAAATTTTGAAGGCTATCTTAAAGCTACGAAGGAAAAATTCTACACTTCAAAAATAAGAGTTTTGTTTGTTTATCCTAAAAATTTTGATGTGTTTATAAATGGTGAATTAGGAAATTACGATAATATTGATTCGTTATTAGCAAACCATAACTTATTAGCTCAGGGTACGCTATCTTTAAACGGAAAAAACGGATTGTCTGGAAATGGTTTGTTTGAATCGGATGCAGCTTCTCTTTACAATGCTTTGACCCTAGAAGAGGATGAGTTTGGAAATGAAAATTATGCTTTGGATTTATCAAAACTAACTAACATTACATTTACAATACCTGATAGTCTCAAAGATAAAGTTAGCATAATTACTTTTGCAGATTCTTATTACGATTTTCAAGCAGAGGAAGCGTCTAACAAAAAAGATACTGAAATAAATGTATTGCTGCAAAGTTCGTTTGATATATATGCAACCACTAACAATAAAGTAGTATTTACACCAACTAAAGATGAAGATGCAGTTGTTAGTTTATATGACATCTCTGGGAAGCATATTAAAGATTTGTATAATGCCAAAACTAAAGCAGGAGTAAAATATAATTTTTCAATCAACACCTCAGACCTGCCAAAAGGGCTTTATTTGATTCGTTATCAATCTATCTCCGAAGGAAAGACAATTCGATTCGTAAATTCTAAATAGTTTTTTCCTAAATTTATTCTTGAGAGTAGTAGCATTTTGTTACTACTCTCTTTTCTTAAAACCTCCTTAATTATGAATCGGCTTATATTTTTTTTGCTTTTTTTTCCTCTATATAGCATTTCCCAATCCATTTCTATATCTCCTATTATAGGTGGAGGAATAAATTTCAACCACACAGATGGGGAGACTAAATTTTTAGTTCCCCAAAAGGTTACAATGCTTCCTATCAGTAAAATGATGAGATATGGAGTAAATTTAGAATACCAATCGAAAAAAAGATGGGGAGCATCTGTTGGTGTATCTTATTTTCAAAATGACTATAAGCTAAAAGGAGAAACCTACAATGGAGCTACTCCTCGATGGGAGTGTAGTGAATATAATTTGATGATACCCATAAAAGCCAGTTATACTATTCCACTTTATTCAGGATTTCGATTTATAAAACCAAGCCTAGGGTTTAGCATTGGATATAACCAATATTTAGCCAAAAAACAAAAATTTAGTATTGAAGGAAATGTAGAAAACTATCCTTTTGTTTTAGGGAATGGTTTTATATCTAATAATCCAAATGAAAAGAAGCTGGATGCAGGCATTTTGCTTGGTATAGTAGTACAGCCTTTTAAGCATTACCCACATCTAAGATTAGGGTTAGAATACAATGCTTTTTTGATGAGCCGAACTGGAAGAGGCTATTTTGTAGCGGCTCGAACACCAGGAACAAACACAGGGTATTTTGTCGGTATTTTTGATAGTAAGGTAATGACCTCTAATCTTAGTCTAAATTTGGTTTATGACATTACTTTCGGAAAACGGAACTCGAATCCACGATGGCGATTTTTGAATAAAATAAGTGACATGGATAGCTCTTTTCAAAAACCATTAAAACGAGCAGAGCCTATTGTAGATGTAGCAGAAAAGGGATTTAGTCCTTATGTAAATCTATATGGAGGAGGAGCATTATCCGTATTTTCAAAATCGAAAAGTACCAATGCTGGCGCTATAAAATATCATCCCTATGGCGAAAGCTATGGCATAGAATTTGGCGTTAACTATTTTTTCAAAAAAAATATTGGCGTAGGGCTAGGATTTAATTTTTTGATGGCATCATTCAAACTAGAAACCCCCAAAGTAAGTAAAGTTAAGTTTTACGAGGGGAGTTTTACCAAATGGAAAACCACTTTAAGCCAATATACTTTTCCAATTCAACTTTTATACAAGCATTATTTCAAGCAAAATTATAAGCACTTTGAAGTACAGGCAAGCCTCTATGCAGGGTTTAATCAGTATTTTGTATTTAGTTACTTTAATAGAACAATTTTAACAAGTGTGCCTATCCGAAACCCCTATTTTCAATTTTCACAAAATGATGATTTTCGATATAGCTTTGCATCAGGTATAGCATCAGGATTTTATATACATCCATTTGCAAAAAATGTAGGATTAAAGTTTGGGGTAAACTTGCAGTTTGATTTTACTCAATTTAACGCTGTTTCATACGAATCTACTTGGAGCAATTTTGATGATTCTCAAATTGAAAAGCATTCATCTTCTGTAGCCCCATTGCCAGTTAAATTTAATTTTGCCATTCGATATTCGCCCATGATAATGGGTCCAAAGAAAAAGTAAATTTTATTTTCACCTCTGATCGGTGTTTTCACTGTACTAGCCGATATTTTTTCGATTG
>CALAYL010000029.1 GCA_937894725.1 uncultured Bacteroidota bacterium
AAGCAGGCCCCACATCAATGCGCCTCTAACCAATTATGGTGGGATGATCTACAAACTTTTCCAACGTTTCTGAACGTTGGAAAAGTTAATCTGCGAAATAAACCCTCAAAGTTTCAGAAAAACTAGAGGGTTTGAAATCAAGAAAAGGCTTTAGCTGTCTATTTTTTCTACCTCTTTTATTTAAACTTTGAGTTGCACTTCGCTATCAACTTGAAGAGCTGGCTTAGCATGAACCATGCAAGAAAGTCGGACATACTCGTTGCGCTTCGCTAAACGAGTACGAGAGTGGGCAGTTTTTTTTAATGCGCCTCCAACCAATTATCCCTCACATTTCACCTACAAGTATTAGTGAGGAATGAACAATGCTTATGCACCTTACAATTCATTGAATTTTTTAAACACTCAAGCACCGCTGTACTAATGTAAGATGCTTTGTATTACAAATGCAAAGAAAACAAACATAATCTTTACCGCTACGCTCAAACGATTACGAGGGGGGGGGGACGTGACAAAGGTTAAACATCTTTATGTTCCAAAATTGAATTAATTTGTTGAACTAAGTTTTTAAATCTATTTTTGAAGTAGTAAATTAAAAACAAATTTATGAAGTATCATGTTTGTCCTAAATGCAGTAATGCTGATAATACTTATAGTGTTCTTCAATGCCGTAGTTGTGGTGGAGTTATAGGTTGTTTCAAAGAATTTACAAACCCTATATGGGGTAAACAAGTTAGCAATGGTTGCGCTAATTTATTGTTAAAGTATGCTGGTAGCATTGAATGCAAGTTATGTGGTCATAAAGGCACTTTTTTCAACCCTGAAACAATGCATTACAGACCGATTATTGGATAAAATGAATCCTTTCATTAGTTATTATTACACACCTCACACATTAGTGAAACATGAATTGCGCTTTTTTCCAAATGACTTAATGAATTTCTCACTCTAGTCGAAATTTTCGCCTTCGCAACTTCGAACCACCAAAATAAATTTAGCTAAAAACTTGAAGAATAAACAGGCACAAGTTACCCCACCAAAATCCACACACAAAACTTGCGCCAGTTTGGGTTTCAAGTACTTTTTTACATATCCTTTTTCATTTGCATCTAAGCGGTGAATAAGCTGGTATAAAGCATCTGAACCTTCGTCCTTTTTCATATATTTTTTCTTAAATATAATCTACTGTACAGGATTCTATTTCATTTCTAATGGCATTATTAAAAGTCGGAAAAAAATTGCCCAACCTTTAATAATGCATCTATTTCCCTTCTATTTCCCAACAAAAAGTAGCATGATTTAGTATACATTTGTACAACACTAAAAAATCTAAACCTTAAATTATGAAAAAATTAGCTCCTTTAGCGCTCTATTTATTTTTTTCTTTTCAGATAACTCAAATAGTTGCTCAGAATACATGTTTTTATTTTGATGATTCACTTTTAGCTACACTGCAGAATAGGGAGAATGCGGTAGATCTTTTTCGTGGCGCTGGCCAACCGCTACAAGGGTGGAGCTCGGTGAACGGAAGTCCTAGTGTTGTTAAGAATTTTGGAGGTGTAAACACGCCATCGGGCACGCAATGTTTGGTATTAGCAGCATGTGGCTCTAACAGAAGTGAAGGGGTTTCTTATAACTACACATTTAAGTCAGGTAAAAACTATCAAGTAAGCTTTAAGTATCGTTACATAAGCATACAAGCTAGCAACGCTGCTATAAACACTTTTGATGTATTGATAGCCGATAGTTTGTTACACAACAACCAAGGGGGGTGCGGGACCATAAATACACGAGCGGTATCGCCTCAATCTGTTAATATACTGAGCAAAACAAACTATAGTGATACCGCATGGCAAACGGCAACACTAAATGTATCAAATTTAGGAAGAGACTATTCTCAAATATGGTGGAGGATAAACATTCCACAAGCTATAGTTGCAGCACCATACTTATTGCTAGATGATGTTTGTATTCAAGAAATTCCTACAGCTACTTGTTTTTATTTTGATGATACAATTTTAGCTACACTGCAGAATCGGGAAAATGCCGTTGATCTTTTTCGTGGCGCTGGCCAACCGCTACAAGGGTGGAGCTCGGTGAACGGAAGTCCTAGTGTTGTTAAGAATTTTGGAGGTGTAAACACGCCATCGGGCACGCAATGTTTGGTATTAGCAGCATGTGGCTCTAACAGAAGTGAAGGGGTTTCTTATAACTACACATTTAAGTCAGGTAAAAACTATCAAGTAAGCTTTAAGTATCGTTACATAAGCATACAAGCTAGCAACGCTGCTATAAACACTTTTGATGTATTGATAGCCGATAGTTTGTTACACAACAACCAAGGGGGGTGCGGGACCATAAATACACGAGCGGTATCGCCTCAATCTGTTAATATACTGAGCAAAACAAACTATAGTGATACCGCATGGCAAACGGCAACATTAAATGTATCAAATTTAGGAAGAGACTATTCTCAAATATGGTGGAGGGTAAATATTCCACAAGCTATTGTTGCTGCCCCCTACCTATTGCTAGATGATGTTTGTATTCAAGAAACAAATATCACGGGTGTTAAGGAGTTGAATAAGAATGCTGATGAATGGATACTTTACCCAAATCCTGCAACCAATTTTGTCAATATTCAACTAGGCCCAGAAAGCAAGATATCATTGTCTAGTGTTCAAGTTTTTAATATGTTAGGAAAGGAAATTAGAAACATTGAAACGCGCATTTCTGACGATAAAATTCAGCTAGAAACGGCAGGTATTCAAGCCGGTAATTATATTGTAAAAGTAACGAATAACGCTTCTCAAATTTTTACAAAACGCCTGGTAATTACAAAATAAGAAAAGTAAGCTTCTGCTTATGTCAAAACTGCTCCACTTTTTTTAAAGAATGGAGCAGTTTTTGTATTTGATAGATTTCTAGCACAACGACCATACTTAATGCGCCTCCAACCAATTATCGCCCACCCCTA
Organism: uncultured Bacteroidota bacterium; assembly: GCA_937894725.1. GTDB lineage: Bacteria > Bacteroidota > Bacteroidia > Chitinophagales > LD1 > CALAYL01. The sequence continues at coordinate 2,975 of CALAYL010000029.1, forward strand.
CTTCTACTTGTATCGGCACATCTAGTTTCAATGCATTTATCATAGACTCGCAAATGATGGGTTTCACTATTTCCACTTCACTCTTTGGCACATCAAAAACTAATTCATCATGCACTTGGAGCGTCATTTTAGTTCCCAAATTTTTTTCTTTCAACTGCCTATAAATATTAATCATCGCTATTTTTATCATATCTGCTGCTGAACCTTGCACAGGCGCATTGATCGCTTCTCGTTCCGCAAACCCTCGTACCGCATAGTTTTGAGAGTTGATGTCTTTGAGGTAGCGTCTTCGTCCGATGATAGTTTTCACATAGCCTTCTTTGCGAGCAAAGGCGAGCGTTTCATCCATGTATTGTTTGATGCCTGGATATTGAATAAAATAATTGTCTATCAACTCTGCCGCTTCTTTTCGCCCTATACCCAATCGCTGCGCCAATCCAAAAGCCGAAATAGAATAGATGATACCGAAGTTGACCATCTTCGCTTTAGAACGCATTTCTTTGCTCACTTCTACGGTAGGTACTCCGAAAACCCTAGCGGCTGTAGCGGTATGAATGTCTATGCCATCTTTAAAATCTTGAATCATGTTTTGCTCTTGGCTCATAGCCGCTACCACACGCAATTCAATTTGCGAATAATCGGCTGAAAGCAGCACATGATCAGCATCTCTAGCGATAAAAGCTTTGCGTACTTCTTGTCCTCGAGTAGTGCGGATAGGGATGTTTTGCAAATTGGGATTCACCGAACTCAACCTTCCTGTGGAGGCGATGGTTTGATTAAACGTAGTGTGTAGTCGTCCTGTTTTTTCATGCACCAACTGTGGCAAAGCATCTACATAGGTCGATTTCAATTTGGCTATTTCACGATAGGTTAAAATCTTGTCGGCTATGGGATAATCGGCTGCGATTTTTTGCAAGACTTCCTCATTGGTAGAAGCCTGCCCTGTGGCAGTTTTTTTCTGTGCAGGGATTTTTAAATGTTTGAAAAGCACCTCGCCCATTTGCTTTGGTGAATCGAGATTAAATTTAATGCCCGCTTCTTCAAAAATAGCGGCTTGCACTTCGTCTATTTCTACTTGTAGTTTGGCAGAATAATCTTGTAAAAAAGCACTGTCTAATTTCACGCCTTCTGCTTCCATAGCACCTAGCACAGGTATGAGCGGATGTTCCACCTCTTCTAGTACATTTTCGACCGAACGTTCTTGCACCATGGTCTGCATCACTGTCTTTAATTGGAAAGTAATATCTGCATCTTCTGCGGCATATTCGCTCACTTTCTCTATCTCTACATCTCGCATAGAGAGCTGGTCTTTGCCTTTTTTGCCAATGAGTTCTTTGATAGAAACAGGGGTATAACCCAGATATGTTTCGCTCAAAAAATCCATGCCGTGTTTCATATCTGGCTCTGCCAAATAATGCGCTAACATGGTATCAAAAATAGGCATGGCTACGTCTATGCCGTATTGTCGAAGTACATGCCAATCGAACTTGATGTTTTGCCCTATTTTCACGATAGTAGTAGAAGAAAAAAATGGGCTAAAATGAGCTAGAATTTCTTTTGTTTTGGCTCTGTCGGAAGGTAGTGGGATATAATATCCCTCGCCTTTTTCGTACGAAAAAGAAAGCCCCACCAACTCTAAAGTGAAATAATCTAAAGAGCTCGTTTCGGTGTCAAAACAAACTTCTTTTTGCTGCAATAATTTAGCAGCAAGTGATTTGATTTCATCGTCTGTTTGCACCAAATGGTAAAGGTGTTTGGTATTCTCTATGTTTTGCCCAGCAACAGGTTTTTCTACAGCCGACTCTCCACTGTTGGGCGATTGTCGTTTGATAGTTTCAGTCTCTACCGCATTGCCAAAAAGATCGGTTTGAGCATTTTCGTTCACCGCTTTATTTACCGAAAAATCTGCTCCTAAAATCCGTTTGCCAATGGTCCGAAACTCCAGCTCTGCAAAGAGTTCAGCTAATCGTTCTTTGTTAGGTGGGTCTATGTGTAGCTGCTCATCCGTCACCGAAATCGGCACATCTAAAATGATAGTCGCTAATTTTTTGGAGATGACTCCCTGCTCCGCAAAGTTGGCAATATTTTCACCCAATTTCCCTTTGATATTCGCTGCATTGGCGATGATATTTTCCATAGAGCCATACTCCTTGATGAGTTTTTTGGCCGTCTTTTCGCCCACACTGGGTATGCCCGGTATGTTGTCCACCGCATCACCCCACATACCGAGTATGTCTATGACCTGCTCTGGTCGTTCTATCTCCCACTTTTCTAAAATTTCTTTAACCCCTAAAATCTCGACATCACCTCCCGAGCGAGCAGGTTTATAAATTAAAATGTTTTCTTCTACCAACTGCCCAAAATCCTTGTCGGGCGTGACCATATACACCAAATGCCCTTCTTTGGCCTTTTGTTTAGCGATGGTACCGATAATATCGTCAGCTTCATAGCCGGCATATTCTAAAATAGGAATATGAAAGCCCTTGATGATTTCTTTTATCCAAGGCACGGCATTCGTAATGTCTTCGGGCGTTTCTTGTCTATTCGCTTTGTAAAAACTATGCTCAGCAGCTCTGTCTGTTTGCGCTGCAGCATCAAATACCACCGCCAAGTGAGTAGGTTTTTCTTTGTGGATCAAATCAAGTAAAGTAGTGGTGAAACCACTGATAGCAGACACATTCATGCCCTTTGAGTTTATCAACGGATTTTTAGCAAAGGCAAAATAAGACCTAAATATCAAGGCAAAGGCATCGAGCAAAAATAATTTTGGAAGATTGGAAGTGGTCATAGAGGTTAGGTATATGTTTTCAATAGCGTTAAAATACAACTTTGCGCTATAAAGCCAATTTTCTTACCTTATCTTTACATACCTAAACCCCAACCACCGTGCTTTCTCATCGTCAATTATTTTTACAACATCTAGCTCAAACGAGTCCTGCGCCTATGGGGTTGGAATTAGCAAAATCTGCAGGTGTATTTTTGTATGACAAAGATGGAAAGCCATACATGGACTTGATTTCGGGCTTTGCGGTGAGCAATATCGGACACTCTAATCCTGCTGTGATAGCTGCCATAAAAAATCAAGTAGATAACTACATGCACCTCATGGTATATGGCGAAATAGTACAAGCTCCGCAAGTAAAATATGCGAAAAAACTCACTTCCTTTTTACCTGAAAACTTGAATACCGTTTTTTTCACCAACTCGGGGGCAGAAGCAACCGAAGGGGCTATGAAACTGGCTAAAAGAATCACGGGTAGAACAAAATTTATTTATTTCAAAAACAGCTATCATGGCTCTACCCAAGGCGCATTGAGCCTCATGGGCGATGAATATTATAAACAAGCTTTTCGACCTCTTTTACCCGATACCGAAGCCTTACATTATGGCGATGAAAGCGAGTTAGCCAAAATAGATGAACGAGTGGCAGCCGTATTTATAGAGCCTGTGCAAGCAGAATCAGGCGTGAGCGTGCCATCCGTTTCCTACATGCAAGCGCTAGCTAATCAGTGCAAAAAAATGGGCGTACTGTGGGTAGCAGACGAGGCGCAAACGGGTTTTGGGCGCACTGGGAGACTTTGGGGATTTGAAAACTTTGGCATTGTGCCTGACATTTTGCTTTTGGCGAAAGCCATAGGTGGGGGTTTGCCTTTAGGAGCATTTATTTCTTCGTATCAAAACATGCAACTGCTCACTCACAACCCTGTGTTGGGTCATATCACCTCCTTTGGTGGGCATCCTGTGAGTTGTGCTGCGGGTTTAACTGCTTTTGATTTTTTGATTGAAAGCAATTTGATAGCTGAAGTAGAAAAAAAGGGCGCTTTGTTTCAAGAAAAACTGCAACATCCTGCTATCAAATCGTTTCGCAGAAAGGGTTTGATGATGGCTATACAGTTTGCCTCTGCTGAAATTAATCAGCGAATAGTACACACAGCTGTAGCTAACGGTTTGATTACAGATTGGTTTTTGTTTGCACCAGATTGTTTGCGGATATGTCCGCCACTCATTATAACTGACGATGAGATTAAAAAAGCATGTACCCTTTTGCTAAAAGTGATAGATAATCACTAAAGCAAATAATTCATTAGCTTTACGTATGCAGTTTCTCTCCACATCTATCGTGTACCTAAAAGGTGTAGGGCCTCAAAAAGCAGAGGTCTTGCAAAAAGAGATGAACATTCATACCTACAACGATTTGCTGCATTATTTTCCCTATCGATATGTAGATAGGTCACATATTTTTTTGATAAAGAATATAGATGCCAATACGCAGTTTATACAGCTAAAAGGCATTATCAAGGGCTTTGTACTCGAAGGAGCCGGACGTAAAAAAAGACTCAAAGCGATCTTTTCTGATGGCAGTGGCAGCATGGAGTTGGTGTGGTTTCAGAGTATAGACTGGGTCATGCGCAATTTGAAAATCCATGTTGAATATGTCGTTTTTGGTAAACCCACGCTATTTAATAATCAATATTCGATTTCGCATCCAGAGATTGAACTTGCCACCGAACATACATTGCAAGCTACGCTTGGATTGCAGCCTATGTACTCTAGTACCGAAAAGGCTAAAAAACGCTATGTGGATAGTAAGGCAATTGCTAAATTTACCCGTCAGTTGTTCGATACAATTTCGGAACGCGATGTGCTTGAATTTTTGCCCTACCATCTGCTCGATTCCCTCAAAATACCTAGCCGTTTTGAAGCCTATAAAAATATTCATTTCCCAAAGGCAGAAGCCGACCTAGCCGCAGCACAATGGCGCATCAAGTTTGAGGAATTGTTTTTGATTCAGCTTCGTTTGCTCAAAATGAAATACAACCGCGGCAACACGGTGAGAGGTATTTTACTTGAAAAAGTGGATACCGTTTTTGATGATTTTTATAAACATCATCTGCCCTTTGAGCTGACCAACGCCCAAAAACGAGTACTCAAAGAAATCAGAAAAGACACCCTCTCTGGCAAACAAATGAATCGACTTTTGCAAGGGGATGTGGGTAGTGGTAAAACCATAGTGGCATTGCTCACCATGCTCATGGCGATTGATAATGGCTACCAAGCCTGTCTGATGGCGCCTACCGAAATATTGGCGCAGCAACACTTTGAGAGTATATCTCCTTTGCTCAAAGGCTTGGGTATAGAAGTGGTTTTACTCACTGGAAGTGTGAAAGGCAAAGTCAGAAAATATATTTTACATCATTTGGCTGAAGGTGATATTAAAATAATCATCGGCACACATGCTTTGCTAGAAGACCAAGTGGTTTTCAAAAAACTCGGTATGGTGGTGGTAGATGAGCAGCATCGTTTTGGTGTGGCACAGCGGGCTAAGTTGTGGACCAAAGGCATTACCCCTCCACATGTGCTAGTGATGTCGGCTACCCCTATACCGCGTACACTCGCTATGACACTATATGGCGACCTTGACAGTTCCATTATAGACGAGCTACCTCCAGGTCGTAAGCCCATCAAAACAGTGCATCGCACAGATGCGCATCGCTTGCGAGTATTTGGTTTTATAAGGGAGCAAATAGCTGAAGGAAGACAGGTATATGTGGTTTATCCCCTAATCGAAGAATCCGAAAAATTAGATTTAAAAGATTTGATGGATGGATATGAGAGTTTTTCACAAGCGTTCCCAAAACCGCAATATCAGATAGGTGTGGTGCATGGTCGAATGAAATCTGCGGATAAAGATTTTGAGATGCAGCGTTTTCAAAAAAACGAAACTCAAATTTTGATAGCTACCACAGTGATAGAAGTAGGGGTAAATATCCCTAACGCTACAGTGATGATTATCGAAAATGCAGAGCGGTTTGGGCTATCTCAATTGCATCAGCTCAGAGGCCGTGTAGGTCGCGGTGGCACTCAATCGTATTGTATTTTGATGTCGAGCGACAATCCAAGTTTTGATGCGAAAAAACGAATCAAAGTAATGTGTGAAACAAATGATGGTTTTGTGATAGCCGAGGAAGACCTCAAACTTCGAGGCCCAGGCGACCTTGATGGCACCCAACAGAGTGGTGCAGTGGCTCTCAAGCTGGCTAATCTAGCAGAGGATACTGCTATACTGGAAGTAGCACGCAATGTAGCATTTGACATTATTGACAAAGATGCTGAACTCCGATTGCCACAACATCACCCCTTGCGAAACTTCATTGATAGCTATCTCCAAAACAATCCGTGGAGTAGCATTTCGTAGCAAATCGGATTAGCCGATATATGCTTACTTCATCGTTATTTTCAATGTCTTGCAATTACCATCTTCTTTACACAACGACACTAAATAGTTGCCTTCTTTGAAACCTAATTCACGTAGATTGATCGTTTCCTTCAAGCTGCCATTAAGATGCTTTTCCCATACTTTTCTTCCTATCACATCTTGCAAATAGATGTAATGCTTCTCATTCAATTTTGATTCGATGGTGATACTCGATGTTGTAGGATTTGGATAAGCAGACAATGTGGCGTCTTTAAACAAATCTACTTGTTTTACATCGAGCGGAAAATCGGGCTTGATAATTGTAAATTCATCAGCAATTATACCCGGTGCTTTAATATATCTAGCGGTGAGGGTATCTTGATTAATATCAAAAACCACCGAGCCTACACAATCATCACAACCATCACTAGCCACCATAGCAGGATGATCGAGTGGTGGACTTGTTTCGCTACTACCACCATTGCCGCTCACTACATATACCGCTCCTTTCTTTGCATTTGGTCCTTTAAAATACTTTCGGTAAGGATCGCCAGAGGCTAGAGTACCCAATCCTCCATGTACTACTTTGGTAGAATCAAATGAATCCCATGTGCCAAAAAACCCACTGATAAGTGCCGTTCGCTCATATACATGACTATGTCCACCTAGAATTATATCTACGCCATATTGTTCAAAAATTGGACTCCACTTTTCACGTACAGCACGCATCTGTACTTCGATGGGCGACTTTGAATTATGTGACCCTCCTGTATGGGGCACTTGATGAAAATATACTACTGTCCAACGCTTTCTGTTGGCTTGAAGATCTTGCTCTAACCATAGTTTCATTGGGCTAGTTGCAAAATTAGCGGCAGCATTTACCCCCATCCAATCGTGTGATGGATTGAGTAGTGAAGCCAATTCGGTATTGAATGAAACGAAATGAATATCGCCATAATCGTATGAGTAAAACAATTTTGTACCGGAGGGTACACCCCCATTTTCTGCATGTATAGGCACATCTATTATATCAAGATAAGTGCCCGTTTGAGCATGAGGATCTTGAGTATTTAGAATTGGGGAAAATGAGTTGTAGTCGTGATTGCCTGGTGCTGGATGAAACGGTAGGTAATGCATGATTTTTTGATATCCATATACACTATCAAACACTTTGTCTTGGTACTCTTGATCTGTACCATCACCATATGCATTATCGCCTAGCCAAATCCAAAGATTTGTTTTTTGTTGAGCATCAAAGTTTTCAAATGCAAGCCGTGCTGCACGCTGATTGTCGTTTCCTTTGCCAAAATCACCTAATGCCCATATCCGTGTAGGGCTAGCGCTATTGGGTGGTGGAAACGTAGTAAAGCGATATTCTTGTTGAGCAGTGTTGAAAAATTGATTGTCATCTCCTACTCTATAAAAATAGGTAGATGCGGGCTGGAGTCCTATTATTTTAACTGCATGATTGGTTCTAAGTGCTGTATCGGATACCGTATTGTTCATACGATTTACGGACGTACCATATACTACTTTAGATGGAGATGGAGTGCTTGTTCGCCAACGCACTATTATACTGCTTTGGGTAGGGTTTTGAAGATAAGGCCCTCTTACTAACGTTTGAGCTTCGAGAAAAAAACAACTTAAAAAAAAGGTAGAAAGTAATAAATATCTGTACATATTCATAGCAGGTTATTGGGGAGGTTTGGGAATGATTTTCTTAAAAAAGAAAAGTATTATTTGCTCAACAATGCCGCTTTCAAGTCTCCGTCAATAGGAGTATCACTAAGCCAAATGCCAAAAAAGGCTGTCTTAAAATCTTCTCCTGTTGTGGTGGACTGAAACTTGCCATTTTTATATGCTTTCAGACCCACTCCTGGATCGTATGAAATGATAAATACATCGCCTTCTTTTATTTCTTCCTTTGAAAATGTTTGGATGAAGCCATCTATACGCGATTTTAGTGTCGCAGTATTTCCCTTGGTAGATTTTTCAAATCCGTCTCGAATAGATTCAGACATATTGCTACTGCTCACTACCGATGAAGTGATTTGAAGTCTTACTGCTACCTCCTTATTCTCTTTCAATATATCCGCAGCATTAGTTGTTTTCGCAGTGGTATAAAGTCCTATTACATACACTTTAAAAAAAGCTTTTTTTCGAATACCGCCTCCATTGAGTAGCAAATCTGTTTTATCCACATTAATTTTAGCAGGTAAAGTCACATTGTTTAAGGTCATTTGACTAAAGCCATCGATAGTCAAAAGTGAAATTAAAATAACAAGTAGTTTTTTCATTTGGGTTGGTTTTAGAATCTGAATTTAAGTAAAAAAAGTTACCAAAAGAAATAGTAGAGTGCAACTAATGAAATCAATACCATAATAGCGCCTATTTTGAAATCGTTTTCTAGCTTAAACATTCGGCTTTCTATCATCACCATTTTGTCGTTTTCTTCTTGCTGCATTTTATTTGAAAAAAGCAGGCTAAACAACACCATACCTACCACACAAAGCACAAACACAATACCCATTCTATCTAAAAACGGGATTTCAAAAACACCATCCGTGTTTGCCTTTGAAAAACCTATCGAAGCTAATGAAGACAGATCTGCATAAGCTGGCAAAAATTTTAAAACAACAGAAAAAACTAAGCTTCCCACCGCCCCATAAGCTGCAGCGAGCGAGTTGGTTTTTTTCCAAAACATTCCCAATATAAACAATGCAAAAATACCAGGGCTGATAAAGCCCGTATATTCTTGAATCAATTGAAAACCACCTTGCTTATCTATGCCTAAGAATGGGGCAATTAAAATAGCTAAAATCATGGCCACTACTATGGTGATTTTGCCTACCGAAAGGAGCTGCTTTTCAGTCGCATTTTTGTGTATATACTTTTTGTAAATGTCGAGTGAAAAAATGGTTGAAATAGAGTTGGCTTTTCCTGCCAGGGAAGCTACCACCGCAGCAGTGAGTGCCGCAAATGCAAGTCCCTTCAATCCGCTCGGCAATAGATTGAGCAATACGGGATATGCCTTATCTACTACTAGATTTCCACCTACCGTCATTTCGTTAGCGAAGCTGCCATTTTGATACAATACATAAGCGGCTATGCCTGGCAAAACCACGATGACCGGCATCAAAAGTTTTAAAAATGCGGCAAACAAAATTCCCTTTCGAGCGGTAGGTAAATCTGCCCCCAATGCTCGCTGAGTGATATACTGATTGCACCCCCAATAGCTAAAATTGGCAATCCACATACCACCTGCCAAAACAGTCAATCCGGGTAAATCCATAAAGTTTGGATTATCGTGGTGAAAAATCATATTGAAATGATCGGGCGAATGATGGAGCATATTTTTGAAGCCCGTCAATACGCCTACTGAACCTGCCTGCGCTGCTACTAAATCGAGTGCTAAATAGGTGGTAGCTAAACCACCCAAAATCAAAAAGAAAACTTGAATGATATCTGTATAACCTATCACTTTCATGCCACCCAGCGTAATGAAAATAGCAAATACAGCCAACCCAATCATACAAAGCGTAAATGAAATGCCCGATATGCTACTCACAGCCAACGCACCTAAATACAAGATAGAGGTTAGGTTGATTGTAATATATAAAAACAACCAAAATACCGCCATGATAAGTGCCACTTTAGCATTATATCTTTTCTCCAAAAACTGCGGCATGGTATAAATTTTGTTTTGGAGATATACAGGCATAAAATACACTGCCACGATGATGAGTGTAGCTGCGGCCATCCATTCATAGCTCGCTATGGCTAATCCCATTTTGAAGCCTGCACCACTCATGCCGATAAACTGCTCTGCACTTATATTGGAGGCTATGAGTGAAGCGCCTATTGCAAACCAAGTGAGCGACCCCTCTGCCAAAAAATAATCGGTGGTAGATTCAGTAGCTTTTCTCTTTCTGCTATAAATCCAAAGACCATAACCCGCTACAATCAAAAAATAAAAACAAAAAACGAGGTAATCTAATGTGTGTAAAGAATGCGCCATAAAAGAGTTTGTAAAGCCTAAGCTAAAGAAAGATATGTATATGCCAAATTTTAAACTCAACTAGACTCCCATACCCCTTTAAAGGTTAAAAAATGACGTTGCGATTTTTTAAAATAAAAAACTACTTTTAAACAAACAAACAAGCTGTCATGAATAGAGTGTTTACTCTTTGTTTTGTACTCTCTTTACCCATCTTGCTTTATTCGCAAGCGAAAACGCAAAATATTAATGGCAAAGTAATAGATGCCGAAAGCCAGCAGGTGCTATATGGTGTAAACGTATATGTAGATGGCACTCCTCCCTTGGCTACACAGAGCGATACCAATGGCAATTTCACTCTCGAAAATGTACCTGTAGGAAAAATAAATCTGCAAGCATCTTATCTAGGGTACAGTACTTTTCAAACCGGATTTTTTCAACTCAGCACAGGTAAAGAGCCATATCTCACTATCTCGCTTACACAAAAAGTAACCGAGATGAAAGAGGCGGTAATTGCCTCTGCGAAATCTAATCGGCCAAACAATGAATCGTTTGCAGTGAGTGCGCGCTCATTTACAATAGCAGAAACAAATCGATTTGCGGGTAGTATCAATGACCCTGGCCGTGTAGCACTCAACTATGCTGGTGTGATGACTGCCCAAGATAACGATAACGATGTAGTGGTACGAGGCAACTCGCCTGTGGGGGTTTTGTGGCGATTAGAAGGCATTGATGTGCCTAATGTCAATCACTTTTCGCGACCTGGCTCTTCGGGTGGCGGTATCTCTGCATTGTCGCCCTTTTTGATGGGCGGCACAGATTTTTCAACGGGCGCTTTTCCCGCAGAATATGGCAATGCGCTATCGGGGGTATTTGATTTTAAATATCGTCCGGGCAGTTTTGAGCGACATGAATTTACTTTTCGCTTAGGGTTGATTGGTTTAAATTTTGGTGCCGAAGGCCCAATGAATAAAAAGAAAAATACCTCCTACCTTTTCAACTATAGATACTCTACTTTGGGCTTGCTCAATCAGGCTGGAATTTATGTAGTAGGGCCAAATACGACAAATATTTTTCAGGATTTTGCTTTCAACTTTACAGTCAAAAACTCAGCAAAAACGAAAGTTAATATTTTCTCGCTAGGGGGTATCAGTAGCGAGATAACCGCAGCTCTCAAAGACACGGCCAAATGGCAAAAATATACGGATAAATATCAGACAAATTTGTATTCTAACTTAGCTGTATTGGGTATAAGCTGGACACAACAACTCAATAAAAAATCTTTTTTGAAAACGGTAGTTGCAGGCACTTACAACGATGTAAAAGATTATGACGATACGCTGGGCAATGACGTCAAGTTTGGCAACATTTATTATACTCGTTTTACGACTACCAGAGCAACTGCAAACTTGAGTTTCAATTATAAATTATCTTCAAAATGGAGTTTCAAAACAGGTATAGCTGGCGATGCTATTTTTTATCGATTCAATGAAACTAAACTCATAGATTCTATTTCGATTCATCAAACATTGCTTAATAGTACAGGGGTTACGAGTACGTTACAGCCTTACTTTCAGGCTAAGTTTCGCCCTATGCAAAGTGCCACTTTGATAGCGGGTATTCATGCTACTTACTTGGAGTTGAACAACACCTATTCAATCGAACCCCGCTTTTCTTACCAGCAATGGCTAGGCAAAGGACATACGATTTCGGTGGCATATGGCTTGCACAGTTTGGTGATGCCTATCGGCAATTATCTCACCCAATTTACCGATGCATCAAATCAGATTTACTATCCAAACAGAAACTTGAAAATGCCAAAAAGCCATCATGTCGTAGGCAGTTATAGCTATTCTTTTTTAGGTACCTTTCGACTCAAAACGGAAGTATATGGCCAGTTTCAGTACGATTTACCCATTAGCAAAACCGCAGGCAGCACTTATTTTTTATTCAATAATAGAAAAGGCTATGCGCAAGATTCGCTATACAGCAAAGGGAAAGGCATAAACTATGGCATGGATGTTTCGCTAGAAAAAATTTATGATAAAAATTGGTTTATGCTTTTCAACGCTACGGTGTTTAAATCTAATTATACCTTGCCTGATGGACGTACCTTCTCTACTGCGTATGACAATACATTTGGTTTGACCTTGATGGGTGGCTATCAATACAACTTTAAGAAAAACAACTCACTCGAAATGACCATTCGATTGCAGTATTCTGGCGGGTTTAGATACACGCCTATCAATGCCGCAGCATCCATTGCTGCCAATCAACAAATCGAAATTCAAAGTCAGGCTTACACGCAAAAAATTAAAGATTATTTCAGACCAGACTTGCGTATTGCCTATCGCGAAAACAAGAAAAAATACTCTTGGTTGCTTTCTCTCGACCTAGCCAATTTTGTAAATTACAAAAATGTGTTGCGACTTTTCTATGATAAAGACACCAACGGCATAGGCTATAAATACATGGTAGGCATATTGCCCGTATTGGCTTTTGAGATAGATTTTTATGCACTGAAAAAACAGAAAAAATAGGCTTAATCCTCTTTTGTGACTCGCTTGCGACTTTGTTTAATCTCGCCACGTACTTTTTTCTCCCCTAGTTTTCGTTCTTTGCTCGCTTTGCTGGGTTTAGTAGCCAATCGTTTTTTCTTTTCTGTAAATGCTTTTTTGACTAGCAGTAGAAATTTTTTGGTCGCTAGCTCTTTGTTTTTGAGTTGTGAGCGATTGACCTCTGCGGTCACAGAGAGACATAACCCTTTATTGATATGACTAGCTAATCGTTCGAATATTTTTGCTTTTTGTTCTTCCGAAAAGAGTATTGAAGCCGCCACATCCCAGATGAGCTCTGCTTTTGTTTCCACTTTGTTCACGTTTTGACCACCCTTGCCACCAGAGCGCGAGGTTTTCCATTTCACTTCTTTCAATAAATCATCTAAGGGTAGCATGTTTCAAAAGTAAGCAAAGGCGACTACTTAAGTATGTTAATTTTGGATAGAGCCTAAAGGAGATGGCGTTTTTTTGTACCTGTTTGCTTAATAAAATAAGCACAAGAAATGAGGAAAAATGAAAGATCCTCTCCAGCTGAAAAATCGGAAGAGTGCATAAGACATTCGTTTTTTTGGGACATTTATGATGATGATTTATGGGAGTCCAATAATGGGATAATAGATAAGGTAAATGGCGGTAGTTGGGTAGCTCCCAAATATACTAGTCAGAAAATGTTTGATTGCTTAGAAAGCAGTACCCGTTCTCCACTGCAATTTAGAGATTTATGTATCCAACGATAGGGAAGTGCTCTTGTTACAAAATAAACGTTTTATATCAATAAAAACGCTACCTTACATTATTATGCAAAAAGAGTTTCTATTCTGTTCTCTACTGTTGTTTTCATTTTTTATTGCCAAAGGTCAAGCCAGCGTTCGATTTTGTGCTACGGTATTTCAAAATGGAGAGTGTGTATTACAAAACACCAAGTTTTTTAGTAGCCAAGATAGTGTCGTTCAAAAAGTGAGTATGCTCGCATCAAATCCACATGGCTTTGGAACAGACAGTTTGTATTTTGAAATGAGTAGTATTGCTAAAAATGGCGTAGAAACGTTTTATTCATCGCTCAGCCAAAGCGTAGAAAGTGATTGGATTTATGCTTGGAAAACGGTCTATTTTGAATCTCCTGGTCGATATGCCGTTCGAGTTTTAAATCGACAAAAACAACTGCAAGCGCAGGGCACTTTTGAACTATATTTACCTTAGCGGTTAATTCTGTTTGTGTGTGTTGAAAACAGCTAGTACTTCTAGTCAATAGCCTAAAAAAGAGTTGTCCAAAACGGGTGAATCGGTTGCAATAGGATTTTGATTATACAGTTTAGTCATCAAAAGAAACAATTCGGGCATATTTTGTTTCATCTCTTGTGAACGTTCAAAAAACACCTCTGTAGATACCGCTAGCATCTCGTCAATATTGCTGTAAGCATACACTTTTAAAATAGCGGGTTGATTTGTGCCTCTAAGGTGCATATATTTTACCGCAGCATTTCTCCAATCTTGATACCCTTTTGCATATCGTTTATCAATATCGATTTTTGATTTTTGGATAAAAAGTGCGTGTGCCAATTCATGTAGTAAAAGATTATTGCCATCGGTAGTATTTCTAAATCCTTCCTCCATTTTAGGTGTAGAAAGAGTAACAATTCCTCTTGTAGATGTATGGCCATGGGCTAGCGCTCCAAAGGCGTTGAGATAATACTCTTGAGGGTGAAAATATATTTCTATAAAATCGGCTAAAAGATAATCGTTAAACCCAAAGGTGATACGTGTCATCTCACTACAAGCCGTAAATACAATCCGCTTTTTATCTGGCTCTTCATATAAAAAAGCGAAGTTTTTTGACCGAGCAAATACATGAAACCGATGAATAAATTTCTCTTTCAACGCTTTGCTTAGTGCTACAAAGTAAGGCGAAGCAAACTCAAGAAAAGCTACAATATCTTCTCTTTGCTTTTTGGATGGTCTATAGAAGAATCTATTTATCTGCAATTTAAAAAGCAAATACATGCGCTTCCGATAGAAGGTTACCAACAGGATAGTAGCCATAATGAATAAGATAAAAAAGAGGTCTAACATCCTCTTTTTTTTGTCAAATGGAAAGAAAAAAATATCGACACCATCTTATTGATTAAAACACGGGGCACGCCCATTTTTGTTCTTGTTTTCTGCCTTTCCATGCTGTGCTGAGCACCAAAGAAATTTCCAGTCCGCCATTCAATCTCCCTACTTGATAAAGTTTTGAATACAGCACATCGTAGTTTATCAAAAGTCGGCATTGTTTGTAGCTATACCCTACTATAGGTGACCACGCATCTTTGACTCTAAAATAACTCCCTATCCAAAAAGTAGAATTTGATTCAGGACGCAATGGGTCATTGGTTTTGATACCTACCATTCCCCCGAGTACTAGCTCCCACGCCTTTTTTTGAAAAGTAAAATATGCATCTGTCTGATACGAAATTTTTCTATTCAATGTACCTGAAACATTGAGTACCGCTATATAGCGATAGCCTAATTTATTGTTTGATATAGCATAAAACTGATCTTGTGGTCGATTGATATGCAACATCGAAAAGCTAGTACCCAATCGTACTTTATCATTTATCCTTGCGTCAAATCCTAGCCCAAATCCCATGTCAAAACCGTTGATGGTATTGGTATTGGGACTTTCTAGCGTAGGCAAGCTTCGATCAAACCCTGCATCATCTACCCATTGATTGTTGAAATAAAACTTTTCGAAATCAACCGTTTTGGTGATATAATTTGCCTGAAAACCTGCAGATAGTACGTATCTATTTTCTCGGTCAAAAGCCTGATGCCAAGCCACACTGCCCCCAAAGCGCATATAGCGTAAACGCCCATCGCCAGCGGCATCATTTAGAAAATTGAGGCCGATACCCAGCCACCCTCTTTTCACCTTTTTTTCCAACAAAGCAAAATCAACAAAGGCATTTTGCGAATGATAATTAAATGTCTGCTGATTAGTCGCCCAAGGCCATTGGTATTTATAGTTTACACCTCCGCGAATATTGCCTTGAAAATTGCCTGTAGCCGAAGGAGCCAGCAAGATAGGTTGAGTGAAAAACTGGGTGAAATGAATGTCTTGGGCGTAATTGATGATTGAGAATTTAGAATTTAGAATTAGGAAGAATACAAATTTGAGGATTGAGGATTGAGGATTGAAGATTGAAGATTGAAAAGACCCTTCCATCATCCATTTTCCATTTCCCATTTTCCATTTTCCATCATCTATTCTCTTTCTCATCGCAACAATGTTATATTCCCCTTCAATTCCTTTCTCACCTCATTGATAAATCGGGCACGAACTAGGTAGGTATAGACTTCCAGTTCTTGTCGTTCGCCTTTATACACGCCATCCCAGCCTTCTTTTTGGTCAGTGCTATAATATACCTGCTGACCCCAGCGATTGAAAATACGAAACTCTAATGCTACAATCCCTCTGCCCTCCACAAAAACTCTATCGTTGATGCCATCTCCGTTGGGACTAAACGCATTGGGCACACCAATGAGTGGAATGAATGAAATAAACACACTGTCGCAAATCGTATCTCTACAAGGCGCATTTAAAATATAGGCTTCTAAACAGATTTGATGCCAACCTATACTCTTTTTATATTGATATGTAGGCGAAAAATCTGTACTCGTGTTATCATCGCCAAACGACCAGTTGTAAGTATTTGCATTGATACTCGTGTTTTGTAGATAGATATCTTCTTCAAACTTGTAGGTGTCGCGCGTCAAAATAAAATTGGCTATAGGTTGAGCATAAACAATCACGGGCTTTGCTACAGTATCTACCACATTGCAAGATGCGGTATCACGAATGGCCAAGTTGACGATGTAAGTGCCTGATGTTCCATAGGTGTGTACAGGATTCGTAAGCGTATCAAAGGTATTATCTCCAAAACTCCAGCTATAAGTGGCGTTGGCTTGTGTGCTCGTATTGGTAAACTTTACAGCGGCACCATCACATACATCGGCCAATGTGAAATCTGCCACAGCGTTAGGTTTAAGTGTTACGATTCGACTAATAGTATCTAAAGGATGACAGCGAGTAGTATCTGTAACTATCAGTGTGATAGTATATGTACCAGGTAGATAATAGTGGTGGTCAGGGTTTTGGGCTGTAGAAGCAGTTGTGCCATCGCCAAAATCCCATAAATATTCCACGGCATGGATACTTTGATCTACCATTTGTACATACAAATCCGAATCGCAATCATTGATCGTATTTACATCAAATAATGCTATTACAAAATCATCTATCACGACCACCGTAGCATAGTTGGAATCTATATTCACACAAGCATTAGAATCTATAGATACCTGTAAAATTCGATACGTACCTGTATCTACAAAAGTATGTGTAACCATAGTACCCGAAGCGGAATCACCATCACCAAAAAACCAAAAATATCGTGTAGTGGCTAAAGGTGAAACGCCTGTAAAGGTCGTAGTGAATGGCACACAACCCAAAGTGTCACTTATGTCTATATCGGTCTGCAATGGCGCTAAGCTGATAATGATAATTTGGGTATCTATCGGGTGGCAAATTTGTTTTAAATCTACGATGATATGCCTGAGCGTATCGAATGTAGTGCCTTTGTAAGTATGAGTAGCAGGGTTAGTATTGCTCGTAGCACCATCGCCCCAAATCCAGAGTTCACTATCTTCACCTACATAGTTTGAGAAAACAGTGACCTGCACAGAGTCGCAATTAAAAAATCGTCTGTTGACCACAAAACTGGCATCGGCACTAGAGTCTATGACTGTGATGGTAAAATGAGCGGTATCTTTTTTATTGCAAGTAGTAGAGTCAAACCAATATACTACGGCATTATATACACCTGTATTTTGATAGGTATGTGTTGGGGTTCGGAGCGTAGAAGAATCGCCATCGCCAAAATACCAGCTATAATCGCCAAAAGTATAAGATGTCGTATTGTCAAATATAACGGTCAATGGCGGACAGCCTAGCGTGTCATTTGGTACAATAGCCAAATCAATTGTAGGGGGAATAAAAATTTGCGTAGCAAAGGAATCGCGCAGATTGCATCTTGTAGAATCGGACATGACCAGCTTTACATTATAGCTTCCACTTGATGCATACGCATGAGCGATCGTTTGGGTAGTAGCGGTGTTTCCATCGCCCAAAGTCCATAAATATTTGGTCGTGGCATTGCCTCCTGTAGAGGCTATAGCTACTTGGTTTTGCTTACAATCTATTTGAATATTGGGCAAAAAATTGGCCTCTAAACTATCGTCTCGCACCCATACTTCTACATAAGCGGTATCTGATACATTACAAGAGTTTGGATCGGTGCCTATAAGCTTTACTAGGTATCTTCCTGTATCAGTAAAGGTATGTACTGGATTGGTAAGCGATGAAAATGCACCATCTCGAAAATCCCACAACACATTTTGCACATTGTACAATACACTCGTAAACTGCACTGTGAGGGGCACACAGCCTGTAGCTCTAGGTGAGGCATTGACAGCTACACTCGTAGCCCCTAAGTTAAATTCTATTTTCAACCCAAGAATATTGCAATTTGCTCCAGGTCTATTTGGCGATACTGTACCTGCTGTAGTAGGGGTAATAAGCACACCACCGCAACTGGCACAAAGCGCTTGATACATCACTCCTCGTTTGTCAAATCTACTCGTGCCCCCATCTACATGTTCATCTACTCCCGCTTTGCCAAAATAAGATCCATACAGCACTGTGGTTGCATTTTTAGCCAATACAAAAAAGTAAAAATCGTTGCCATCTGTTGTTTTTTGGAGCGCATCATTGGTAATCGGCACATTTTGCAAGCTATTTTCTAAAAAACCCCACGCTACAAATTGCGAATTAGCTTTACAACCCCAGCCAGATACATACACATTTTGACAGGTATCTACCAAAAATGCTGTAGGAGAAATATTCGTTTTGCCGCCTCCTCCGCCAAATACTGTAGAGTATATGACCGTAGTCAATGTAGGGTTTAGTTTGGTGATAAACTGCCCACTATTCGGATTGCTGTAGGCCGCATTTATCACAGGATAAGCTCCTGTGGTTTGCCCTGTTATATACACATCTCCTGCATCATCTTGTTTCACAAAATAAACTTGATCTTTGCCGCTAGTGCCTATAAATGTGCTATTCAAAATGGCGGTACCAGTAGGATTGAGCAATGCTACAAAACCATCAAACAATCCGCCTTTGTAGGTTGTGTTTAAAGCGCCTGCCTTTGTCGGAAAGTTGCTACTCATCGTGCCTCCTGCTATATAGAGTCCACCACTCACATCGAGATTGAGCGAATAGCAGGCATCATCGCTACTGCCACCGATATAGGTGCTGTATATAAGTTGTGAACAGTCATTGTTGAGTTTAAACACGCAACCATCCAGTGCGCCAGCATTACTGGCTTGAGATGCTCCTGGTGAAACAGGAAAATTAGTCGAATAGGTACAACTAGCTACATACAAGTTGCCATTTGCATCTGTATTTATTTCCCCTCTATTTTGGTCGCCATAGTTTTGTTTCAAATTACCTGGAGTTTCCTCTCTGGGGTTATAGTTGATGCCATCCATACCGCTGCCTCCCATGTAGGTAGAGCCAATGAGTGCCGTACCTGTAGCATTCAATTTCGTGACGACTATATCAGCACTGCCATTATAAGTAGCATCGTAAGCGCCTACTGTGACAGGAAAATTAGAAGAATAGGTGGTTCCGTAAATTCCCAAATTGCCTTGCGCATCTACAATGAGGGAATTAGGAGCTTCATTGTCTCTACCGCCTATATAGGTAGAATATACACGTGCCGTACCGCTAGGGTTGAGTTTGGTAATGCCCATATCGCATGAAAAGCCAATACCATTACCATTGCCACTACCTGGTGCTGTATTGCCGCCCGTACCTCCACCCCAAGTTGCTTGAAATGCCCCCGGTGTAGTCGGGTAAAAATTAGTTCCTGCATCGGTAGCATTTACATATCCACCCAAATACATATTGCCACCAGCATCATAGGTAGCCGTGTAGCCCCAACTATCTGCCGTAGAGCCTACGTGTGTTGAAAATACAATGGTTGGGTCTATAATTAAAACTTCATTTTTGTCATATCCATCTGGGAAAGTATAAGTAAAAGAAAGTTCGCTAGTGCTATTCAACATACACTTTACACTCGTTTTTTTACCCTGGATAAATTGATACGCTTCGATATTTTTTTCGATTACCTCCCCGACCGAAGTTTTGTAGTTGATTTCGTTTTTTCGAAGCGTTATTTTTTCGATACCCTCATATTTTTGTACCAGCTGATTAGGGTCTGCACCGGGCTGTATCACAAAATCATATACGATACCCTCGCTATTGCCTTTTACCCGTAGGTCTATGCCATTATACAAGTCCTTGAAAGTGGCAGCAGCATATGCTTTCACGTTGCTACGCCATTTTTTGCTGTCATTGCCTATAAAATAGTTGAAATAAGTAGCCGATATATCGGTAGGTACGATAGCCGATGGACTAGCGCCTACAAAACCTATCTTGTAAAAGTGTGCATTTAGTGTTTTTTCTTTCTGTTTTACACGTTCACTATGCGTATGCCCCAAATTGTGTAGGAGAAAAGAAAGTTTATCTTTTTCTAGTATAAACGAGCCAATAGTAAGTTCAGCTTTGTATTGCACTTCGGGTGTCCATTGCCCTTCATTTTTGACAAAAAGCATCTCATCGCTAGCCCATAGCCTACATGGCAAAAGGAAAAGGGTAACTATAAAATAGAGTCTTTTTAGCATGGGGTCGAGTGCGATTGAACCTTAAATATCAATATAATTTTCTATTGGTGTGATATAAAAGACAAAAAAAACAAACTTAAGGATGCATCTCTCTTTTGATTTTAGGCAAAAATGTTTCGTGATTTCGGTTTTGCGTGTATATTTGCGCTTCTGTATAGGTCCTATAGCTCATTCGGTTAGAGCAACTGACTCATAATCAGTAGGTGCTTGGTTCGATTCCAAGTGGGACCACTTAAAAACCAAGCGATTAGACAAAAAATCTAGTCGCTTTTTTATTTAGCTCAAGCTCCTCTCGCACTTATTTTAGCAAAACGTTACTCCAGAATATTTACTTGAGCACGGGCGAAAAAAGTAGCCGATATTATTTTTTCCACTTCACAGAGCAGCCTACAGCCTTAGTGAGAACAAGTGTTACATCCTTTCCCGCTACCAACTCATCTAGCGCATTTTCAGCATAACGCTTCGTTACTTTTGTTGCATCATCGTAGTTGTCATCTATAGCTCCTACATACTTCACCGATAGTTTTTTATTCTCTTTTTGAAGAATATAAACATGTGGTGTTTTCAATGCGCCATATGCTTTTGCTACTTCTTGCGTTTCATCTATGAGATAAGGAAATGTAAACCCCTTTTCTTTCGCTCTTTTTTGCATTTCATCAAATCCATCTTCGGGGTATTGAACTACATCGTTAGGATTGATAGCGATTACTGGATAGCCTAGTTTTTTGTATTTAGCATCTAAGGCGTTTAGTCTGTCTTCATATTTGATAGCAAAAGGACAGTGATTGCAGGTAAACACCACCACAAAGCCTTTGGCATCTTTAAAGTCAGCTAGGCTAACCATTTTATTGTCGATGTTTTTGAGTTTGAAATCTGAAGCTTCAGCACCAGGGTCATACCCAGAAACTTTGAAAGTGAATGAAAGTAGTGCTAAAATAGCTACTGAGCTGAGCGCAATAAATAATTTTTTCAATTTCATTTTAGTGGTTTTTTGAGGTTTACAAAATCAATGAGTTCTTGAAGAGAATAAAAAGAATCTGAGTGGTCAAGTCTTTTGTCTTTTGCTAACAAAATAGTGTAGGGAATGTTTCCCTGCCAAGAGGGATTTATTTTATTGATAAAATAATCTAAATCGGTTGCGTCTAATAAATATCGAGTACCCTTCCAGCCTCTTTTTTGGATAAATTTCTCTACTCTTTCTGGATTAGATGGACTATCAAAAGAGAGTAAAATAAGTTCAGGACTTTTATCCCCAAGTACGCTATCTAATTGCATAAAATACGGCAACTCCTCTACACAAGGCTTGCACCAAGTAGCCCAAAAATTGATGAGCACGGTATTGGAGTCTTGTTTTTGCTCTATCAACCCAAAGAAAGACTCCGGTTTGATTTTAGCAACAGACTGAGCAGAGAGGTGCAAAGTGATACCACTAATGATAAAGATAAGTAGAAAAGTGGATTTTGAATTCTTCAATTTACTGTTTTTGTTTGATACAACTCAAGATATAAGGTGCTATCTTAAAACCAAATAAAAATCCATTTATTTTTTTGCATACAACGTTATTTTACACTAGTTTCATATCCTACTTTCCGAAGTCTGACGGTAGGATTGAGGATGGCGACTATGGAATTAAAAAAATGGAAACAAGAATATTTTTGTTCAAAAATCCGTAGTCCCCTGCCAGTGGCTTTTCTTCAGACTGCGGACAGAAAGGGGAAATGTTCAGCATGGCATCTTGAAATTTAGATTTATCAAGATTTAAAATCCAGTTTATTTTACTTCCAGTTCACTTGAGTGGTCTTTAATTTATTGCAAACAAAAAGAAATTGAGCATCCTCGTTGCGCTTCGCTAAAAGAGGACGAGTGGGGGGGGTTACTTATGGTTAGTGAAAAGAAAAACCATAGGAAAAGACTCAACGACTAGATATCAACTTTTTTAGTCTCAATTTTGTACAAAAACCAATGTTCAAGTTTACAATTATTGCATAAATCAATTTATCCCTCTCGAGTTTTCTTTTTTGTAGATCAATCTCATTCGTAATTTCTAAATAGATACTATTAAAGTCAACATTAAATTTCAGTTTTAAAGATTCATAAACACGGGGATAACTATTTAAGATTTGAATTGTTTCACTATAATCCAATCTGTTCCAATTTTGATCTTTTAGAAATTCTCCTTTTTTATCAAAGAATGGTAAATAGTCAATCATTCCATCAACCCACTCTATTGCAACTTTAATTGGCAAATAATTATTTTCTGTGTAAAAAAACTCTTCATTAACAAGTTCGAAATATTGGGATAAAATTTCTTTATCAAAACTGCCTTTTTGCCTTGAAATCTCTCTAAAGTCAGAAATGCATTTTTGCATTACAGTAAAATGTATTTGCTTTTTTGAAAAAATATATGCAACCAATATTCCAATTAAGGATAGGCTCGTGAATATGTATGAAATAAACTCTAATAAATCCTTATAGCTTTTAACTCCGAATTCCATTCTCTCAGTAATGTTTTATCACACTTAATAATTTTCTAAAATACTATCTTATATTTATTTACCCAAATAAATTGTTTCCTCCAAACTCAGGATCCTCAAATAATATCTTGTTAAATTCTACTCCATTTTGTGATGATTTATTCCTATTTCCCATAAGTTTATAATAGATCTTACCTCTTCGAGTTGTTAGCGAAGCGCTACTCGAAGTTAAAAAAAAGGGATATTTATCCCACTACTTAAGAAAATCTAAACATCAAAAGTGATTTCAAACCCTCAAGGGTTTCAGAAACCCTTGAGGGTTTTGTTTCGTTGCTTATCTTTTCCAAAGTTCAGAAACTTTGGAAAAGTTTTAATCACCTATCAAACCATACCTCCCTATACAACCGATACTCCATACTATTGGCAGGCATGTTTTTTACATACGGTTGTACTAGTCTTCGATTGAGATTAAAAAAGATAAATAGCACAGGTGCATCATCTATCAAGAGTTGATCGAGTTGGAGATACTTTTTGTTTCGAGCGGCTTCATCAGCTGTAGCGAGCGCATCTTCAAATAATCTATCATAGGCTGGGTTCTTGTAGCGAAACGAATTGATGTATGCCTTATCTGTAGGTGATGGTGGCACATGCTGTCCATAAAAAAGATTCAAGAAGTTTTCGGCATCGGGGTAGTCAGCCACCCAACCCAATCGCCAAAATTGAAACTTTCCCGACTCCAAATTTTCGGTGTGTTGCGCCCAAAGCGATTGCGCGATGGTTACGTCTATGCCCAGATTATCGTGTAGCATGGTGGTGATAGCCTCTGCCACTTTTTCATTTCGCCCGCCACCGCTATTGATTTGCAGCGTTATTTTCGGGAAATTTTTTCCTTGAGGAAAGCCCGCCATCGCCATTTCTTTTTGCGCCCGAGCTGGGTCAAAGGTATAGCCCTTGAGTTGGCTATGATCATAGCCCGGTAGTCCTTTGGGTACTATCCCAAAATTGTTGGGCGTCCCTTCGTTTTTGAGGGTGTATTTTACGAGTTTATCCCGGTCGATGGCATAGTTAAACGCTCTTCGGATATGCACATCTTTCATCAGGGGGTCGATGGTCAAAAATCCATAATATTGCGAAGACAATTCTTTCACATTTTGCAACACAAACTGGCTGTAAGCAGGCAGTAGCTGGGCATTGCTGTCAATGATTTCTTGCACCATATCTATCGGTAGCCGATATTTTAGTTCTAAATTTCCCTTCTTAAATTCGAGCATCTCCACCTTTTCTTCTTTGATGAAAGTCACTTTCACACCATCTAAATACGGTAGCTGATTGCCAAAGGAATCTATGCCCCAATAGTGTTCATTTCTGACCATAAACACCCCTACATCAGGCAATACTTTTTTGAGTCGAAAAGGGCCCGTGCCTACGGCTACTTCACGCATATCAGTACCATATTTCTCTACTGCTTCGTGCGGAAAAACGGCTGTAAACGGCATCGCTAAGCGATACAAAAATCCTGCAAAAGGTCTATTGAGTGTGATGCTAAAAGTGCTATCATCTATCACCTCCAAACCAGCTACATGCTTATCTTTTCGGGTAGCAGCAGTGAGGCTATCATAATAAAAATTGGCACCCGAAACCATGTCTTTAAACAACCAAAAACCTTGATTAGAAGCATCGGGTGTACACAGTCTATCGAAGCAGTACTGCACATCTTGGGCTGTCATTTTCCTTCCTTTTCCATTTGGGAAACAAGCATTGTCGTGAAAAAAAACATCGGTGCGGAGATGAAAAACAAAGCGCTTGGCTGAGTCCAAAATTTCCCATCGGGTAGCCAAGCAAGGCGTGATACTTAGGTCTTCGGTGTTTAGAGAAACTAATCCCTCATACAACTGATTGGTGATTCGGTGACCGACTACTTCGGTAATGTTTTGCGGATAGAGCGAACGAAAGTATTCCGTTTCATTGACCCGCATCACTCCCCCACATTTCACATTACCTTTGGAAGTGCGTTTGGGCAGTTGGGTTTGGGAGCTATCGCCTCCACATGCCTGCAAAAGAAAAAGTAAACAAAAAGCGAGAGGGTAAAATGATTTCATGCTAAAAGCCAAAATACGTTTTTATCTTAAATCATACAGCAGAAAAAAAAATTAGCTTTCTAAATAACTTTCCCGAAGTTTTAGAACTTTGGAAAAGTTTATACCAAAAAAATACTATTTCAATTTTCGCAAGGCCTCTAAAATATCAGCAGGCTCTGCTCGCTCTCTATAATCGGCTCGCACAAAAGCATAGCGGATGATGCCTTTTGGGTCTATCACATAAGTAGCCGCCAAGGGTAGCTCATTTGTTTCATCGCCATTATATGTATGCAGATCAAAACTATTTTGATATGATTCGGCTACTGCTTCAGTCAGTCTAAAAACGATACCATACGTTTTAGCCACTTCATTTCCTACATCTGACAAGACCGTAAATTCTAATCCTATTTTTTCTTTTGTTGTGAGCGATTTGTCGGGTAGCTCTGGTGTGAGTACTACAAAACTAGCCCCTGCCTCTTTAAATTTGGGCATCTCCGTTTTCATCCGATTCAAGGTGATATTGCAGTATGGACACCAGCCACCTCTATACCAAGTCAGCACCACAGGCCCTTGGGCTAATAGTTTTTTGAGCGAAATAGTTTTGCCTGTAGCATCTGTAAGTGCGAAATCGGGGGCTTCTTCGCCTACTTTTTTCGCTTTTTTGAGTGTCCCCTTTTCAATTATATCATTTATGCCTGCCGCATAAATCTTTTTTTGTTCCTCGGTAGCGCTTGCTTCAAACTTTGCCTTTTTCTCGTCTAGCAACGATTTGAGCGTAGGTTCTGTACCTACAGTAGGTTTAGAAAGCGATGACTGCGCCTTTGCTGAATACAAAAACACAAAAGTGAATAGCACAATAAGATGTTTGGTCATTTTTTTTGATTAAATTTATAAATATGCTAGCCTGTTTTTAGCTGCGCTAGCTTTCTTTAAGAATTATTCTAAAATAGGTACTATTTTTGAAAGAAAACAATTTGACTCTATTTCACCCAAATAAGCATACATGAAAAAGCATTTATTCTTTTATTCCTTGCTACTGGGGTTTACTTTTCAAATTTTTGCACAGTCTTCTTCTAAGCTCGGTTTTCACTTACAACAAAAATTAAAAAACACCGCACTCTCCGAAAGCTCCACTTTACAGCCATTGCTGGTAATGGGCAAACCTGATGAAATAAAGGAAATAACGATTCGGCATAAGGGTGTGTTTAAATTTGCGACAAAAAATATTTGCTCTGTTGCTATACCGCACAATCAACTGATTTCTTTTGCCAAAGAAAATGCGGTGATTCGTATCGAAAATAGTTTTGCTGAGGGCACACCTCTGATAGATACCAGCAGAGTAAACGCTAATGTGGACAAGGTACACGCTGGCGCATCGCCACTTACTCAAGCTTACACTGGCAAAAATGTAGTGGTGGGTATCATTGATGGGGGCATCTTTTTTCAACATGGCGACTTTCGAAAATCGAATGGCAGTACCCGTATTCGCTATATCTGGGATCAAGCTAAGGTAGGTACTGCCCCTCAACCATACAATTATGGAGCAGAATGGGATTCATCCGCTATCAATGCAGGTAGTTGTACTCACCTAGCGCCTACTAGCGACCAAGGTCATGGAACCAACGTGGCTGGCATAGCCGCTGGCAATGGTCTTGGTGCTACCACTCCCACACTTCAAGCACAATACAAAGGTATAGCTAGCGAGGCTAACATCGTAGTGGTAAGTATGGATTACAATTCTTCAGATTTTTTACAAAATGTGGCCGATGCAGTAGATTATATTTATAAAAAAGCCGATGCTTTGGGTATGCCTTGTGTAATAAACACTAGTATAGGCACCTACTACGGTTCGCGCGATGCAAAGGACCTAGCTAGTCAGGCTATCGAACATCTGGTCTGTGCTAAAAAAGGTCGCTCTCTAGTAGCGGCCGCGGGCAATGTGGGCAATCGAAAAATGCACCTTGGCTACAATCTAAGCGCTACTGATTCTCTTTTTACTTGGTTTGCCTACAATGCATCATTCCAGCATGCCTATTTTGATTTGTGGGCAGATACTGCGCTATTTACAAATGCGCTTTTTGCTATAGGCTGCGACAACAACACGCCCGCATTTTTGAAAAGAACAAAATACTACAATATACTCACTGATTTTAACCCTGCTCAAGGCACTACCGTGTCTATAGACGATTCGCTTTTTAACGGTGCTACAAAATTGGGTAACTACACTATTTACGCCACACTCGAAGGGGGTACATACCACATTGAGTTTTTGATAAAACCCACTACGTCCTCTCATCTTTGGCGATTGCAAACCAAAGGCAGTGGCCGCTTTGACCTTTGGGCAAATCAAGCTGTGATTAATTTTACTTCCAATATTTTGACCAGCCCTCTACCGGGCAGTTTTAGCTCTGCTAATTATCGTTTTCCAGATACGCTCAAGACTTTAGTTTCCTCATGGCAAAATTCAAGCAGCGTAATCACCGTAGCGAATTACTCAAACAGAACCTACTATGTAGATATAGATGGTGTAAATAGAGTGCCCGCTGGCGAAACACCGCAAGACATCATCGTCAATTCGAGTATAGGCCCTACACGCGATGGACGACAAAAACCAAATATCTCTGCTCCTGGCAACACTACCATAAGCACAGGAGATTCGGTGATTATAACCTTACTTAAAGGCACTCCTTCTAATCGGCTAAAAATCGGAATTGGTGGTAAACACAATAGAAATGGTGGTACCTCAATGGCTTCGCCTGTAGTGGCGGGTGTGGTAGCACTCTATCTCGAAAAGCGACCTACCGCAAGTTATCATGAAGTACAACAAGCTATCGAACTTTTTGCTAAAACCGATACTTATACTGGTGCTGTACCTAGTGTGCGTTGGGGATATGGCAAAGTAAATGCTTTTGCTACTTTAACTATGGCTACTCTAGGGTGCAAAGACCCACTGGCGGCCAATTACAACCCTACTGCTAATATTGACACAGGTGGATGTAGCTATACGTATGTTTGGAATGGTGTAAAGTCTATAGACTGGAATGAACCTCTAAACTGGACGCCAAATCCAGTGTGTTGTGGACCAAATACCTGCGATGCGAATGTAACGATCCCATCAGCTACGCCATTTAGCCCCTCTATTCTTCATGGCGATATACAAGTAGGAAATTTGACGCTAAATAATAATGCAAATCTCTCCATTGAAAACAATAAGCAACTTTTTGTTTGCAAAAATATCCAAGGTGGAAGTGCTACTGCTTTTGCAAAGAATGGAAAAATAGTTTTGAATGGCTCTGCTGCGCAAAACATAAGCGGAGCCTTGAGAGTCGATACGCTTTTATTAAAAAATGATTTTGGCGCTAACATCAACGGTACAACCGAAATACACGATAGATTGATTTTACAATCGGGCAACCTAAACACGAGTAACGGCACGCTTCGTTTTTTGAGTGACTCCGCTAACCACTGCGCTACTATTGATTTTTCGGCCTCCAATACGGGTCGTATCCTAGGCAATATTCAAGCACAACGGTATGTGCCTGTAGCGGGCAATAATCAACACTTTGTGAGTATGCCCGTAAATAACCCGCCTTTTTCGCTCTTGGGTGCTAGTGGCACAGCTGGTTTTGTGATACCTACACTCGATTGCAATGAAGATTCGCTATTGGCGGGCTCGCCTTATGGCCGTGTTTTTCGAAACCATGAAAATAATGGCGCTGGCTGCTCGCTCAAAAGTTGGGAAGTAGTGACCTCGGGCAATACCGAAAATTCAAGAGGGTATTCTGCATATCTCAATGGTAATCAAAAATTGACCATATCGGGAGATCCAAATCAACTCGATAGTTTTGCTTTTTCATCTGTGACCAATACAAATTGGGCAAGTCATACTACCGCACAAGGTCGTCCGCAATCAGCTGGGTGGAACTTGGTAGGTAATCCGTATCTATCTATCGTCAATTTACAACCCAAATCTGCGCTTGACGCACAAGTGAATATATGGCAAACATCGGGGCCTTATCAAGGCACTTATCAAAGCGTGATGATGGGAACCAATGCAGTGATAGCGCCTTTTCAAGGGTTTTTTGTGCACAAAACAACGCCTGGCAATACGCATTTTGCGGTAACCAAAAATGAATGTATCAATACGCCTATCTCGCCTATTTCATTTTATAAAAAAACGAACGATCATTCGCTTTTCATTGCTGTATCTGGCAACGGTTTTAAGGATAAGACCGAGATAGGTTTCAACACCGAGGCTACCGCTAATTTTGACCCACTATATGATGCCAATAAATTTCATAGTAAACTCGGTCAGCCGACTCTCTATACTGGCGATGGGCTTTCGCATTTTTCGATAAATACTTTTAACAATGTGATTGAAACCAATCAAATACCGCTTGGATTTGAACCAGGAAAAGAGGGTACTTTTACACTTCATTTTGACGGTATAAATTCTTTTTCTCCTCTACAAAACATTCATCTTCTTGACTTAAAAACGAATACGTTGACCGACTTAAAACAACAAAATTCATATTCTTTTAGCGCACTAAAATTGGATGATTGGAATCGTTTTTTGATTTTGTTTGAAGAAAATAGCACAGGCATAAATCCGCTAGCAAATAAGCATTACGGATTCACAATTTCGCCAAATCCGATGACAGAAAATACTCGATTTGAACTGAGCAAAGATTTTCAAAAAACAAACGATTGGAACATTGTGATTGTAGATGCCTTAGGTAGAGTGGTAGATACACTTGTTTTTAATCAAAATCAATTTTCCGTGAACTATACAAACACAAGCTTAGCAGCTGGTGTCTATTTTGCGGTATTGAAGTCTAGTTCTAAAACGGTGGCTACTCAGCAGATGATGATAAAATAGTATCCTACTTTTTGAATCAAAAAAACTACTTTTGATTTATGATAGCCATAGATGATAAGTTGGTAAGCGATGATTTGTTAGATGAAAATTTCGTGTGTGATCTTGCGGCCTGCAAGGGTGCTTGCTGCGTAGAAGGCGATACCGGTGCTCCTCTCGAAGAAAGCGAATTGCCGATTTTAGATACTATATACGAGACGGTAAAACCCTATCTCACCACTGATGGAATAGCCGTACTAGAAAAAGAAAAGTACATGTGGGAGGAAGAGGACCAGAAACACAAAACCCCGCTTATAAAAAATGGCCCCTGTGCATATGTAAACTATGATAATGGTGTGGCGGTCTGCGGTATCGAAAAAGCTTTTTTAGATGGTAAAGTGGAATTTCAAAAACCCGTTTCGTGCCACTTGTATCCCGTGAGAATAACTAAAAAACGAGACTTTGAGGCGGTGAACTATGAGCGATGGAATATTTGTAAAGCAGCTTGCAAAAATGGCAATAAGCTAAAAGTGCCCGTATATAAATTTGTAAAAACGGCCCTCATTAGAAAATACGGAGAGGAGTTTTATAATGTATTGGATCAGTATTATCAGCATAAAAACAAAAAGGTATAATTTCCGCTCAAAAAGGCCTTTTTGGGTCTCCCATTTTATTTAAAAAACGCCTAAATTTTCTTTTGCTGATTTCTCCTATCTTTCCGACTTCAATTTTTTTATGAAACATAAAATAGGTCTTTATACTGCGCTGTCAATTGTGATAGCCAATATGGTGGGAACTGGTGTCTTTACTAGTCTGGGGTTTCAATTGTTTGGCACAAGCGATATAGCGGCTATTTTGAGTTTATGGGTTATAGGAGGTGTGGTGGCTATACTTGGTTCTTTTGCATATAGCGAATTGGGGGCGGCTATACCTAAGTCGGGTGGCGAGTATCGATTTTTGAGCGAAACATTTCATCCTTTTTTAGGTTTTTTGTCGGGCTGGGTGTCTGCAACCATTGGTTTTGCGGCTCCCATTGCGGCAGCCGCCTGGGCATTAGGCAAGTACTTAAACACGATTAATCCTAGTTTGCCAGCACAGTGGATTGGATTTATCGTAATCATACTCATAACGATAGTACAATCTACTAATCACCAGATCGGTGGGGGATTTCAACGCTATGCTACGAGTATCAAAATAGGCTTAATATTGGTTTTTATCTTGGTAGGTGCATTTGCTACTACGCAGCTTGATTTTTCAATTTTACCTACTGCGGCTACTTGGCATGATATGATGCAGCCGTCTTTTGCGGTGTCGCTGGTATATGTGTCATACGCCTACTCTGGCTGGAATGCTTCTTCGTATATAGCGGGCGAGATGTATAAACCGGAGCGCAATATTCCCATTTCGATTTTGGGAGGTACCTTGTTGGTAGCATTGCTCTACATTGGTCTCAATTTTATTTTTTTGAAAACAGCTCCATTAAATGAAATGCGTGGAGTGCCCGAAGTGGCCTTTGTTTCTGCCAAATATATTTTTGGCGCTGGTGGTAGCAAGTTGGTCTCGTTGATGATTTCGCTTTTGCTTGTTTCGACTATCAGCTCGATGATTATCGTAGGGCCACGAGTGATAAACGCCATTGGCGAAGATTATCCAATTTTTAAAATAGTTTCTCACAAAAACAAACACGGCATTCCTGTGGTAGCCATCATCAGCCAGTCTGCTATCGCTTCGATATTGCTTTTTTCTTCTACATTCGACACTATCATCACCTATATTTCATTTACGTTGTCGCTCTTTTCGACACTTACCGTACTGGGCGTTTTTTTTCATAGAAAAAAATACCCAGACCTAGCTCGTCCTTACAAAACCTGGGGCTATCCTTTCACCCCAGCTATCTATGTGGCAATTAATTGTTGGTTTTTGTATTTCGTTTTTACGCAAAAAACGGCTGAATCGCTCATTGGGCTAGGCGTGGTAGCACTAGGAGCTATCTTTTGGCTAGTGAGCCATAAAAGGGTAAATAAGCCAGCGGTATAATTGGTATTTTCTTGTTTAGGTCAAAAGATTTATAGCTTTGCATTCCTAAAAAAATTTGCATGCGCATTTATTCGTTTTTTCTTTTTTCCCTTCTCCTTTTCGGTTGTAGAAACACTACACCCAAAAACAAGCAAAATTCGGAAGCTACTCCTAGCTCGATAGATACCTCAGCCTCCATAGTGACGGCTACGGTGAATGAGGATAATGCCTATCAGCAAACAGCGTTGTATCTCGCTGGCTTGGCTACCGTTGCTGATAAAAAGATAAACCCTAGTATTATTCAAAATGATGCGTATCGTCTTTTTTCGGATTCGCTCAATAGAGGCTTTGAAAATATGGAAATGGCTCGTTTGAGTAAGATGAGAAATTGGGCGCAGACAGAGCTAAAGGAAGAGCAAGCTGCGAAAACGGTTTTTTATCCATTTAGCGGCCCAGACATACTGCATTGTGTACAGTTTTATCCAAATGCAGATCAATATATTTTGATAGCACTCGAAAAATACGGCTCGCTACCTATGCTCGAAAAAATGGATACCGCTAAGGCGATGCAATATCTCAGCTCGGTAACCTCCTCACTCGAAGATATTTTTGGGAAGAGTTATTTTATTACTCGCAAAATGCTCAAGGATGTAAGCAATAGCGTGAACGGTTTTGTGCCATTAGCTTCTGTGTTTTTGGTGCGCTCTGGTTTTGAAATCAAGGATGTACAATACAAGCACCTCAATGACGATGGTTCATTTTCGACCTTGTCGTTTGACTCTTGTGGTAGAAGAGTAAATGATTTGGTCGAAATATATTTTACAAAAAAAGGCGAAAACCTTCTGCGCAAAGTGTTGT
Source organism: uncultured Bacteroidota bacterium (assembly GCA_937894725.1). Classification (GTDB taxonomy): domain Bacteria; phylum Bacteroidota; class Bacteroidia; order Chitinophagales; family LD1; genus CALAYL01. The sequence goes on from CALAYL010000029.1 coordinate 35,795, forward strand.
ATTTCCGCACCAATCTTTGTGATGATCCTTTTGGTGGAATGAAGAGTTTTAAAGAAAACATTGCGCTACAAAACTATCTCAATGCGTTGCCCGAGTTTTATACTTATGTGAAGTCTGCTTCGTATCTAATGAACTATCCTTCGTTTGACATTATTCGAAAAATCTGTTTAGCAAAAAGCAAATCTATCTTACAAGACGACACTGGGGTTGCGCTTCGCTATCTTGACAGTACTAAATGGACTATTAAGCTGTTTGGCAATTATGTAAAACCCGTGTCAGATTTTTCGGGCGTGTGGCAAGAAGACTTGAAGGCGGCTTATGTAAAAGATAGTTTATCGATTCAAAAGATACCTTTTTCGCTTGGTTATCACTGGGGTGATCAAAACACGCAAAACTTGATGAAATTTACTCGAAAATAGTTTCTTCTTTTTTTCTATTTTAGAAAATGAGTTGGCGTTTGATTTTGGGGTGTTTTTTAACTACCATAAATAGTTGCTTGTTTTCGCAAGCGGATTTTTCGTTTGAGCAGTTATTTGAAAAAAATGCTTCCTCTTTTGATAGTATCATAGACCGTAAAAAAGAATACCGCCTCCAAATCGCTTATACCCAAATAGACCGTACGGCCAATGGAACGCCTATTACAAAAACATATACTTTTGATGCAGACAAGTACTACTATTATGCTGCTAGTCTTGTCAAATTTCCGGCTGCTGTATTTTGTTTAGAAAAATTTAATCGATTGGCCAAATATGGTATTTCGCTGTCGGATTCATTTGATATAAACAATACGGCTTGTGCAAATCTGACAAAGGAAAACCTATGGAAAAATAAGTCGCCTCGAAATTTTTCGTTTTTACTAAAAAACTTGTTGGTCATAAGCGACAACAATGCGTTTAACCCTATCTACGATTTTGTGACTCCAATAGAGTTTGCTCAACGGTTTGAACGGCTAAGATTTAAAGATGCGGTAGTGTGTAGGCGATTTGCTAAATGTGACTTGGCAGAAAATAGTAAGGCAAATGGGATAACCTTTTTTGACGAATCTGGGTCTATAAAAATGGAGCAGATGGCTATGAATTTTGATTTTGTGCATGCGTATGCTGGTAAATTAAATTCTCGTGTAGGTCGTGGGTTTCTCGATGGAAAATTAAAGCAACATCCTTTTGATTTTTCGGATTATAATTATGTCCGTTTATCTGACTTGCATCAGTTGATGCAGTGGGTCGTTTTTGAAGATAGCACTCAACTAAAGCTGCGAAGCAGCGATTTTTTGTTTTTGAAAAATACGCTTAGTCAATATCCTCGTTCGCTCAGTATGACAGACTTTGACGAAAAAAAATATCCCGATAGTTACATGAAGTATTTTTGGCGTGCAGACTCTTCCCAAACAGTTATTCCTTCAAGGTTTCATCTTTATAACAAAGTAGGTCAAGCGTATGGATTTTTGTCAGACTGTATGTATTTTAAAGATATAGAAAACGGTATTGAGTTTTTTTTAACGGCTTCTATTTATGTAAATAAAAATGAAACATTAAACGATGGCAAGTATGAATATGCTAGCACTGGATTTCCTTTTTTAGAAAATATTTTTGCTGCTATATATAACCATGAGGTAGAGCGCAGAGCTAAATCTGAACCTAGATAAAAACCTTCTTTCTTTTAATATATTAAATTCTGCTTCTCCTCTTCCGTTTTGATACGGCTATAAGCTACCAAAATCGAAAAGGAAATAATATTTGAGACATAAAATAGATAATGATGCGGCTGAAGGAAAAAGTTATAAAAAATGAGTAATGAAAATTTAAGACAACAGAGTAGGAAAAGTGTTTCGTTTTGCTTGGTGATTTTTTTGTAGAAAACAGCAAAAAAAAGAAATGGAGAAAACAAATACGCCAACTTAAAAATCAACATATAGGTTTTGAAATTACCGTGATAAAAAAACTTGGCTAGACCTATTCCTTCGTTTATGAAACTTTGCATCATGAGCGCTCTATTACTATCCGAAAAAGCTACCATGTATGTCTTTTCTGTATTTAAAAACACCTCGTAATTATAAATAGCTTTAGTGAAAAACATAATGGATAAAGAAAATAGAAAGACTAAGCTACCTGTATAGATTGTCCACTTTTTTTCGTTTTTGAAAAAGAACATCCAAACAAAATAAAATAGCATCCAGGGCAAAAACGAATACCTACTCAATAGACAAAAGGTAATAGCTGCAGCCGAAAAAAAAGGATTTCTAAAATAAAGCATGCTTAAGCTCAAAAGTATATAGTAAAACATAACTACGCCTTCCTGACAATACACAAATGTATAAGAGTAATACCTATATGTGGCGGCCAATATCGTTGCTATAGCTATCAAAAAAACAAAACTTCCTATCATATTTCTTTCTTTATTTTTTATAAAAAAAAGAGAGACAACTCCTGCCACAAAAAGGAAAAGTGAGACATAGCGCATATCAAAGTCAAAAATTATGGCTGGTAAATATGGTAACCACATCATGGGTAAATATACGGCTTGTGCTCCACCCCAGAGTTCGTACATAATATTATTAGGAAGTTCTCCTCGCAAAAATCGTTCGTTCATAATTTTTATAACGGGCAGCATATCTCCCAGATTGGGATTAATAGGCGAGTCTATTATCTTAATTATAAAATGGAATGATGAAAAACTGAGTATAAAAAGCAAGACCATTGATAAAAGTGTGCTTACTTTTTTTGTTGAAATTTTGTGTATTGGGTTTTTAAAAATTAAAGGTAGAATAGCGATAAGTAGGCCAGTCAAAAAATAAAGAATACTAAGTGTATTTATATCTCCGAATCGTGCTGTGAATGGGAGGATGAAGCTTTCTGAAATAATAAGAAAACCAAAAAAGAAAAGAGGAATACTTCCGAAATTTTTCATGGCTATTTTGTACTTAAAAATACTTTTTATTTTGACTTATTTAGCCCATTGTTGTCTGACTGCTCTTACCAAATACTGATAGAGAGCGGGAATTTTTCCACTGTCTTTTTTTCTAAAATCGCGAGAATTGTCTCTTTTTCCAAAGCGCACAAAAACGATATTTTCTTTTGATAACACCGCTACATATTGTCCAAACATACCATCGGCTGTATAATCGCCCCCTCCATCTACATTTCTTGCCCACCACAATAATCCATAATCTGTTGTTGGATTTCCTCTTTTGTCTGGGTTTCCATGTGGCACGATAGATTGCCTTACGTAGGCGGTGTCAACAATTTGTTCTCCTTTCCAATTTCCAAGATGACTATACAAAAGTCCTATGCGCACTAAATCTGCTGCGGTTGTATTCATACAGCAGTAAGACCGTTCATCGCCATTTTCCTTTTTATCAATAGTCCATCGAGCATCATTTTCTGCACCTATTTTTGACCACAGTTTTTGAGAGGCATATTCAGATACAGGTATTCCTGTAATTTCTCGAAGCATCAAGGTAAGTACCTGCGGATCTATATTTTTGTATTCGAATCGAGATGCAGGAGATAGTTCTGAATGTAAACTATCGACAAGACCTTTCACATCATTTCCATAAAACAACATTGATAGCTGTCCATGGAGCTGTGCATTATCATGATAACTTACTCCAGAGCTCATTTGCATAAAGTGCTTTATCTTGATTGTATCCATTCCTTGCTTTCGAAATGGTGGATAATACAAGGCCACAGGATCTTCTATGCTTTTTATTTTTCCTTCTTTTATGGCTATTCCTATCAAAATATTAACGACCGACTTTGTAGCTGAAAAAGGATTTGACCTTTTTATTTCTTTCTTTTGGTTTGGTGACCATATAGCTATCAAACTATCTTTTTTAAAAACCATAAAAGCTGTAGATCCAGTATGCTTCAGTTTTTTAGCAATATCTTCCGAATTTTTTATTTTATATACACCTAGTCTTGAAACATCGTGTGGTTGTGGCTTTTGAGCTTTTACTACATGGTATGGAAAATGACGATATTCATAAATTCCTGGCTTATTATAAATTACAGCATGTAGCGTTTGTTTACTACAAGAAGATAGTAGAAATAGAAATAAGACGCTACATAAAACTAAACGAATCATGGGTTTATTTTGGCTAAAATCGTTTCTCCATCAATAACGGTTTGTCCTATTGTCACATTGGGTGTATATCCTTGTGGAAGAACAACCGTAATTTGCGATCCCAATTTTATCAAGCCAATTAAATCCCCTTTTTTCTTTTGTTCTACAGGCTTTACAAAATCAACAATTCTTCGAGCTAAGAAACCTGCAATCTGTACTACTTTTATTTTTTTCCCATTTGCATCTTCAATCAATATTTCATTATGCTCATTTTCAAAACGAATGCCTAAATCATTGCTCATAAGAATGGCGTTATTAAAACTTCCATCTGTGTGTTTGTGACTAAGTATTTTTCCATCTACTGGCATTCGCTGATAGTGTACGTGGGTTGGATTCATTTGGATAGAAACAATATAGCCTGCTGTATCCACATCATTTGTCCACAAGTGGATAACTCCAAATTTTTCTTTCGTTACATTTATCCATTCTTGGTTAAACTGCGTGATACTCACAATCTCTCCATTCGCAGGACTCACCATGGCGGTAGGGTCTAGCACAATAACACGCTCAGGACATCGCAAAAACCAAAAACGATAAAACAGTGCAAACACTATGACAAATACGGCAAGGGCTGCTGCCAAGTATTTTAGGGGTGTTTTTATTTTTTTCATAGGGCAAATGTAATGCACCTAATGGAAATCTGTCTTTTGTTTTGCTTTTTTATTATTCCACATAGCTAATTAATAATAACTAAGATTAAAATAAATAGGAATTTAAATACAGTTATTAAGGCTGTGGATTTCGTGATATTTATTTTTTTCTTCTATTCTTTTTTCGGTTATCCCCCACCTGTCCACAGCTGTCCACATTTTTGTTAGTCCTTATAAGTTTCAATTTTACGAGTGTTTTTAAGATTATTCCACATGTCTCTTTTTTATAATTAACACGGGTAGCTTGATAATTTCATATCCACATTCTCTTTTGCTCGTTGTGTACATTGTCCTTCTTACAAACATGTAAAAAAGCCGATTTTATGACTGTCATTTTTTATTAAAAATCAATTTTTGTTGTAGCTTATGTTTCCACATCTTTTTGATTGTTTCCACATAGCACTTGTGGATAGCACTTTATCGATAGAGATTATAGTCTTCAATGTATTTCCATACTTTTTCTGGAAGTAGATACTTAGCCGATTTTTTTGCTTTTATAAGTGTTCTTATAAATGTGGCAGATATATCTAGGTATGGAAAATCTAATACTTTTATTTTTTCTTGATTATATTCTACTTGAGTTTTCATGTCTCTTTTATATACATATATAGGGTAGTCTCTTTTTATAATATCTCCGTTTTTCCAATTATCTATTTGGGCTATATTATCTTCACCCATTATAATAGAGAAATTATGCTGCGGATATTTTTCTTTTAGATAAAGCAATGTATCTATAGTATAGGATGGCTTTGGCATTCTAAATTCAATATCAGTAGCTCTAAAATTGGGATTATCTTCAATGGCTAATTGTACAAGATATAGTCTATCCTGTTCTTTTAACAAGCTTCCTTTTTTCTTAAATGGATTTTGTGGAGATACCACAAACCAAATTTGATCTAGCGTGGTATTTTCTAGTGTTAGGTTGGCTATTATCAAATGTCCATGATGAATAGGATTAAATGAACCAAAGAATAATCCGATTTTCATCAATAATATTTTTTGTATTTGAAATAGATGAGTAAAGATAATGCTATAGTCACCATCAATAACAAAACAACATAATATCCATTTTGTAATTGAAGTTCTGGCATATGCTGAAAATTCATTCCATACAAACTGGCTATAAAAGATAAGGGTATAAAAATAGAAGACATGATAGTAAGTGTTTTCATCACTTCATTCATTTTGTTGTTTACAGAAGAATGAAAGAGTTCGATCAAGCTCGATACTGTTTCGCGATGTGTATCTACATGGTCTATCACTCTCAATATATGATCATTTAAATCTCGTAGATATAGTTTGTTTTGTTTTTCAAAATAGGGAACATCAAGCCGCAATAAGGTTTGAATAATGTCATTTACTGGTGCTATTCCTTTACGCGTTTGAAGGAGATGTTTTCGCCATCTGATGAGCCTTGTCAAATGCGCTTTGATAGGATTTTTATTTAGCTCATCTTCTATTTGTAGAAGGTGTTTATCTATTTTGTCTTCTACTATAAAGTAGGCGTCTATTATAGTATCAAGAAGTGCATAAAACAAATAGTCTTCTCCTTTTGAACGCAATATGTTTCCAGTGCTTTTTAGTTTATCTATGGTAGTATTAAATATAGGATAATCATCTTCTTCAAATGAAATCACGATATTTTCTTTTATATAAAAACTTACTTGTTGTGAAGTTAACTGCTTTTTCACGTAGAACATTTTGACTACGACCAAAACATCTTTTTCATACTCATCAAGTTTTGGCCGTTGTTTTGTATGGATTATATCTTCTTCAGCTAATGCATGGATACCAAACTTTTCGCACACTCTTCCTATAAATGCGGTGTCTTTCAATCCTACTATTTTCAGCCAGTATCTATTTTCTCTTGAAGATATATCTATGGCATTTATATTTTCTGTTACTTCTTTTTTTTCAAATACATCCTTGTTGTAACTATAAAGTATAGCTGTTGTTTTGACTTGATAGTCTAATGCAGGATTGTATATGTTTTTTTCTTCTATCACGCTGAGATAAAAGTAATAAGTTTAAGGCAGAAAAAAGAAGCATGTTAGAAATCACCAACTCAAGAAATCAACGCATCAAAGATGTATCAAAACTAGATAAGGCGAGTTACCGAAAGGAAACAGGGTTATTTGTAGTAGAAGGTTTGAGGGAAAATATATTGGCACAAAGGGCAGGGTATAGTTTCAAAGAAATATTTATTTGCAATGAACTCCTCAAGGAAGATGAAACCTACAACCTAGACATACTGCTCGATGTGGTATTGAAATGTGGTATCACTGTACCCAAATATGTGTATGAAGCCATGGCTTATCGAGAAAGTACCGAAGGGGTGATAGGTGTTTTGTATCAAAAAGAAATGACATTGGGTAATCTAAAAGAAATAGAAAATCCTCTTTACCTAATTATCGAGGGAGTAGAAAAGCCAGGTAATCTTGGCGCTATGCTTCGCACAGCAGATGCAGTAGGTGTAGATGGCGTTATTTTGTGTGATATGAAAACAGACATTTATAATCCGAATGTAATCCGTTCAAGTATTGGCACCGTTTTTTCCAACGAAATAGTGATAGATTCCACGGGGAACGTGCTATCCTTTTTAAAAAATAATAACATCTGTGCTTTTGCTGCACATCTTGAAGCTAGCTCATCTTATTTTGATTTTGATTTTAAAATGCCAACGGCTATAGTAGTAGGAGCGGAGTCCACAGGACTTTCTGAAATATGGAATGACGCAGCTGTAGAAAAATTAAAAATACCCATGCGAGGAGAAATCGATTCGCTTAATGTTTCTGTAGCAGCAGCGTTGCTTTTGTATGAATCGCTCAGGCAGAGGACAAAATAGGGATTAGCCAATTTATTCTTTATCTTTAGTTTACCATGTGGAGGCTATTGATGATATTGTTTCTTTTTCATCCGATTGAAAAAAAGGAGATACTTAGCAATAAGGGAAATGATATTTTCTTACCACTCAAAGGGCGTAAAGAAGTCACGCTTACCCCACTACCGGATACCCTTTTCGCCTCTAATGAGTACAAGCTCATTTTTGAATTAGATCCAAAATATGTGTTTTCGGATTTATATTTTGATAGAGGTGTGGCTACTCGTACAGACAATATAATCACGATCAGACCTCGTACAAATACTACTACTACAGATACCGCAACACTTCGTATTATTTGTTATGCAAATGGTAAACGGATTCTGCTTTTTCACCCATTTGTCGTTATTCCTCTTGCAAAAGTTTATCCCCGATTGCCCAAAAAGCAAGCATTCATTTTGCTTAACAATAATGTACTGGAACGCAATTTTAGTTATAAAAAGGAGCTTTTCCTTTCAAACGCATTTATAGAGTATTATGAAGATGGGCTTGAAGATTCGGTAGAAATAGTGGGTCTCACCCTTTCGCTTACCAATGCAGATTTTCAGAAATACATGTTTAACCCCAAAGGCGTAATGACTAAAGAAATGCTGCAAGAGATAAAAGGATTGAAAGCAGATGTGCTCACCTATATAAGACTAGATGTAAAAGTAGGGAAGACAAGAAAATCTATTTGGACAAGGTTTAAAATGAAAGTTTAGGTCTAGTTAGCCAATACATAAATGTCTTTTAGGTTTCGACCGAGTCCGTTGTAGTCTAGCCCATAGCCTACTATAAAGTCGTTTGGTATTTCAAATCCTATATAATCAATTTTAAAATCTGCTTTGAAAGCAGCCGGTTTAAAAAGCAGCGAGGCGATTTTTATTGATCGTGGATTCTTTTCAGCAATCATGGGTAGCAAACCACTTAGTGAATGACCACTATCTACAATGTCTTCGATGATGATAAGCTCTCTATCTGTGAGCATATCGCTCGGCCCGAGCGATACATGAAGTTGCTGAGAACTCTTTGTGCCTACATACGAAGTGGCTTTTATAAACGTGATTTCACAGTCTATATTCATTTCCCGAATCAGGTCTGCTGCAAACAAAAAGGAACCATTTAATATAGCCAAGAACAAAGGTTTTTTTCCCTCATAATCTTTGTTGAGCTGTTCGCTTATGGCCATTACTCTTGTCCTGATTTTGTTGTCAGAGAGATAGGGTTTAAATTCTAAATCGTCTAGTTTGATGAGCTGTTGTGCATTTTCCATGTGGAACATTTGCACACAAAATAACAAAGAATTTTATTTCACCTTGTCTTTGAATAGTTTTTCAAACTTATCTACCTTTTCTTTCACTACAAATCGGCAGAATGACTGATCGCTATTTTGGTTATAATAGTTTTGATGACTCTCTTCTGCTTTGTAAAAGTTTTTGATAGCACTTACTTCTGTAACGATAGGTTCACTAAAGACTTTCTCATTTATCAGCTTTTCGATGGCCTCTGCTATTATTTTAAACTGTTTTTCGTTTTGATAATATATGGCTGAACGATACTGAGTACCTTCATCTGCCCCTTGTCTATTGAGCGAGGTAGGGTCATGTACTACAAAAAATACAGCCAAGATATTTTCTAGCGAGGTTTTGTTTTTATCAAAAGTCACACGCACCACTTCTGCATGGCCTGTGCTACCGGTACAAACTTCTCTATAAGCAGGGTTTTTCACATTACCTCCGCTATATCCAGACTCCACTTTTTCTACTCCTTTCATACGTTGAAATACGGCTTCCATACACCAAAAGCAACCTCCTCCAAGTGTTATCGTATCTAGGTTTTGTGCGGTTTTGTCTTCCATTTGCTGTGTTTGTTTATTTTTATTTTTTGATTGTGACGAATAGCCACAACTTGTGAGACTCAGTAATATCAAGGCATATATCATTTTCATCTATTTTACTTTTAAGCGTTGTCCAATATCCAATCCCGAATTGTCAAGATTGTTTAGGCTACGCAGTTGAGATATGTCTAAGTTATACTTTGCTGCTATTCCATAGAGCGTGTCCCCTTTTGTTACGGTATGATAAGCTGTGCTGTTTTTTGATGTTTCGTTGGTTTGCTTTAGACGAACTTTTTGATTTGCATTTATCACATCTTTTTTATCCGCATCGTTGTATCTTAATAGGGCTGAGAGCTGTAAGCCAAATCGCTGTGCTACATCTCTGTATGTTGTTTCTGTACTTGGGAAAAATTCTGGATACTCACAAGTTGTTTTTTTGGGAGTTAAATAAACAGTTTCTCCCTTTTTAAAAGAATAGCGAGTATCTACATCGTTGAATAGGTATAGTTGAGCAACACTTATATTTTCGCATTTACACAAATCCTCAATCGGTATATCGCCATTATATATCACCGTTATGCAGTTATTGATAAATATTTTTTGGCCACAGTTGTTGGTTATATCTATACTACTTGGGTTTTCTAATCCAGCTATATCTGTTTCTTTGGTTTGAGGATTGGTCGAATCTACATCAAATTGATGGAGTTGATATCTATCAATCAATCCTATTAGCACTTCTGCATATTTGGGGTTGGTGGCGTAGCCAGCTTTTTTCAATCCGATAGACCATCCTTTATAATCTGTTTTATCTAGCGAAAATAACGGTTTGTACCAAGCTCGTCCTAGGAGAAATTGGGAGTGATCTTTAAACGATTCGTTTGGGTCATTATACACCCTAAAGCATTCCTTTGGGGCATCATCATCGTGCTTATATCCTGGACCTTCCCAGTCTTTATGACACTTAATCCCAAAATGATTATTTGAGTTGAGGGCTAGTTTTGATGTACCTGCCGCAGATTCGTGAATGCCCTGTGCTAGTGTGATGCTTGCAGGAATGCCAAATTTATTCATTTCATCTATGGCTATATCTTTATATTGATTGATATACATCTCAATTTGTGTATTGTTTTGTGCAAACAAAAAGTGAGGAATGGCGATGAGGGTAATGATAAAAGTGCGTAGCATGACTATTTTTTTATGGCCAAAGATAAGCCATCTCTTATCGGTAATACAACTACATCGAAGTGGGGATGTTGATTAAGTTGTTTATTGAATAGGTCAATAGCAGTAGTGTCGCTATCTTTTTTTTCATCAAGAATTTTTCCGCTCCATAAGACATTGTCTGTAATTAGTAATCCCCCTTTGTTTATTTTGGGTGCCACCATTTCCAGATAATGTATGTAGTTTTTTTTGTCAGCATCAATAAATACCAAATCAAATTGTTCGTTGAGTTGTGGTACTATTTCCATTGCGTTTCCAATAATGTAGTCTGTTCCACGTAGCACATTTGCTTTTTTAAAAAATGCCTTTACGTCCTCTTCTATTTCCCCGTTTTTGTCTATAGTTGTCATTTTGCCATTTTCTTGAATTCCTTGATATAGACAAATACCCGAATAGCCCGTAAATGTACCTATTTCAAGTATGTTTTTGGGTTTGATGAGTTTGCTTAAAAAGCTTAGTACTTGCCCTTGATATTTTCCGCTAAGCATTTGGGGCATCTGCACTTTGAGGTGTGTGTAACGTGCTATTTCATCCAACACGGAGTTTACTTCCATAGAATGAGCTATGCAATAGCTTTCTATTTTTTCATATATCATATTTCTTCATTTTCTTCTTTGTACCAACTGGCGTACAAGCTGTAGTTATTAGAAATTCTATCCAGTAAGTGGCTCGTATTTTTCTCATCTAAGTCTTTAATCTTTTTTGCTGGTATGCCTGCATAGATGGCATTGCTTTCTAATACAGAGTTTTCAGTTACTACGGCTCCTGCTCCTATTATAACATTCTTTTTCACTATTACATTGTCCATTACGATAGCGCCCATACCTATGAGCACATTGTCTTCGATGGTACAGCCGTGTACTATCGCTCGATGTCCTATAGAGACTTTGTTGCCTATGTTGAGCGGAGAGAGTTGATAGGTCGCGTGTAGTACAGCTCCGTCTTGTATGTTTACCTTGTTGCCGATTTTGATATAATGTACATCACCTCTTATCACCGCATTGAACCATACACTACAATCATCGCCCATGGTTACATCGCCAATAATGGTGGCATTTTCTGCAACAAAACAGTTAGCGCCTAGTATCGGGCTTCGTCCTTTTATTGGAAGTATTATCGCCATTTTTAATTTCGTTTAATTTAATTTCTGCCTCTACATCCCAACCCCCTTTTATCTCGATATTCTCTTTCAATATTACCTTTTTATCAGGTTGCGTTTTTTGACTAAAATCTCCTCCATCCCAATAGCCATTTTTGTTAGCATCTATTACCCCTAAAATAGTGTAATTACCTTTGGTTAATTGTTCAAAGGTATGTGTTGGATTAGTATTTGAAAGAAAAGCTCTTTCTATTACTTTTCTATCTGCATCTACTACCTCTAGTATCAAAAAGTATTCTTTGTCTTCTTTTTTTACTATCAAATTCCCATAGTCCGTTTCTTTGCCTGTTTGTATCCAAAACCCCCAACCTTTGTTGTGATTACCAAAAATATCTATTACTGCCGAATCTGTTATATCTATCCAATATCTACTCGTTTCATTTTTTGTAAATTGAAGTTTTGCTTGATTGTTTTTGATAACAATGTTTGCATCGGACAAGGCAATCGTTTTTGTCGAATCTTCTTTGATTAATATCTTCTTTGCTAGTATTTTTTTTATCGGATTATTTGCAGTTATTGATAATGTTGCTTTAGGACTAATTTTTGATTTTGTGTTGCTAGAAAGGTTAAATTCGTCCTTGCTTTCCACTACCTTTATTTTCTTAATTATGGAGGTATCGTTTAGTTTAAAAGTCATGGTCAAGCTATCTGAGGGCACTTTGAACCAATAAAAAACAGTATCCCTATTCTCATTTAGTACCGCAAATTCTACAATGGGTTTTGGCAAACTGCTTATTTCTATATTTTGTAGAGATTTATTAAATGCTACAATGGCTTTTCGATCTGTTAGTTCTATTGAACTTATGCCCGTTTTTTTGTTATCAAAGAAAAGCGCTATGATGTTTTCTAAAGAGTCCTTAGTTGCTAGTTTAGTTGATTGAAAGCCTACTCTTTCATCTCCGAAATCATAGATTTTTGAGCCATTTTTATCGTCATAAGCGAGTACGGTATAAGTACCTGGTTTGAGATGTTTAAGCTGCCAAAACCCACTTTTGTCTGTTTTTGTATAATATATTGGCTTTGTTGAAAAATTGCTATCTGCCCATAATCCGACCACAATGTTTTCTACCCCATTCAAACTTTCTGCATCTACCACCCTTCCTATTATTTTATCTTGATCTATACTATCTCCTGTGCTAAATGTGTAAGATAGATTTTCAAATACGTTTTTTTCTGTCACGTCTTTTATGGCTTTTCCAAAATGTATGGTATATGTGGTGTTTTCTGCTAAACTATCTTTAAACTTTATAGTTACGGTTTTGCCTATTGCATCTAAAGATGGTTGTTTTTTTAGCTCTGGAGTTATAAATATTTCAGCCATGTTTATCGGACTTACGATCAATTCGTCAAATTTCAGCTTTATGGTGTTTCCTTTAAACCTCGCTTGCTCGTTTTTGGGTAAACTTTCTATCAATGTTGGGGGTGTAGTATCTCTTGTGCCACCTGTAGGTGCCATTTCATTGGCACAGTTTTGTAAGCAGACGATAGAGCAAAATATCACAGCGATTTTACTATATGTAATTAGCACCCTCATTATCTACCCAACATTACCATTAATACGGAAATATCTGCTGGAGAAACACCGCTTATTCTGCTTGCTTGCCCTAGAGTTGTAGGTTGTATTTTTGCCAGCTTTTGTCTTGCTTCTATCGAAAGCGACTGTAGTTTGCTATAATCGAAGTCTGGTCTTAAGTTAACATTGTCTAGATTTTGCATTTTATTGGCCAAATCTACCTCTTTTTGGATATAACTACCATATTTCAACTCTATTCCAGCAGACATAACTGTTTCATTGTCAATTTCTTGGCACATTTTATCTAATGATTCTACATGTTTTCTCAAAAGTGATATATCTACATTTGGCCTTGCTAAAATTTTGTCTAATTTCATTTTTTGCTTCATTTCAGCACTCCCTATATTGGCAAGCATGCTATTTACTTCTTCGGGGCTCACGCTATACACTTCAAAGAATTTCTTGATCCTTTCTATGTCTGAGATCTTTTGTCTTGTTTTAGCTAATCTTTCATCGTCTGCCAAGCCGATTTTATGTCCCTTTTCAGTCAAGCGTATGTCTGCATTATCTTGTCTGAGTAGTATCCTGTATTCTGCTCTAGAGGTAAACATTCTATATGGTTCCTCTGTTCCTTTGTTTATCAAATCATCTATCAAGACGCCTATGTATGCCTCATCTCGTTTTAATATGAAAGGAGCTAAATCTTTTGAATTGTTGTGTGCATTTATACCAGCCATTATGCCTTGGCTTGCAGCCTCTTCGTACCCTGTGGTTCCGTTTATTTGTCCAGCGAAGAAAAGGTTTGAGATTAATTTCGTTTCTAGTGTGTCTTTCAGTTGGGTAGGTGGAAAGAAATCGTATTCTATCGCATAGCCAGGCCTGAACATTTTCATGTTTTCAAACCCAGGAACAAGTTGCAACGCTTTATGCTGTATGTCTTCAGGAAGCGATGTTGAAAATCCGTTTACATAGATTTCTACCGTATTCCAGCCCTCTGGCTCTACAAATAACTGATGTGATGTTTTGTCAGCAAATCGATCTATTTTGTCTTCTACTGAAGGGCAGTATCTTGGGCCTAATCCTTTTATTCGTCCACTAAACATAGGTGATTTATCAAACCCTAATTTTAACGTGTCATGTACTGCTTGATTGGTGTGTGTAATCCAGCAGCAAAGTTGTTTTATTGGTTTAGCCGTTTCTCTAAATGAGAATCCGGTTATGTCTTCATCGCCATCTTGCCTTTCCATTTTGGTATAGTCTAAGCTTCGACCGTCTATTCTTGGCGGTGTACCAGTCTTCATTCTTCCCGCCTCAAAACCAAACTCTACGAGTTGTTCTGTTATCCCTGTAGAGGCTTTTTCACCCGCTCTGCCTCCACCCAGTTGTTTTTCTCCAATATGGATAATTCCATTCATGAAGGTACCACTCGTCAATACAACAGTCTTGCATGGTATCTCTAGCCCCATACTTGTTTTTACCCCTACTACTCTTTTGTCTTTGACTACAATGCCGCTTACCATGTCTTGCCAAAAATCTACATTGCGTGTTTTCTCTAGCATTTCTCTCCATGTAGAAGCAAAAAGTGCTCTGTCATTTTGTGTTCTCGGACTCCACATAGCTGGACCCTTCGATCGATTTAGCATTCTAAACTGTACCATCGATATATCGGATACTATCCCTGAATACCCCCCTAGAGCGTCTATCTCTCTTACTATTTGTCCTTTTGCTATACCTCCCATAGCAGGATTGCAGCTCATTTGAGCTATTCCCTGCATATTCATTGTTACTAGCAGCACGCTAGAGCCCATATTTGCTGCTGCTGCCGCGGCTTCACAGCCAGCATGTCCAGCACCTATTACTACTACATCATATTCCTTAAACATGATGCAAAAGTAAGAAACGATTTGAACTGTACTATGTTCCACGTAGAACGTTAGTTCCTCTCTTTTGTATTTGTTCCACGTGGAACGTCTTTTCCGAGCTTGTACAGGTCTTTCCATTTGGTGGTGTACTCTGGAGAGCGCTCTTCGGCACGCATTTTCCAGTTGCGCGAAGTGCCTGTGGCTGCGTATTTAACAGTGTCTAATCCATTTTTTCTATTGATACTATCTATTGTTTTTTGCAATCCAGCGGTTTTGCTATCACACGCTAGTTGTTCAAAGAGATTGCCCTGTACTTGGCTTGCTGGAGAAATCATCGAAAGCAACACGCCCGCTTTTTTATAACTCATTCCAGGCTCAAAGCAATTTTCGGCTAGTTTCACAGCGTGTTGGATGAGTATCTGGCTTGCGTTGGTAGCGAAGGGTAAAAGCAGTCCAGCGCTTTCTGAGCGATAGACAGCACGCTGATCAAAGCGATTTGTCTTCATAAAAATCGAGAGATATTCAGTATTTGACCGTTGTAATCGCAGTTTTTCAGCAGCCCTACTTGTGTAGGTTGCTATTGCCTCTTTCATCTCTGAGAGGGTCGTTACTGCTTGCCCAAACGAACGTGTACTTGCTATCATTTTTTTTACCGCTAAACCCTCTCCTAGCTCTATACAAGAAATGCCATTTAGCTCGTTTATCAAACGCACCCCCACTATTCCCCCTAAGTGTCTCTTTGCCCATTCCGTACTTTTTAAGGAGAGTTGGTAAGCCGTTCCTACTCCCATAAGTCGTAGTTTTTTGGTTTGCTGGCGGCCTATACCCCATATATCCTCAATCGCAAACTCTTTCAACACCTCTTTTGCCCCATCAGCCGTAGCGAGCACCAACACTCCTTTGTGTAAGGACTTGTCTTTTTTTGCTATTCTGTTGGCTACCTTTGCTAGTACTTTTGTTCTAGCTACACCTATTGACACAGGTATGCCTGTTTGCAGCAATACGGTTTGCTGTATATGGTGACAATAGTTGGCCATATCAGCTATAGGAACATGCGACACATCAATAAATGCTTCGTCAATAGAGTACACCTGTATCCAAGGGTTGATGTGGCAGATAGTCTCCATAACTCGCCTTGATAGATCGCCATAAAGTGCATAATTTGATGAAAACACAAATATGCCCTTCTCTTTGATAAGGTCTTTTGCTTTAAAGAACGGTACACCCATCGCTATTCCTGCTGCTTTAGCCTCATCGTTTCTAGCGATTAGGCAGCCATCGTTGTTCGATAAAACCACTATGGGTTTGCCCTCTAGATCAGGACGAAATACCTTTTCGCAAGACGCATAGAAGCTGTTGCAGTCAATAATGGCCACCATATTACAAGGGGTTTATAGAAAAAAGGCTGTATCGGTGGGATGGATTACGGCCGTTACCACCCCCCACAACATCCAAGATGGCGTTTCGTTTGGTACAAAAGCTGATAATGGCATCAATCGGCCATTGATAAGCGAAAGCCTATCGAGTATCAACTCATCTTCTGTAGAAAAAATGATGAGCGAATTTCGTTTTGGGGTGAGAGAACGATCAATCACAAGCAAATCGTCTCTGAAAACATGCAGCTTTGAAAACTCCATACTGGCCACTCTCATGAAATAGGTGGCTGCATTGTTCTTTACAAGTAGTTCATGCAGGTTGAGCCCTTTGTCGGCATAATCATCCGAAGCGGCCGGAAATCCACTCGCGATAAGTCGAGAATCTTGCTTTTTTGTTAAAAAAAGGTCTGAAGTTGGGCTTGAAGAAAAGGAAATAGGTGAATTCATGGCTAAATAATTTAGTAAAGCTAAAATATTTAGTTTTATCGACATTTACAACAAAATGGCTAAATAAATGTGAAATGGTGGCTCTCGATACTAACATTAGTTTTTCTCAAAAACGAACATCCGAGAATAGCTATACGCTAGTACAGCACAGCGTTACATAAAAAAAGAGACGCAACCGCGTCCCTTTTTTGTACAAAAAATGATTGTTACATGCCCGTACCTCCACCATTAGATGATGCTGGTCGTTGATCATCCACAAGATTGTTTCGGATAAACATAACGTCTATATTCCAGTCTTCACCACTAGGACCTTCTGTGTCTCCTTTAAAATACCAAGTACCACCATTATTATAACATCGAGCGCGAGTGCTTTCAGCATTGGCGTTGCTTGTAGGATAAAAGCCCGCAATAACACAACTGTAGTTTGTGGCACTAACGCCCAAACTTCTATCGGGGTTATCGCATCCGTTGCAATTGTAGCGCCTAATAAAAATAGGTTTATCGGCCGCAGGTACAGCATCTCCTTTATATAATTCTCCATTGCTATTTGCAAAAACGAGCTTCCAACCTGTACCGTTTAATGTACCATCGAGATAGGCATTGCCTCCGTAAGATTGAATTCGTCCATTTACTCTAGCATTTACAATAGCCGCAGAACCGAAATATAGGTTGCTACCAGCATTAGGCGTACCCCAAGGATAAAGAAAGCAACTTGTACCATCGTTTCTAAGAACCACATTGCTTGTCGCATCTATTTGCCCGCCTTGATATAAAAAAGAGGACGCACCATAGGAAGCAAAAGCGCCAGCTTTGAGATTTGTGTATCCGTTTGTTCCAGGCGACCAACCGCGAGTACTAAACCAATTGTCAATATCTAATCCGAAATGAGCACCAGCAGAGCCTTCTCTATTAAACGATATGGCAGCAGTGCCAGTACCAGCATTAGAAATTTCTAACTGAGTAGCGTTTGCTGTGCCCATATTTGTGCCGCTGAGCCTGATTCGCATATCGCCCGCCACATCTACCTTTCGGTATCCAGCCAAAACACTCACCCCGATCTGTGTGCCATTGTCGTGGATGATAGTATTGCATATCTCGGTAGAAGAAACAAATTTAGAGACATAGTTTACCGCAGCAGCAGCACAAAATGTGCTAGGCCCAGTAGGTCCGGTAGCGCCAGTCGCTCCTACTGGCCCAGCTGTTCCTGTTGGTCCTGTTGCGCCAGCAGCTCCTGTAGCACCCGCCATTCCTGTAGCCCCTATAGCGCCAGTCGCTCCTGTAGCCCCAGGCATTCCAGTTGCGCCAGTTGCGCCAGTCGCTCCTGCATTGCAGAGGTTTAGCCAACTACCATCATAGTAAAAAAAGCAGGCAACATCAGTATCATATACTAGCAATCCTTGAATTGGAGCAGTTATTGCGATACGTTGAGCAGTGGTCACCCTTGGGGTCAAAAATCCTTTGTCGGTACTTGATAGCTCAAGTATTGCAGAAGCGTTTGGGTTTGCTGTACCGATTCCTACATTGTTTTGTGCTACTAAAGCAATACACCAAAAGAAAAGTATAGAAAAAAAGGAAAATCTGGTTTGCATATATTATGTTTTTTTAGTTAAGCCAAATCAATAAGTAGTTGCCCTTTTTCAACTGCTTGTCCTTCTTCGACCGCTATCTTTTTTACTTCTCCATCTGCAGCGGCTTTCAGCGCATTTTCCATTTTCATAGCTTCAAGAATCAACAACACATCGCCTTTTTTTACAGACTGCCCCTCGGATACTAATAATTGTTTTATAAGTCCTGGCATAGGTGCTTTGAAGATGTTGCTTTTGGTGCTACTGGTTGCATTTATACCTAATTTTTTGAGTAGCAAATCGGTACTGTCTTCTATTAAGATCTCATACTCGTTGCCATTAACGAGAAGTACTATTTTTTTTTCGATAGGATCAAACGAGACTAATTGCGAGCGATACGATTTGCCATCAAGCAGCAAATGATAACTGATGTCACTTATATGAACAAGGTCAATAGTTCTGGCAACGCCATTTATTACACTTTTGTCAATAACTCTTTCAGAAGACTGGTT
Organism: uncultured Bacteroidota bacterium; assembly: GCA_937894725.1. Taxonomy (GTDB): domain Bacteria; phylum Bacteroidota; class Bacteroidia; order Chitinophagales; family LD1; genus CALAYL01. The sequence continues at coordinate 54,919 of CALAYL010000029.1, forward strand.
TACGGTAGCTTTTAGCATTGATTTATTTTTTAACAAATGAAATTTAAAGTGGATGTAACCTTTTTAAAAAGCTATCGTAAATATAAACAGAACTAAATAACAAACACTAAAATCTACATGACATGAAAAAGTTTACAATCACTATCGCCCTTTTTGCCTTTTGTGGACTTGCTACCTACGCCCTAGCACCAAACCCTGAAAAAAGAGAATTTAAAACAACTCATTATGACATAAACCTTGAGTTGGAGCGAACCAAAGGTGAAGTAATGTTTCATTTTTTATCTCAAAATTTTAATGATTTTGACCAAATCATTATCGAAAGAAGTGGCACGAGCCTCGAGGGTTTCACTCCGTGCAAAGTAATAGATATGAAAAGCCAAGAGTTAATTGATGGAAGCTATATGATAAACAAAGATCGTTTTCCTTATCCAGCCTCTGTAGATTCTTACTATCGTATCAAAACAATAGCGAAAGACGGAGTAACTAAGACCTATGCTCCTGTTCAGTTACAGTCGTTGCACAACTAGTTTTTAAACAATAAAGAGCAATAACAAAAAAAGAGGTCTTATGACCTCTTTTTTTGTTATTGCTTACCCCATTTTTTTTCTAATAACTGATATCGAAAATTAAAGATATCATTGAGTTGACGCTTCACAAAAAGCGCATGTGCTATATCGCCCAATATACCTAGGGGCAACTGATAGTGTACAATGTCGGTCATTTCAACGCCACCTGCTATTTTTTTGAAATGATGCTGATGATGCCATAGGGAATAGGGTCCTATACGCTGCTCATCTATAAAATATTCATTTTCTTTTACCTGTGTGATTTCGGTCATCCAATAAAGTGGGATGCCAAGAATGGGATGTACATGGTAAGTGATCACTTGACCAGCATACATTTTTTCAGCATTTGAATTGCTCAAAATTTTGAAGTTCATATAAGTTGGCGTAATTTCTTTTAGGTTTTTGGGCGATGAAAAAAAATCCCACGTCTCTTCGAGACTGGTGGGCAATCGTTGGGTTGTTTGAATGATATGTACAGACATAAAAAACGTGTTTTAAAAAAAAGAGATTAGTTAGTAATTTGAAGTATAACTTTCTTACTTTACTAAGATTAGCATCAGAGCGAGGATATATTCCACTTTTCAAACAAATCAAAAAGGGAATTGTTTTAGTTTGAGTTAAAGAGAACGAAAAGGAAGTGTTTTGATTTTATCGTTTTGCGTATATGCGTGTATTTCTTAATATTGTATTCTAATGCGATAATGACAAGACACCTGTTTCATATTAAATTCATTTTGTTAATAGTTTTTTCACTATTACTTTTTTGTCGCTGTCAAAACAAAAGCCATTCAGCACCCAAGGCCGCTTTGCCTAGTTTTCATATTGCAGATACCATTCCGAAATATAAACCAACCTTGCTAGCCTATCAGCTAGATACTTTTTTTAAAAACAAATTTGCCAGAGGAGGATTTAATGCTACAGTGATTGTGTCTAAGGGAGAGGAGGTGTTATATTCGGGCGAATTTGGCTACGAAAATTATAGTACGAAAGATACGCTCACCAATTTTTCTCCGTTTCAAATAGCCTCGGTGTCTAAGCCATTTACAGCTACCGCTATATTGTATTTGGTGGAGCAAAATAAGCTTTCGCTAGATGATACTTTAGGTACCTTTTTCCCTAATTTTCCGTATCGAAAAGTATGTGTCAGAGATTTGTTATGTCACCGTTCGGGTTTGCCAAATTATTTGCATTTTGGTGAAAAGCTTTGGCGCGATAAGGCGACCTATATGACCAATGAAGATTTGGTTAAGTTATTGATAAAAAACCCCGCAATTGAAGGCACGACCCGCCCCAACACTCATTTTCAGTATTGTAATACCAATTATGCTTTATTGGCATCTATAGTTGAACGTGTGAGTGGTAAGCGTTTTCCTGCATTTATGGAAGATATCTTTTTTGAGCCTTTAGGAATGAATAATACATGGATCAACGATGTACAATCTCCAGAGAAAAGAAAGATAGCCATTAGCTATAATTCAAAATGGATTCCACAAAAGGATGATCCATACGATGGAGTATATGGAGACAAAGGCCTATACTCTTGTACTCACGATATGTATTTGTGGAATCAAGCGTTTTATCAAAACAAGCTTATCAGTGATGAGGCACAAAAAGAGGCATATTCTCCTAGAAGTTTTGAACGTGCAGGCTCGAGAAACTATGGTTATGGCTGGCGATTGACAAAGCAACCAAATAATGAGTACCTAGTTTATCACAATGGCTGGTGGCATGGTAATAATGCTGTTTTTTATCGCTATATACCGGACTCTTTATCACTCGTTATATTATCTAATAGATACAATCGCTCGGTATATAACGTACAGCCTATTTTCGACATCATCAGTGGTACAAATAGTAAAGGGGCTGACTTTGGAGAGGAATAAAAAAAGGCAGAAAGAAGACCTTCCTGCCTTTTTTATTGACAATTGAAACAAAGGTTACTTTAAATATACATCCTTTACTTGTGCTGTATTTTTATTGAGAACTGGAGCAAATGTAGTCGGGTTCAACACCTTACCTACCGCTGGATAACGTAAAAAGCGTTTCATCAACATTTTCTTTAATGTAGGGTCAGAAATAGGAATGATGTTTTTAGATAGCGAAAGCACATTCTCTACAATAGCGTCTTTGATTCCTTTATAGTAATCTACCAAAATCATTTCGTCAGTTTTCAATGGCTTAAGCATTCCTGTTTCCTTATCTACTTCTGTGCCTACATACGGTTGGTTTTGGATATAGTCGTTTAGATTCATCACGGTGTAGCGAATGTTATCAAGATATTTCATATTAGCATCTACAGCTTTTGCCAAACCATCTTCACCAGATTTGCGCATCAATTCTTTCGCTTCATCTAGCTCTAGCTCCATAAACTTATGGTAAGCCAAATATTTGTTTGAGAGTGCGAGGTTTCCTGCCTTGTCATAGATACGCGAAGCAAGACTAAAATTCATTGCCTCTACGTTTTCTTTGCCCAATTTTTCTACCGCTTCCGTATTGGCTGTTTTCATATAGTTTTCCGCTATTTTTACATAAATATTAGCGGCTTCTTCTTGCTTACCCATAGTGTTGTACTTATCGGCAGTTTTGCGGAGTCCTTCAGAAATATTGCCTGTGGTATAGCAATCATACGCACGGTCAAATTGATTTGTTTTGAATAGATAATCGCCTGCTTTTTTGAGAGATGCATAAGAGCCTATTCGTTTCATCACATCTACTCCTTTGAGTGCATCATCACCTCCCTGAGCGATGTATGTGTCTGCTACACGCTCAGCAGCAGAAGAGTCTTTTGCCATAAAATAATAGTCTAACGCTTTAGGATAAAATTTTTCCCCTCTGTCAAAGAATTTGTCTCCTATTGCTTTGGCACCTTCATCTAGTGTGCCTGCTTTGGTGTAAAGTTTTACCGCACTATTGAGCAATTTTGCTTCGTTCTTTTCATCGCCAAATGCCTGTTCAACATATACATTAGCTACTCGATTCAAACCATCTGCCTTTTCCGGTTTGTCACAGCGGTTATAGTAGTTTGTAGCTTGAACAAGATCGTTTACTTCTAAAAATTTATCACCTATGATAAGGTTTTGCTCACGTTTCAATCCGCCCTTCGTAAAAAGCTCTGCAGCTTTTTGAATCATTTCATTCTTTTTGACCATATCGGTCTGTTGAAAGGCTTTTGAAAGTATCTCATTTCCTTTGTCAATATCCTTGTTTTGAGCGACAAGAATAGAAGATACAGCCATGAGCATGGCGCAAACAATAGGTCTTAAATATTGGTTATTCATAATATGGTGGTTTTAACAGTTTAAAAGTAACAACTTTATGATGTAAAGAAATTTTAATCCTGCTTTTTTTTCCAAAAAAACTTATCATTCCGAAAACTTTTCAAAATATCAATAAAATGTGATAAAGTTTTATTTGCTTTGTGTAGTACATTCTTTTTAAAACCTCAATATTTCCCCCTTTGCTTTATTTTTTTCTAGCCTTGTTGACAATTGTTATTGCGATTGTGGCGGTGTTTTATTACCTCATATTTATTCGTGAAAGAAAACGTAAGATTATTCCCTTTAATGAGGAGTTTGAACGACAGCGAGCCTTGTTGTATCCACCACCATTTCCTAATGGTTGGTTTAGTTTATGTAGTGCTGCCGATGTAAAAAAAGGACAGGTGATAGAGGCAGAAGCATTTGGTCAAAAATTTGCAATTTTTAGAGGAGAAAACGGTGAGGTGGGCGTAGTGGATGTATATTGCCCACATCTCAATGCAAATTTGGCAGATGGCTGTGTAAAAGGAAATGATTTGATCTGTCCTTTTCACGCATGGGGCTTTAATAAAAATGGAGAATGCACTCATGTGCCTTATTCAGATAAAGTGCCTCAAAATTCGAATGTAAAAAGTTGGGTTTGCAAAGAAAATTGGGGATTAATATTAGTATGGTACCATGCCGAAAACGAAGCACCATCATGGACTACCGATGGCTATCTACCCGAAGCAGCAGATTATAAATTTTATGCCAAAACGAGCGATGTTTTGCGCATTCATCTTCAAGACTTTGCCGAAAACGGAGCCGACTATGCGCATTTTGCTTATGTACATGATTTGCTTACGATACCTTGGGCAGAGTACATTATAGATGTAAAACATAAACTTGAAATTCAATTTGGCGATGCGGCAAAGGGAGAGGGTCACATGGCATGGTTTACAGACAAGGCTGATTTGGTTTGGAAAAAAAGCCAAAAAGAAATACCACATGCAGGTGGCCAGGCCACTGTGACCTACTATGGTCCAGGGTTTTTGGTATTTCAATTTAATACCAAAATAGGCAAGATGCTTCTTATCAAAACCTTCACACCACTAGGCGAACTCAAGGTACGTATGGAAGACTATATTTATGCGCCTAAAGGCACATTTGGATTGGCTATAAAATATCTCTTAGGTGAGGCCTCCGCACAGTTTCATGATGATATAGCAATATGGGAAAAAAAGAGCTATGCTGAGCGTCCTGTGCTTGTAAAAGGCGATGGTCCGATTATGAAAATGCGTGCTTGGTACAATCAGTTTTATACGCCTAGTAGTTACTTACAAAAGCCTGGTGCAGCACACAAATCAGCTCGCACCGCTATATCTACCCCATCTATTATAGAAGCAAACTAAAATTCCAATTTTTAATATGAATGTAAACTGCATCAAACAGACAGTCTTTATTTTGTTATTGTGTAGCCAAAAAGTTTCTGCACAAGATAACATTTGTAACACCTGGCTCACTGAGGAAGGCACATCTAAGGTGCGAATATTTCTTGCTACCGATGGAAAATATTATGGTCAAATAGAATGGTTGAAAGATACATTATATAAAGGACGACCACTTATCGACACCGAAAATCCTGATAAATCGAAACGCGGCAAACCTTGGCTTGGACTTAGAATATTATCTGGACTTACGAAAAAATCAAAATCAGAATATGTAGGTGGAAAAATCTATGATCCCACCAAGGGAAATTACTACAGCTGTAAAATGACGATAGAAAACACCAAACTAGTGTTGAGAGGGTATGTTTTAGGTCTGCCTTTTTTAGGGAAGAGCACTACTTGGTCATTGTCAGAAGAATAAGTCACTATCCATTGATTCGTTCCCAAATCATATCCTTTAGCGGCTCAATGTTTTTTTGTGTAGCGGCTGATACGAAGATATAGTCAATCTTGTTTTTGCCTTTCAATTTTGCTTTTAGCTCTTTGTCAATCATAGCAATAGTTTCAGCATCTACGATATCGGATTTTGTGATAGCGAGACAACGGTCTTTGTGCAAAAGTTCGGGATTAAACGCCTTAAGCTCTTTGAGCAAAATCTTGTATTGTTCCGCAATATCATCAGCATCTATAGGTATCAAAAACAATAGACAAGCATTGCGTTCTATGTGGCGCAAAAAGCGAATACCCAATCCTTTGCCTTCGCTTGCACCCTCAATGATACCGGGTATATCGGCCATCACAAACGAAAGGTGATCTTTGTAATATACCATTCCTAAACTTGGCACTAGTGTAGTAAACGGATAGTCGGCAATTTCTGGTTTAGCGGCAGAAACAACGGAGAGCAAAGTCGATTTGCCAGCATTCGGAAAACCAACTAAACCTACATCGGCCAACAGTTTTAGCTCTAGTACTACCCAACCCACTTCGCCTTCTGTACCTGGCTGAGCATAAGTAGGTGCTTGATTGGTCGAGGTCTTAAAATTCATATTGCCTAGACCGCCCATGCCGCCTTTTCTTATGATTAGTTCTTGTCCGTCTTCGCTTATTTCGCCTATGATTTCGTGTGTTTCAAAATCGCGTGCCACTGTACCCAAAGGTACTTCAAGAACCACATCTTCGCCTTGCTTACCAGAACGTTGAGATTTTTCACCACGAAAACCATCCGAACCCAATACGTGTTTTCGATATTTGAGATGGAGTAGTGTCCAATGTTGTTTATTGCCCCGAATGATGATGTGTCCGCCCCTACCACCATCGCCCCCATCTGGACCGCCCATCTCAACAAACTTTTCTCGTCTAAAATGTGATGCCCCAGGCCCGCCATTGCCAGACTTACAGTGAATTTTTACGTAGTCGATAAAGTTTTCCATAATAAAAAAGTAGTAACATAACCCTAAACTAAAATCAGCATAGGAGTCGGCAAAGCTAAGCTATATTGTTGATAGCACTTGCTAAAGCATCAAAAATTTCGTCTATCGAGCCTTCGCCCGCTATTTCGACTAGTTTGTTTTGACCAGCATAGTAAGATGCCAATGGTGCCGTTTTTGTTCGGTATTCTACCACTCTATTTTTCACTATAGTTTCGTTTTGGTCATCGGCTCTTCCACTGGTTTTACCCCTATCCAAAATTCGCTTAGTCAACTCTTCTTCAGACACGATAAGCGACAATACAGCTTGGATTGGCGCATTTCTTTCTGCTAATAGTTCATCAAGCGCTTCTGCTTGCTTTACAGTACGCGGAAATCCATCAAACACAAATCCTTTAGCCGTCTTATTTTCATCTAGTTTATTCGCAATCATACCTATCACTACTGCGTCTGGCACTAGGTCGCCTTTGTCCATCAGTGTTTTAGCTTCAAGGCCTAGTGGACTTTGCTTGGCTATTTCAGCACGAAGCATATCGCCCGTAGAGAGGTGCATAAAACCGAATTTTTCGATAATTCGAGTGGCTTGCGTGCCTTTTCCGCTTCCTGGAGGGCCAAATAAGACGATGTTTTTCATGGCAGTAGATTCTTATACTAAAGGATGATTTGAGCGTTAAAGATAAAATAAAAAAAAGGATTCGAGAAGATGTAGCAAGGTAGAAGTCGCAAGTTAATTCTACTTTGCTTTTGAGTAGTCATTATTACTTTACTTTTCTGCCTTTGGCTATGCGCTGGTTGAGTTCAAACTTGTTGATTTTGCGCATATCGACCATAAGTAGCGCGTTTACGCTCTCTGGAGCAGTGAAATAGGGCATGCCGTTGTACATAATTTTGCCAACTTTGTTCTTGAGGTCAGCGAATGCAATACTATATTTTTGATCCATATAAGCATTGCTACCAAAGTTGACATAATAGTTATCGTTTGATTCAAAGCTGATACCCAGTTTGCCGTTTGTTTCTTGTACCAATACACCTGGAGTACCCGAACGAATGATGATTTCTTCTACCTTTTCGCCATTTACGGTTTTTATTTTTCCAGAAACAATGTTGGTGGCACCATCAGAAACTTTGCGTTGCAGAATGATATCTTCTGAAGGGTAAAACTGAATACGCCTAAGGTCACTTTGTTCGATATTATATTTTGTGCGTAGAGCATCTGTGTAAGGCACTAAATTTTTACAACCTGCTAGTATAAGGGTAAGGGTCAATAACAAACTCAACTTTTTCATAATTGCTTTTTGAAGAGATACAATTCAAGATGTGTGCCAATAATAAAAACAGCTTTGCCAAAAAGTGCAAAGAGGACTATACGACCCTATTGCCGTCTTTGTCGTAAATTTTTGTGTCTGGCTCGGCAGGGGCTGCGAGTTTGTCTGGTTTTATGAGTCTTTCTAAAAGACCATTAAGTATAGATAGTAACAAACTGAACAGTATAGCCCATCCCCATCCATCAACCTCAAATCCAGTACCGATAAGCCAATCAGCTATGCGGATAATAGCGGCATTGATAAAGAGCAAAAACACTCCGAGTGTAAGAATGGTGGCGGGAAGAGTAAACAAGACTAAAATCGGCTTTACACTTACATTCAAAATAGCCAAAACAAACGCGATTGCAATAGCGTATCCAAAGCTCTCTACATGTACTCCACTCAATACATATGAGCCTATGATTACCGCTATGGCATTCATAAATAATTTGAGGACAAACTTCATTTTTTATAAAATTGAAACGTAAACATACAGGTTTTCAGCACAAAATATGATGCAAGGAAATGTGTTAAGAAAAATTGTGGAGTGCGCTGTTTAGTCCGTGTGCTGATTTTGCATAGTATCTATATATCGATACAGCCACTCTATCAACCAACAGAAAAAAGCCCATGCAGGAAAATAATCTAATCGAACTAAACCCATGATATGAATACCCGTCTTGTATTCCCAAGGGCATGAGCCTGTGACTTTGGTTAAAATATAACCGCTCACAAACTCTACTACATAGATTAAAAACACATAAAAAAGTAGCCGGATAGCGATATTTTTATCTTTCATTTTATCAAACAAAAACCCACCAATAATAGGAATTAGGGCATAGATAGGAAACATCCAAACATAGGTCATACCAGCCATAGAGCCAAGCGATTTGTCGCAAAGGGGGGTGCCATTTGCAAGGTTTTGGAAGGCGGTAAAAACCACTTCTGTAGCCACACCAAATACGCTAAAAAATAAAACTTTAAAAAGTAGGGATTTTGTTTTGTAGGTCATATGGCTGTTTATCTAAAAATACAATTTAAAACTAAAAATAAGAAAGATAGTGGTGGCTATTTGATGAAAAGAGCTAACACAAAAGAAAGAGATAATCGCTACAGACGCTAAATCTTTAAAACCACTCCACTTTTTCTGCTACTTTCGCACCCCATGCACTACCTATCTGTCGAAAACCTAGTCAAGTCGTTTGTTGATAAACCACTTTTTACCAATGCTACATTCCATATCAGCCGAGGCGATAAGGTAGCGCTCATAGCCAAAAATGGTACGGGTAAAACTACTCTACTCCGCATTATTGCTGGATTAGACAAGGCCGATAGTGGCAAAGTGTGGGTACACAAAGACGTACGTGTTTGTTATCTCGATCAAAATCCCATTTTCGACCCCAATAAAACAGCCCTAGAAAGTATTTTTGAACACTCAAACCCAGTGATAGAGGCTGTGAAACGCTACGAAAATATACTTGAGGTAGAAGAACCAGATGGAGATGAGTTGCAAAAAGTGATGAACGATATGGATGATTTGAACGCTTGGCAATTTGAAAGCAAAGTGAAGCAAATCCTTACGGCACTTAGAATTACCGACCTTCATCAACTCACCGTTACACTTTCTGGAGGACAAAAAAAACGGCTCTCTCTTGCCAAAACGCTTTTGGATATTGAGTTTGATGATAGTCACAAACTACTCATACTCGATGAACCTACCAATCACCTTGATTTTGACATGATAGACTGGTTAGAAAACTACTTATCTGCTGACAATATTACCTTACTGCTTGTAACCCACGACCGTTATTTCCTAGACAATGTGTGTAATCAAATTATCGAGCTAACAGAACGTGAAACCTTTCCCTACAAAGGCGACTATGAGTTTTTTCTAGAAACAAAAGCTAGTCGAGAGCAAGCAGATGGGGCGAGTATAGACAAAGCAAAAAACCTACTTCGTAAAGAGCTCGAATGGATGCGCAAACAGCCCAAGGCCCGCACTACCAAATCGAAGTCGAGAATAGACGCATTCTACGAATTAGAGGAAAAAGCAAGTCAAAAAAAATCGGATGGCGCGCTAGAGCTGAGCATGAAGATGTCGAGGCTCGGAGGTAAGATTATGGAGCTGAAAAAGGTAAACAAAGCGTATGGTGACCGCCAGATTTTAAAAGGGTTTGATTATACGTTCAAAAAAGGCGATCGTATCGGTATCATCGGAAAAAATGGAGTGGGCAAAACCACTTTTCTCAATATTTTATTGGGGAAAGAACAACCAGACTCTGGCAAGATAAACCCAGGCGAAACGGTGGTATTTGGCTATTTTGACCAAAATGGAATAGAGTTAAAAGAGGACATGCGTATCCTTGAATATGTGCGCGAATTTGCAGATAATTTTACCTTGGCCGATGGTACGAAAGTGTCTGCCACACAATTTTTACAACTTTTTCAGTTTACCCCCGAGCAGCAGTTTACCTATGTGTCGAAACTGAGTGGTGGCGAGCGAAAGCGGCTACAGTTGCTCACGGTATTGTTCAAATCTCCCAATTTTTTGATACTCGATGAGCCTACCAATGATTTGGACTTGATAACACTACAAACCCTCGAAGTTTTTCTTGAAAACTATCCCGGATGTTTGCTCATCGTGTCGCACGATAGATACTTTATGGACAAATTGGTAGACCACCTTTTTGTGTTTGAAGGTGATGGTGTAGTGTCCGATTTTCCTGGAAACTATACGCTCTATCGCTACTATCAACAGCAGCAAGCTAGGGAAAAAACAGCCACTCCAGTACCCGAAAGTGTCGCAAAGCCACTTTCTCCTTCACCTACTTCGCTTAGCACTACCGACACAAAGCGTAAGCTTTCATACAAAGAAAAAACAACACTCGAAAACATCGAAAAACAAATGCCGCTGCTCATAAAAGAGCGCGATGAACTCAACGAAAAACTCACCAATCCTAGCAATACCTATGACCAAATAGCCGATATGACAGCCCGTATCGGAGCTATAGCAATACTTTTAGAGGATATGGAAATGCGCTGGTTAGAGCTTAACGAGTAGTTTTTTCCTTCATCACAAAAGACATAATTTCACCTACTAAAGTGGAGAAAGTATTCGTGTTTTTGTATAAACAATAAATATAAAAGCATGAAAAGTACAACCAAAATTTTATTTCTGATGATTTGTATCATCTCAATTCTAAGCTCATGCAAGAAAGATGAAGTGGACAATCTGATTAAAGAAAACAGCATTATTATTTCTTCTATAGCTGGCACCAAGGGAGGCAGCTGCACATCAGGAGCAGACAGCTATACGATAGACATAGCCTTTCAAAATCCCAAATCGGAAACGGTAGAAGAGATAGAGGTTGACTATATCTACCCAGCCGGAGATGCTTCTTTTTCGTATGACTATACAAACTACCTGAATATGGGTGCTACCTTACGCTGGACTCTCTGCAAGACATTTAACCAGAGCCCGATAAAAGTGAGAGTGTTTGTTGTCACCACGGGCGGCAAGCGCAGTGCTCCTAAAACATTTACGCTAATCACCCAATAAAAACATAAAATGAAAAACACCATCAAATTAAGTATCATAACCATAGCGCTAGCGTTAGGTCTTACTCAATGCAAAAAAGAAGAAATCAATAAAGGGTATAAAATAAACACAGCAACCTATGAGCTAACTAGCCTAAACGACTGTACTACAAGTGCTGGCACCGGAAGTTCATTTACGCTCAAATTGAAAATAGAGACACTCACTGATGTAGAGGACTTATATGGCATCAAGTCTAAAATCACCTTTAGCTCAGGCACAAAATCCGAAAACCTTCTTCGGTCTTTGAGTTTTTTTCCACCCACAAAACAGCTTAGTCTTTATAGATGTATCACCTTTGGGTCTAGTACATCGGCTACATACGAACTTCAAGCGGTATCAAAAAATGGCGATTTGGGTGACCCCATTAAATTTACCATCAATCGCCCTGCGGGAGCAAACTAATTTTTTTACAATCCTAAAAGCGGTCGCTACAGAATTTGATCTCCGCCCATACTCGTTCCTATTTTTTGCGCCATTGAAAGGGTTTCCCACAGCTGGCGCAAATCTTTTAGGGCAAATCTGTCTTTTGGCGCATTTTCATAAAAGCGATTTTAATAAGCAATGCACTGAAAAATCTAAAAACTTTTGCTTAACGAAAGTTTTTGCCTGTTTTTTAGCTTAATTCCTTATTTTGCGCGTCATTTTTATAGTTTAAAAAGAAATAAACAAGAGTTAATATGGCTTTAATAGGCAAGTTACGACAACATTCGGGCATTATCATCGGTGCGATAGCGGTGAGTATAGTGGGCTTTTTGATTATGGATGCTACCAATAGTCAATTTGGCGTACTCAAAGGACGCGAAACCAACGTGGGCACAGTAGATGGCGAGTCGCTAGATTACAATGAGTTTATGAAACTCAATGAAGAAAACCAACGCAATGCAGAGATGCAAATGCGTAGCCAAGGTGGTCTTTCTGATGAGCAGCGAGATTTTATTCGTCAGCAAACATGGGATGACTTTGTAAACAAAACAGTAATGGAAAAGAACTTCGAGAAATCGGGTCTTGCTGTTACTGATGATGAAATGATAGAGCTCACTATGGGTCAAAATGCACATCCGTATATTCGTCAATCATTTACCAACCCACAAACACAGCAGTTTGATCCTCAGTTTGTAAAAATGTTTATACAAAATCTTGATCAAGACGAGAAAGGCGCAGAGCCAGGTTCTAAACGCAGACAATGGAATGCACTTGAAAAAGAAATCAAGAAAAACCAACTCACACAAAAATACAACACACTTGTATCTAAAGGATTGAATATTCCTAGCTGGATGGCAGAACAAACCTACCAAGATATGAGTCGCACAGCCGATTTCAAATACGTAGCACTTCCTTATGCCGATATAGCTGAAGATCAAATCAAATACACAGACGAAGATTTGAAAAAATATTTAGCAGCACATGCTGCTAGATACAATCAGAACGAAGAAACCCGTAAATTGCTTTTTGCAACATTCGATATAGTCGCATCTTCTTCAGATTCAGCACTGGTTTTGACACAACTGAATGAAAAACTCGAAGATTTCAAAGGAGGTTCTACATCAAGTGATGATTCACTTTTTGTAAAAATCTATTCAGAAACACCATTTGAAGGCACCTATGCAAAAATGCAAGACCTCGCCTCATCGCCTGTGGCAGCGGAGCTTTTCACCGCTCCAGCCAAAACGGTACTGGGGCCATACGAAGAAGGAGGAATGTATAAATATGCTAAAATCGTAAACAGAAAATTGCTTTCAGATTCAGTGAGAGTACGCGATATTGTTTTCTCATTTGAAAATATCACTACGCAAGAGCAAGCAAATGCTAAGCGAAAATTAATGGATAGTGTGTTTATCTTGATTGACTCATTGAAACAAGATTTTGGACAGTTAGCCGCTACATTTTCGGACGATGCTGCTACCAAGCCAATGGGCGGTGATAAAGGATGGGTGAAATTTGGCGAAACAGAACCAACATACAATAACACACTTTTCTATACACTATCTCGAGGTGGTGTGGCTAAAACATACACACAGAATGCACTTCATATAGTACAGCTTATAGATGACAGACCATCTACGCCAGGAGTACAAGTAGCCTATTATACAAAAACCATTTTGCCTACACCAGAAACTGAAAGAGCTATTTATGCCGCAGCTAGCAAGTTTGCAGCAGATCACGCCACTGAAGCCAAGTTTAAAGAAGCAGCTAAAAATAATCCAGCTATCAAAACAGCGGAGGCTATCAAAAAGCAAGATAATACTATTCAAGGTATAGGCACTGCACGAGAAATTGTACGTTGGGCGTTTAATGCAAATAAAGGCGATGTATCAGGAATCAATTCGGCAGATCGCAAGCATGTGGTGGCTCTATTAGATGCCGTACGACCCAAAGGAACACCAGAGCTAGATGCCGTTAAAGATCAAGTGAAAGTAGCCTTTATGCGAGATAAGCGTGCTGAACTATTGTCTGCAAAAATCACGGCAGCTAAAGCTGCTACAATCGATGACCTTGCCGCTAAATTAGGCAAAGAAGTAAGTATGGCCGAAGGAGCATCTGCTCAAAATCCTATACTGGGTGGCACGGGCTATGAGCCAGCTGTAGTAGCTGCTGGGGTTTATGTGCAAGCAAACAAAATGTCGGCCCCTGTAGAAGGTAATGCAGGTGTATATGTGGTGTCTAAGGTGAGTGGAATTACCCCTCCTCCTGCTTCAGACCTATCGCAATACAAATCTCAACTCAAGCAACAAATGAATGCGAAAGCCACCAGAGAAGCAATAGAGGCATTGAAAAAACTAGCCAATATCAAAGACAATCGTTTTGATTTCTTTTAGTCCTTAAACACTTACATAGTATAAAACCCTCGAGAATTTCTCGAGGGTTTTTTGTTTAAAGCTCTTCTTTGAAATAGATTTTATAGAACTTTCGGCCATCGGTTTCTACCCCTTGTTCTATAAGGTCGGTATTGCCATGTATGTAGATATGGAAGTTTTTATCGAGCTTAAGCACGCTTTTAAAAATGCGGGCTTGTTTTTTTACAGCTTGGGGTGAAATGGCAAAATTGTTTGTGATTTCAACTTCGTTTTCTTGTCTATAGGCAGTATCGTAATTTTGAAAAGACTCGATGAGTTTTTCATGTTGAAAAACGGTTTGCTCAAACTCTGATTTATCAAAAGTATTGTGTGTTTTGAAATAATCTACCGACCGATTGAGTAGTTCTATTTTTTCTGTTTTCGTTACTTCATACTCACCCTCAAGGTGCTGGGTCACAAAGTTTTTAGCCAAACCTAAAAACTCATTTGTTTGATGAAACTCATTGGCAATAGGGCACACGCAGAGAAAATCGTCTTTCCAATATTGTGCTTCGCCACTGCGGTTGGTATTGTCGATTACCAAAATTTTGTAGCCTTTTTCATGGTCAGTATTGAAAATGATACAGCCCTTATCCACCCCTTTCATTTCAAAACCAAAATCGTGTTTAATGTTGAATTTCGATACGCCTTTTTTCATTTTTAGAAAAGGCACATCTGTCTCAGACTTAAAAACCCCAATGGCATCTACCACCTCATTGTCTAGTACCACATCAGTAAAAAAGGCCACGTTCAGTTCGCCCTCTTTTATCTTTGGGTGCATAGACTGTTCGTAGAGAAGCTTGGCTATACTTTGCGAGCCATCTATAAAGCTTTTGGGATTCGAAAACAGGCTTTCGGCTATGGTAAAGACTTCGTTGAGGTCAAGTTTTACAGCATGTGTAAACGAATAAAACTCTTCAGCTTTGAATGC
This sequence comes from uncultured Bacteroidota bacterium, assembly GCA_937894725.1. GTDB lineage: Bacteria > Bacteroidota > Bacteroidia > Chitinophagales > LD1 > CALAYL01. Next base: position 70,263 of record CALAYL010000029.1, read on the forward strand.
ATGCAAAAAATATTTGAGCAAATAGTCTTGCGTTTCATCTTCAAATATGGTTTGTTCGTTTGATAGATTAATGCGCTCGTCCCGTAGTTTATTTCCTACATGATGGGTGATCAAATTTCGTAGTTGGGCTGAAGAAAAGTCTAGGTGGGTCATAGAAAAAAGAAAATTAGGGCGTACTGAAAATAATTAAAATCACTTTTTCAAATATATCGGAAACTCCATATTTAGAAAATAGCAAGGATGAAAAACGACTTGTCCTAAGGTATTGAACTCGATTGCTGGAGCGGGTAGCTTTATCCAGTTGAGTGCACCTAGCACCATTCGCCCAAAACGAGTCCGAGCCTGTATTTGCGTGAGGTCATAATCTAGAGAGATAAAAAACTTTCGATACCTCCGCACATGCGAGTAGTCATAGAGTTTACCGTTTTCGTCTGTCCATTTATTTTCAAATCCTCCATAGAGATTGCCGGCTCCATAGCCGATGGCTATGCTTAGCCATTTTGCCTTTTTTTGTCGAGGGTTAAAGCGAGCTGGATTTACACTCAACCAAAAATTGATGTTGTTATAATCTTTCAATATTTTTTCGGGTACAGAGCGGCCAAAAAGCCCATCTGCCCTTCGTCCAAGGTCTCCAGACGGATAAGGAACTATATGGTAAGACATTTTGAGTTGTATGCGCTGTTCGCCCCAAGCCATATTTTGCGACATCGCCAATAACGAACCGAAGGCATTCGCCCCAATATCGCTCCAGCTCCAGCCCCATTTGTCAGAAAATCCATCAAAAATCTCAATAGACGATTGCGCTAAAAAGCCTGTGAGTGCGCCATAGCCAGCAGCTTGATATCTGTTCATGCCCACCCATCTGTAAATATGATAACCAAAATTAGATTCTACATAAGAGCCAGTGATATGCCCACATTTATCTATCTGATTCCATTCGGCTGCATCATCAAAAAAATGAAATTTCGATTGCTGATAGTTGCCATACCACTGATGACTAAGCCATGCCATACTACCTCCATAAGCCGCACCAATGCCTAATCCCACACCAAGGGCTCTATATTTATTGAGCTTAGGAGCTGGGTCTAAAAAAGAATGTGCTTTACGAAAATGAAAGGCAGTGTCTTGAGCTTTCGCACTAAAACAGGAAATGAGAAAAATAAAAACAAGATTTTTTTTCAAACGCAGAATTTCAAAACACAATTTAGCGAAAACAAAATGGATATACCTAATTCATCGTTTTGAAAAATAAAGCGAACCCAGCATTAGTAGGCTCGCTCTTTATTTTATGGCCGCATGTTTATCTTCCATATTTTTTGACCACCTTGAAAAGAAGTATTGATATAAAAACCTCTATTATATGGATGGCGTTTTTTGCCTACCGCACAGGCATCGTCATCATAGGTGCAGCCCTCGTCTAATACACTCAGTATTCTAATAGGATATTCTCCTGTTTGATCTATAGAGCCAATTTCGGTTAGTGTACTATCATGTAGTATTACTCCATATTCTGCCATATACATACCAGAAGTTTTAGGGAAATTATAAATACCTGACGGCTTTCCTGAATAAGTGCCAGTTTTGGGTATAATATTAAAAAAGCCGAAAATACTTAGATATTTTTTGTTTGAATAGTGTGAAATCACATCAATACCCAAACCCAATTCATTTGACTCAAACTTACAACTTCTCTTATCTGCGAAGAAAGAGGTAGGTACTACTACCTGCATCCAAAGAGTATCGTATAGATTAAATGTATCTTTGGGGTTTAGTATAGTAATCAAATTGGGTATATCAAAACCTTTAGTATACAGAGGGGTTCTATTGCATAATACATTTTCACCGTATTGGCAGCTAGATATGGTTAGTAATAATGCGAAAAGCAACACAGAATATGTAAGCAGTTTTTTCATCGTTTTCATTTTTTAAAAGCGAACCTACCCAAAGGTAGATTCGCTATACTTTATTTTATGGTCGCATGTTTATTTTCCATATTTTTTGACCACCTTGAAAAGAAGTATTGATATAAAAACCTCTATTATATGGATGGCGTTTTTTGCCTACCGCACAGGCATCGTCATCATAGGTACAGCCCTCGTCTAATACACTCCCTATCCTTATTGGATATTCGCCTGTTTTATCTATTGAGCCTATTTCGTTCAAAGCACTTTCATCCAATATAACACCAAATTCTGCAACAAAGCTTTCCCCATTTTTTTCAAAATAATAGTCAATAAATTCTGAACCTCGACTTCTTCCGATTTTCGGAACAATTGTATAAAAACCAAAAATGACTTCATCATTTTTTCCATTATACCTAGTTACAATTTGAGGTCTTAAACTTATTTCGTTTCCTGTAAGATTACAACTTTTATTTTCAGCAAAAAACGAAGTTGGGGCTTCAATTCTCATCCAAAGCGTGTCATTCAGATTAAAAGAATCTTTGGGATTTAGTATTTTAATCAAATTGGGTATATCAAAACCTTTAGCATATAGAGGAGTTCTATTGCATAATACATTTTCACCGTATTGGCAGCTAGATATGGTTAGTAATAATGCGAATAACAGCATGGTCAGTTTGCCATGATGCTTAATTGCTGATAATCTAATACCCATAAGCTTCAAACAATTTTTTCAAACAATTTTGATCTGCTTCAGGAGTAGAGGATAGGATGTTTGCCTTATAGTCTGCTACACTTTGCGCCCCAATCAATTTGCTATACATATAGGGTAGAGGAAGAGTAAAGCAATCTTTCGTGCTTGAAAGGCTGACCGTAGCTTGAAAGTTTTCATTATCTACATCATGCAAATCCCAAAACAAACCGACTGGATACCATGAGTCTAAATGAAATGCTGCATCCTTGTAGGAATGAGGTACTGCCTTTGGGAATACATTTTCTATTGAACTACTAGTACTATTGTGATTTGTGATGCCGTAATAATCTGATATGACAGACCCCATGGCCTCTGCCCAAGCTTCTGTAAAACCAAATTTTTGAGCTACTGGTTTGGAGGGTTCTTGTCCATCTCTATAGGGGTCGCCATAGTCGCTTCTGCTTTTTGGCACTAAAGTATTAGATATGTTTTGCCCTTCTCCCTTTGCTACATCTTTCCAGTAGGCTCTACCAGCTATGATAGCATGTGTCCAATGTGAAAACTCATGAAACAAAAGTTCTCTATGCCAGTTATAATCTAGATTATCCCATGTATATACGCCAAAATCATGATAGGGGGCAGATAGGTCTGCTGGGCTAATCTCATGTGGTTGAAATCCGAAATAGTGCATCATAATAGTAGCAGCAGCATTAGAACTTAGAGGTGTGCCCCAAGGCATCCAAATCTGTGCATTATTGACCCTATGTGTAGGTATGGTATTTACAAAATCATTATAATCATGCACTGTATTGTTGATATTTGCTTTATGCCATGCTGCTTTTCTATTCGTATTTATCTGCCATGTAGCACCGATATTTGATTTTTTAACCCTCCCTAGATAATCATTTAGATTATGCCCATATATTCTGTATTCTTGATTCCAATAGCGAATATAAAACAGTGCGGGTACTAAAAATTTGACGGAGGAGTTAAATTTGCCATTGGCATCTGTCCGCATATAAGACCACTTAAATAATGTAGTGGCTACTACACTTTTGTGTCGGCAGGCAGGGTAGTTATTATTGGGAGCTTCTTGCACTTGCAATGTACCACTTGGGTAAAACTTGTTTGAATTGGTTTTATAGGCTATTTCTCCGTTATCATCCGTTTCGGTATATCCCGCCAGCTCCCATGCTTTTAATTCTACATTCTCCTCTTCATCGCTAGGCACATAACCATACTCTATGATTTCATAGTTTACGATTGGTAAATCAGACTTAGAGAATGCTACACAGTAATAAGGCTTTAAGATGGTGTCTTTTGCTTCATCGTCCACATAAAATGAACCTTCTGATACCACTTCTGCGTCTATTGGATATTCCGCTATAAATCGTTTCTCATTTTCTTCATTTAAAAAGTCATACACTTGAAGGTGATTGTCGGGTTTCAGCTTTACATAGATTCTATTTGGTGATAATTGGTCAGCTTGGCTGTTTAGCCCTAAAGCTCTAAAAGCCTCTTTCATGTTTGCAAGCGTGTAGGGGTTTTTCTTCTTTTTACCCAAAATGGTATTGCCATCATTTTCTGTTTTCATGGCTGCTTTGTTATCATACCCAGCTTGTATGATTTGAGGGTTAGATGTATTACTTTCTTTTTTACAGTTTTGCATGAGTAGCATAAATATTGAAATAGCTACTACTAAGCTAATTTTTTTCATGATTCTTTTTTTAAAAATTCTTTGAAATGACACGAATCCCCTACTCAAAACCCTAAGGGTATAGAATAGGCATAGCAGGGCTACCAACCCCAGTAGTGAGTTGGTTTAGTTATAAAAAAAGTAGGAAAAATAAAAAGGAATATATACTGCTCGCTACGATGCGAGATGCTGTGCTGTGCTGTGCTGTGCTGTGCTGTGCTCTAGTATTTTCATAGGTTGAAATTAATCAAACATTGTTTCCTAAAAAAGTTTTTATTGTTAAATGTTTGTGCTAATAGTGTAATGTTCAATCTATAGTGCCTAAATATCAAAATTATTGCGCCCAATTTTCTCTATCCAAAGTGCGATATTGAATAGCTTCTGCTATATGTTCGGTTTTGATGTCTTCGCTTTGCCCAAGGTCAGCTATGGTGCGGGCTACTTTCAAAATTCGGTCATAAGCTCTGGCAGAGAGATTGAGCCGCTGCATGGCTTTACTCAAAAGCATTTTAGCTTGATCGTTGATGATACAGATTTCCTGTACTTTTTGTGCCTCCATCTGTGCATTGCTATGAACCCCCTCTAAATTTTCAAAACGTTTTTCTTGAAGCGCGCGCGCTTTAGTGACTCGCTCTCGAATAGAACCACTACTCTCGGTCGTAGAAGCTGTCGAAAGTTCGTTGAAAGACACAGGGGTCACCTCTACATGCAGGTCTATCCTATCCAATAGTGGTCCAGAGATTTTATTAAGGTACTTTTGCACTACACCTGGAGCACACACACATTCTTTTTCGGGATGGTTGAAATACCCGCAAGGGCAGGGATTCATACTCGCTACCAACATAAAACTTGCTGGATAAGTGATCGAAAATCGAGAGCGAGAAATCGTGACTTTTCTATCTTCTAATGGCTGCCGCATCACTTCCAAAACCGTGCGTTTAAACTCAGGCAATTCATCTAAAAAAAGTACACCATTATGCGCTAATGAAATCTCTCCGGGCTGGGGGTTTGAGCCACCTCCCACTAGGGCTACATCGCTGATGGTGTGGTGTGGAGAGCGGAACGGGCGATTATACACCAATGAAGCATTTTTAGAAAGTTTGCCCGCTACAGAGTGGATTTTGGTGGTCTCTAGCGCCTCCGTAAGTGAGAGCGGAGGTAAAATTGTTGACATACGCTTAGCGAGCATAGTTTTGCCCGCACCAGGAGGCCCTATCAAGATAAGATTGTGCCCACCCGCAGCAGCTATTTCCATTGCCCTTTTGATGTTTTCTTGCCCTTTTACATCACCAAAGTCAACCTCAGCTCTATCGAGATTAGCCGCAAATTCTTCTCGGGTATCTACCATTACGGGTATCATGTTTTTTTTGCCTTCCAAAAAATCGATTACCTCTTGCAGATTTTCAGCACCATATACATTTATATTATTTACAATAGCCGCTTCGCGAGCATTTTGTTTGGGTAAAATGATGCCCTTAAATTTTTCTTTACGAGCTTGGATGGCGATAGGCAAAGCGCCTTTGATAGGTTGCAGACTGCCATCAAGCGATAACTCGCCCATGATGATATATTCCGCTAGGTTTTCTTCTGGAAAAATCTGTTCGGAGCCAGCCAAAATACCGATTGCAATGGTAAGGTCATAAGCAGAGCCTTCTTTGCGAATATCGGCTGGAGCAAGGTTGATAACGATTCGCTGTCGAGGTACTTTCAGTCCGATATGTTTGATGGCTGTTTCTACCCTATATTGACTTTCTTTCACCGCATTGTCAGGTAGGCCTACCATATAAAACTTCATACCAAACTCTACACTCGTTTCGACTGTAATAGTCACCGCATCTACGCCATACACCGCGCTTCCAAAAGTTTTAACTAACATAGTCCGAAACAATTAACTAAATTCAAACTTAAATAATATTGACAGTATCAAAAAAGAAAAATTGACATGGCTATAAAAACCTTTATCGAAAGCGAACATTTTACAGAGCAAATAGATCATCTAAAAAATGAGCTACATCAACTCCGCATGAAAATAGATGAAGATTATGTAAGAGACAAAAACTTTATCAATAAAGAGATAGCGAACGCAATTACTCACGGATTGGGTGCGGTCATATTTATGGTGGCGATACCTGTGCTACTGGCGTATTGTGCTATGTATGCAAAAGCGCAGTTTACTTGGAGTGTATCCATTTTTGGTTTTGGCATTCTGATGGTGTATTTGTCTTCAACTTTGTATCATGGCATACAGCATGAAAAGGCAAAAAAGACACTTCGTATCATAGACCACATTAGCATTTTTATTTTGATAGGAGGGAGCTATACCCCTATCGTATTGGCTTGTTTGCCTAGAGAAAAAGCGATGACATTTTTAGTGATTTTATGGACATTGATTATTGCGGGAGCTATAGGCAAGTTGTTTTTTACAGGAAGGTATCGTCTTTTTTCCACACTATTTTATTTAGCTATTTGCTGGATGGCTTTGGGGGTGATACATATCTTATTTGAAACGATGCCAGGATATAGTTTTGGTGCATTGATGATTGGTGCTGCGCTGTATTCAATAGGCGTAGTCTTTTATTTATGGAAATCGCTCAATTATAATCACGCTATTTGGCATATATTTGTGCTGGGTGGAAGTATTAGTCACTATTTTGTGATGTTAGAAATAGCCAACAGCAATTTGATGTGATATGACTAACACGCCCAAACTTTAAGCATAAACGAGCAATCTAGAATGATGGACGAAGAAACTTTTGATCAACCCAAAAAACCACGTTACTTTTTACATCTAGCCTATGATGGCACCGGCTTTTCGGGATGGCAGATACAGCTCAATGCAGATACGGTACAAGCTCGAGTAAATATTGCCCTTTCGCAGATTTTGAATGAACGAATCATGTGTATGGGCTGTGGCAGAACAGATACTGGCGTGCACGCTTCGAGTTTTTATGCTCACTTTGAAACGGCAAATCCACTACCTAGTCGCTTTACAGATAGGCTTAATTCGCTTTTACCTAGCTCGATAGTCGTGTTTATGACAGCTCGAGTTGCAGATAATGCCCATACTCGATTCAACGCCATTAGTCGCACCTATGAATATTATATTCATTTCAAAAAATCACCATTTTTGACGAACTATAGCTTTTATCAACCCCATCAAGCCACTAATTGGGATTTGGTAGAAAAGGCAACTGAATTATTGCCTTCGTTTAAAGATTTTACATCACTTTGCAGGCCGAGCGATGACTTTAAGACCAACCTTTGTGATGTAAGCGTGGCGAAATGGGAAAAAACAATTCGTCCAAGTGTAGCTGGTTCTTTGACCGATGAGTTTATGCGATTTACAATTACTTCTAATCGTTTTCTGAGAGGCATGGTGCGTAAAACGGTAGGGACGCTATTGATGGTAGGTCGAGGCAAAGTATCCTTGGCCGAATTTGAAGATACAGTGGCAAATCAGCGCGAGTTTTATAAAACAGCTTTGGCTCCACCACAGGGACTTTACCTAACCGATGTCAAATATCCTTATCCGATAATTGATATATATGCTGCTAAAGCGCAATAAAACATTCCATAATAAGGCAGAGTGTGTTAGATTTGTATGGTGGAAACAAAAAAGACAGGTAGAGAGACTTTCAAACGAATTTTAACGCTTACGTCTCCTTACAAAACAAGATTTTGGTTGTCGATAGGCTTGTCTGTAGCATTAGCTATAGTAGGGCCGCTAAGACCAAAACTAGTAGAGCGAGCCGTTGATATTGATATAGCCCAAAAAGACTTTGGGGCACTTAAAATCACCGTGCTACTGATGCTCGTTTTATTACTTTTAGAAACAAGCCTTCGCTATCTTTTCAGCTATCTGGCAGGATGGCTAGGCGCTAGTATTATTAAGGATTTGCGCACTTCGGTTTATAACCATATCGTACAGGCAAAACTCACCTATTTTGACACCACTCCCATAGGCACATCTACCACCCGTACGATTAACGATGTAGAAGCAATAAACGATACGTTTTCGGAGGGCATACTCACTATTTTGGCCGATGTACTAGTGATTGTGTTGGTGGTGTTTTTTATGTTTGCGGGCAATTTTCACACCTACCAAACAAGTCTTGGTTTCACCTTCATATATTGTGACTTTAGCACTTGGAAGCTAGCATTAGCATCGCTTTCTACCTTGCCGGTATTGCTTCTCATCACCCGATGGTTTCAAAAAGGAGTCAAAAATGCTTATCAACAAGAACGAATTCAGATAGCCCGCCTCAACGCTTTTTTGCAAGAGCATATTAGTGGTATGCGAATCATTCAACTTTTTAATGTACAAAAAAGAGAATATGCTCGATTTGATACTATCAATGATGAACTAAAAACAGCCAACATCAAAGGCATTTGGTATTACTCCTTGTTTTTTCCAGCAGTGGAGATATGTGTGGCGGCATCAATAGGAATTACTGTAGCTATGGCATCGCAGTTTGTTTTGAAAAACGAACTTCAACTGGGAGTCATCATGTCGTTTATTCTTTATATCAATATGCTTTTTCGTCCACTTCGTTTTATAGCAGATAAAGTAAATACGATACAACGAGGGGTAATAGCCGCAGAGCGGGTGTTTAATTTGCTCGATAAACCGATTGCTGAGCCACATGCAAAAGCTACAGGACAGACAAGCATTCAAGGAAATATAAAGTTCGAACATGTTGATTTTAGCTATCTGCCCGACCAACCTATTTTACGTGATTTATCTTTTGAAATAGCTGCTGGAGAAACACTCGCTATCGTAGGCCCTACGGGATCTGGCAAGACATCAACAATCAGTGTTTTGACGAAAATGTATCCTATCAGCGGTGGTCAAATCAAGATAGACAATCAAGATATAAATACATTGAATACGGATTATCTTCGATCGCAGATGAGTATTGTTTTACAAGATGTGTTTTTATTTTCGGGTACTGTGTTAGAAAACATTACGCTTCGCAATCCGTCTATCAAGAAAGAGGATGTGGTGAATGCAGCCAAATCGATAGGTGTAGATGCGCTGATTCAAAAACTGCCCGGACAGTATGACTATAAAGTAATGGAGCGCGGACTGGCACTATCATTAGGTCAGCGACAGCTGATTTCGTTTGTAAGAGCACTGGTATATAATCCCAAAATTTTGATACTCGATGAGGCTACGTCATCTATTGATTCGGAAACAGAAGCGATGGTACAAAAAGCTATTGAAAAATTGATAGAAGGTAGAACCTCGATAATCATCGCGCATCGATTATCTACTATTCGAAAAGCAACTAAAATATTGGTGCTAGAAAATGGGGTAAAAATGGAGTTTGGTAGTCACGATACACTGTTAGCGGCAAAGGCAGGTTATGCAAAATTGTGGCATTCACAGTTTGCTCAAAATAAGAATGACACGGTTTTATGATAGGCTGGGGTATCACGATAGCGATATTTCTAGCAATTCAATATTGGGTCGCCAAGACCTCTTTTTTTATTGAAAAAAAGCTGCCTAGATGTACTGCAAATTTACTTTTTGCTGCAAAATTTGCAGGAGGTATAGCGCTGTACTTGCTTTATACATTTTATTACTCAAATCGGGAAACAGCCGATATATATAAGTTTTATGATGATGGCATGGCGCTAAAACAAATCATCAATGACCATCCTAAAGAGGGCTATTGGCTACTAACTGGTCAGCATGAAAATGAAACAATGGCTATAGCCTCTAAGATGTGTAATTGGAATCGACTCTTTACGGTTACTATGCTCAATGAAAATCGACTATTAATTCGGACAAATTGTTTACTAGCTTATATCACAGGTGGCGTTTTTCATTTACACAATTTGTTTTTTTGTCTATTGTCGTTTTTAGGTAGCTGGTGGCTTATCAAATCATTTGCTACATATTTGTCATCAAAAAAACTATTGTTTTTTGTCGTGATACTTTTTTTTCCGTCTATGATGTTGTGGACTACAGGCTTGCTAAAAGAAAGTTTATTGCTTTTTTGTGTGGGGTATATTATTTGGTTTTTACAAATAGATAAACAGAGTTGGTTTTCTATTTTGGTTTTTCTATTTCTGCTACTAGTCTTAGCCTATACACGTACTATATTAGCGGTCTTATTCGTGCTAGCAGCACTCGGCTTTATAGTGAGTCTGCGCCTTAAATCAAATAGCGCAAAAGGAGTTGCTTTTTTCGGAGTATATACCATTGTCATTTTAATCGCATTGTTACTTCCTAAAATTGATCCTGTTTATGACTACTTTAGGGTGACTGCAAAGAAACAAGCCTATGCGCAACGAGAGGCTGTATATATGGGCGCTAAGAGTTTAATTGAGTTGCCTACAATCACAAATGAACCTAGCTCGTTGATAACAAACGTTCCGCGCGGTTTTTTTAGTGCCTTTATACAACCTACGCCACTTCAGGCTTCGGGCAATGCTTTTGTTCTACTAAGTGGTATTGAAAATATGTTTCTCCTACTCATTTTTATTTATCTTTTGTTTGGCATTTCGCCACCTAGGGGAGTAAGGGCAGACGTGTTTTGGTTGTTGATTACCACCAGCGTGGTGTATCTTTCTTTTATTGGATTGCTAGTGCCAGTATTGGGCAATTTGGTAAGGTATAAAGCACTCGTGATGCCCTTGTTTTTGGGCGCATTTTTGTTGATACAAAAGGAGAAGACAGCTTAAGCTGTTTCCTTTTCAAAATGCCGCATCACCTCTATCAACTTTTCTACCCCACTTATAGGCATGGCATTATAAATCGAAGCCCTAAACCCACCGACAGAGCGATGCCCCTCGATACCCACAATTTCATTTTGTTTGGCAAATTCAGCAAATGTTTTTTCGAGGGCTTTTTCGCGAAGTGTAAAACACACATTCATCATAGACCGATCTTCATTGGCTACATTACCCTGATAGAGGTTACTTCGGTCAATAGTATCATAAAGAAGGTTTGCTTTTTTTTCGTTTTGGGAAAAAATATTTTCTTTTCCTTGTGCTTTTATCCATAAAAGAGTGAGGTAGCTGATATAGACAGAAAAAACAGGTGGTGTGTTTTTCATTGATTTTTGCGCTACCTGCACTTTGTAGTCCACCATAGCGGGCAATCCAGCTTTGTTTTTCTCTAAAAAATCTTTTTTAATCACGACCAATGTAGCTCCCGAAGTACCTATGTTTTTTTGCGCTCCTGCATATATCAAATCAAAATCGGAGTAGTTCATTTCTCTCGACAAAATATCCGAAGACATATCTGCAACTATCGGATAAGATACACCAAAATGTTTTTTTGCACCATTGAGAAAATGATACTGTGTGCCAAAAATAGTATTGTTGGAAGTGAGGTGTAGATATACCGCATCGCTAGGTAGGTTGAGCGTTTTAGGAATGTGGTTGTAGTTTTCTTTTTTTGAAGAAGCCACTGTATGTGCATTGCCAAATAAAGAGGCTTGCTCCATAGCGCCATGAGCCCAAGTACCAGTATCGATAAAGGCTGCGGTTTGGTTTTGGGATAAAAAGTTTTGTGGCACCATATAAAACTGCGAACTAGCGCCTCCTTGCATATAGATAGCTTCATAGTCGTCACCAAGACCCATGAGTTCTTTTGCTATACTACGGGCGTTTTCCATCACAGCTACAAATGCATCGGAGCGGTGAGAGATTTCAAGTATAGATAGCCCTGTATTTTCAAAATTCACGAGTGCTTCTTGTGCTTTTTTTAAAACCACTTGTGGCAAAATAGAAGGTCCGCTGTAAAAATTGGTAATAGCCATTTAGGGTAAATAGAGGTGTGTAAAAATTCAAAAATGCTGATTTTAATTTCAAATTAAAAATAGCTGAGTACTAATGTTTATATTTGTTTTAATGAGGAGGAATACAAAAAAAGGCAACCAATTTGGTTGCCTTTTTTATAAAATTGAACAAGGGGTAAATTATTTCTTAGAAGCTGCTGACTTTCCTTTAGCAGGAGCGGAAGAACCTTTTACTGGAGTTGCAGGAGTAGTTTTTACTGGTTGAGCTGGAGCTGGTGTTGGAGCAGCTACAGCTGGCTCATCTACTACAGTTCCAGTTATTTTCAATGTTTCATTAGGCGTTTTAGCGTTAGAAGATACACTTACTGTTTTTGTAAATGGCCCTATACGATTGATATCGTAGTGAACGCTGATAGTAGCCGATTTGCCAGGCAAGATAGGTTCTGTAGGACAAGTAGGTACTGTACAGCCGCAACTTCCTCTACAAGATGAAAGGATAAGTGGTGTTTTACCCACGTTAGTAAATTTAAATGCTCTAGTAGCAGCCCCTTCATCTCCTTTTTTCACAGTACCGTAATCAATGGTCATATCTTCCCATTTGATCTCTGGAGCATTTGGATCTGGAGTAGCTGGAGCATCTTGTGCATTTACAGCTGCCGAAAGCCCCGCAAACGCTAAGATCATCATCATTTTTTTCATAGTTGTCTTTTTTTTGTTTTTAGTAATAAAGTGTTACATCAAGTGTTATTACAAATCTAATGCCTTTTTGATGGTCCACCCCCTATATATGCTCATTATTTTGCATCCTTTAACAAGGACTAGCTTTTTTTTAACGTATTGATAGTACTTTCAAACCCTTATATAGACTGTGTTTAGATAAAGAGTCTTTTTATTTCGTTGAAAAAATGGAAACTTTAAACATTGGATTTGTTTCCTACGTTTATTTGCTTTTATTTCGCCCCCTAATTATGGAACTCGAAGACCTACTTTTAGAAAAATCTTCTGCACTCTTTTTGCGTTATGGTATTAAGAGTATCACTATGGATGATATAGCCAAAGAATTGGGTATGTCTAAAAAAACTATTTATCAAGTAGTCGATAATAAGGCCGACCTAGTATATAAAACAATGGAGAGCCACATAAAACTCGAACTTGCAAAGTTAGACAAGATTAAAGACAACGCTACAGATGCGGTAGATGAAATGATACAGATAGTGGAGTCAACGGCTATTCATATACAAGGCATCGACACAACTATTTTGTTTGACCTTCAGAAATACTTTCCGCTGGCATTTGACTTGTTTAATGGCTATAGAGAAAACCATATCCAAAAAGCTATACTCGAAAATCTCGAAAGAGGAAAAGCCGAAGGCTACTATAGAGAAAATCTAAATACAGACGTAATCTCTAAAATTTATATATCAATTATCCTTTCGTTATTTGACCAACACACCTTCCCATCCAATAAATATTCCTTTGTGTCGCTTTATACAGAATTTGTAAACTATCATTTACAGGGTATTCTTTCGGCAAAAGGCATGAAATATTTTGAAAAGAAAAACAAACTAAAACAAAAGTAAAATATGAAACAAATATTCATTTTGCTGTTCATAGGTATCAGCTCTACACAAATGGTAGCTCAGCGCGATGGAGCGATGGCACTCAGCCTAGACCAAGCTATAGCGTATGCGTTGGAGACAAAATCTGAGGCCAAGAATGCACAGCTCGATATAGACAAAGCGAAAGCTAAAAACTGGGAAATAACCACCACAGGCTTACCAACTATCACCGGCAATGTGGACTATAAGTATTTTTTTAAACGACCTACTTCGCCTGCTTTTGAAAAAATATTGAGCGACCCGAATAGTGTCACTAACCAAGTGTATGGCGTATTGGCGCAAAACTCGCCTGCTATTGCCAATATTTTACAAAACGCTTCTTCACAAAGTACCACGCCTATTTCTTTCGTTCTTCCTCACGATCTTCAGGTGGGTGTACAACTACAGCAGCTGATTTTTGATGGTAGGTACCTTCTAGGATTGAAAGCCACAAAACAGCTAATGAAAACAGCCGTGCTTACAAAAGACCTTTCAGAACAAGAAATACGTTATAAGGTAAAGACCGCCTATTACCAAGCTCAAGCGGCTGTGATGTCAAAAAGTTATCTTAACGAAACTTATACCGTAGTATCAAAATTAGTAAATGATACTCGTGAGGTGTATAAAGCAGGATTTGCCGAAGAGCTAGATGTAAACAGACTAGAATTGGTACAAGCATCACTAGAATCGCAAATACAAAATCAGAATAGAATGGCTGAAATAGCGTTGGCCAATCTCAAATTTCAGATAGGTATGAATGTAAATAGCCCGTTGATTTTGACAGAAAGCCTACAAGACCTGAGAGCTAAAGCGGGGATGCCGGCTACTCAATTTAGTGTAGAACAACGTATGGAGTATGACTTGTTCAAAACAGGCTTGATACTTGGCGACTTAGATGCTAGACAGCGCCAGTCTGCTTATTACCCTTCAATCTTCGGATTCGCCAGCTATGCAGGTCAGTCACAAACCGAAACATTTAAAGAGATTTTCCAAAAAAATTCTTTAGGCAAAAACAATTGGTTTCAGACGGGAATAGTAGGACTAGGAATGAAGGTGCCTATTTTCGACTCAGGCCTTACACATGCTAAAACTAAGCAAGCAAAGCTGGATTTGCAAAAAACAAAGAATGACTTTGAAAACTTTGAAAAAGCTGCTGCACTTCAGTTTCAGGTATCAAACACCAATTTTGTTTCTTCCTTGGCTGATGAGCAAATAGCCAAAAAGACACTTGTGCTAAGTGAGAAAATCTATAAGACGACTAGTATTAAATTTAAAGAAGGAGTAGGGAGTAGTTTTGAGTTGGTACAATCGGAGCAAGAGCTTATTCAAAACAAACTTAAGCAAATACAATCTACCCTCAATGTACTCACCCACAAGGCAGACCTCGACAAAGCCATGGGCACTAAATAAAAAATTAATTATAAAACACATTATCACTAAATCATAAAAATGAAAAATATCATCAACCTAGTAGCACTAAGCGTAGCGTTTATTTGGCTTCAATCGTGTGGTCCAGATACCACTACACTTGAAGGAAAGAAAACAGCTCTTCAAAAACTTAAAACCCAAAAAGACGAAATCCAAACTCAAATAGCCACACTCGAAAAGGAGATAAGCAAGCTAGAACCTAAAGCAAAAAGTAGCGAAAAGTCCAAACGAGTGGGTATAGATAGTATAACCACAGTCGATTTTAAACACTATATAGAAGTTCAAGGAGCAGTAGATGCACAAGAAAACGTGATGGCATTGCAAGCAGCACCAGGTATAGTTACTCAAATTTTTGTGAGAGAAGGCGATAGAGTAAGCAAAGGGCAAGTACTATATATTACCGATGCATCTACCTATACAAAACAAATAGAAGTAGTACAGTCTCAGCTCGACTTGGCTAATATCGCTTACCAAAAACAAAAATCACTTTGGGATCAAAACATAGGTAGCGAAATACAATACCTACAAACGAAAGGCAACAAAGAAACATTAGAAAAGCAAATCGGAAATCTTCGTGCGGCAATAGAACTTACAAAATGTAAATCTCCTATAAACGGTACAGTAGATGAGGTAAGAGTGAAGCTAGGTGATATAGCAGCTCCGAGTCAATTGATGCCAGGCGTACGTGTGGTCAATTCATCAAACATGATAGTCAAAGCAAAACTATCAGACTCATACATTGGTAAAGTGAAAGCTGGTGACAAAGTAGTCGTTAATTTCCCAGATATAGATAAAAGCATAGAAACAAACGTAACGTATGTAGGCCAAACGGTAGATAAACAGTCGCGAACATTCAACGTAGAAGTTCGACTAGCAAACCCATCGAACGAATATAAAGCGAATATGATAACCCGATTGCTGATCAACGATGAAATCATCAAAAACACCATTGTGATACCGCAAAATTTAATTCAAAGAAATGAAAAAAGCAGCTATGTGCTAGTGGCTGAAAATGGTACGGCAGTCAAAAAGGTAGTCACTACAGGTTCTACATACAATGGACAAATCGAAGTAAAAGAAGGATTAACTGTCGGGGATAAAATCATTACCCTTGGTTTTAGCGAAGTAGTTGATGGGCAGAAAATAACATATTGATATTCAGCGAAAAAAATTGTAGGTAGATATAAATAAAAAAACATGGATTTTTCAAAATTAAAAGAACTGAAATTCACCACTTGGTGTATTGAAAATAGCACGGCAGTTTATGTATTTACAATACTCATATCGGTGATGGGTTTTGTGACTTACCAAAGCTTACCCAAGGAGCTTTTTCCAGATGTAGTAGTGCCTACTATATCGGTAGCTACAATTTATCCAGGAGCTACTCCATCGGATATTGAAAATATGGTGACAAAGCCACTCGAAAAACAATTAAAAGCTATCAATGGTATAAAAAAAGTGACAAGCAATTCGATGTCGGATTTTTGTTTGATAATAGCCGAATTCAATACAGACCAAGATCCGAAACTTTGCAAACAGAAAGTAACCGATGCTGTGGACAAAGCAAAAAAAGATTTGCCTAGTGACCTCAAAGACGACCCGCAGATTCAGGAATTTGATATATCGGAGTTGCCTATTATGAACATTAACCTTGCAGGCGATATACCACTCGATAGGCTAAAACAATATGCAGAGGATCTACAAGATAAAATAGAAACCCTCAAAGAAATAACTCGAGTTGATATCATTGGAGGATATAATCGAGAGATACAAATCAACGTGGATTTGTATAAGATGACAGCCTCTGGTATTTCGTTTTTGGATATTGAGAATGCGGTATCTCGACAAAATATGAATATTTCAGGAGGCGAAATGCGCATAGGTGATCTGCGAAGAAATTTGCGGGTAACAGGAGAATTCAAAACGCCAAGTGATATAGGCAATATCATCGTACGTTCATTTACTGGCAATCCTGTGTTTATAAAAGACATAGCGGAGGTAATAGATGGATATGCAGATAAGCAAGACTTTGCCCGACTTGGGGGCAAACCCGTAGTGACCCTAAATGTTGTAAAACGAAGTGGAGAGAATCTACTTGATGCAACAGACAAAATCTATGACTTTATAGACGAATATCAAGCCAATCGTTTTCCAGAAGGAGTAACAGTGGAGGTAACAGGCGACACGTCAGACCAAACACGAATCCAACTTCATGATTTGATTAATACGGTGATTATTGGTTTTGCTTTGGTCGTTTTTGTGTTGATGTTTTTTATGGGTTTTCAAAACGCTTTCTTTGTTGGGTTAGCGGTGCCTCTTTCTTGTTTGATAGCTTTTTTGTTAATGCCAAGTTTAGGTCTTACGATGAATGTGATTGTACTTTTCGCATTGCTACTCGCCTTAGGTATCATTGTGGATGATGCGATCGTAGTGATCGAAAATACGCATAGACTTTTGCATCAGCATCCAGAATGGACCATAACACAAGCCGCTAAATATGCCGCAGGTGAAGTATTTATTCCAGTATTGGCGGGTACACTTACTACACTGGCGCCTTTTATACCCCTACTCTTCTGGCCAGGGGTAGTAGGCAAATTTATGCGCAATCTTCCACTCACACTTATAGTTACACTCGGTGCTTCGTTGTTTGTGGCATTTGTAATGAACCCTGTGTTTGCCGTATCGTTTATGAAACGCGAAGAAGAGCATAGTTTTGTTTCGTTGAAAGATTTGCGTGTGTGGATTGTCGCATTTATAGCAGTAGCAGTAGGAGGGTATTTGTCGCGCCATTTTGGTATTGCAAATTTTGCTGTTGTAGTTGTGCTTTTTATGTTGCTTCATGTTTTTGTTTTACAATATGCTATCGCTTCTTTCCAAGAGAAAGTATGGCCAAAGTTTTTGAGTGGATATAAAGCTTTCCTAGCTAGATTGATACATGGGGCAGCACCTTATTATGTTCCTTTCTTAGCACTAGGGTTGTTGTTTTTGAGTTTTGGCGTATTAGTATTGTCAAAACCTAAAATCGAATTTTTTCCTGATGGAGAACCCAATTTTGCATACATCTATTGCAAGCTACCTATGGGTACAGATGCAAATGTAACTGACTCCATAACCAAAATTATTGAGGAGCGAGTGTATAAAACAATAGGGAAAGCTAATCCTGATGTCACCTCTATCATTACTAATGTAGGACTAGGTGCGGGCGACCCCCAAAATCCAGATAAAGTAGCGACACCATACAAAAGCAAGGTGACGGTAGCCTTTAAAAGATATGCCGATCGAAAAGATCCACAAACCTCCAAGATTTTGAAATCATTGCAGGCAGAGTTTAAAACAGGAGTAGCTGGCGCAGATGTATCGGTAGAAAAAGAAGTGAATGGACCACCCGTAGGTAAACCGATCAATATCGAAATCATGGGCGATGATTTTGATGTCTTGTCAAAACTTTCCACTACACTCAAATCAAAACTTGAAAACTCAGGGATAAAAGGAATCAACGAGCTCAAATCTGATTTGCAGCTTGCTAAACCGGAGATTATCATTGATATAGACAAAGAAAAAATGCAGCGTGAAGGACTATCGCTAGCTCAAGTAGCGGTCGAAATTAGAACAGCACTATTCGGGAAAGAGGTGTCTAAATTTAGAGATGCCAATGACGATGCACCAATTCAACTTCGATTACAAGAAAAATATAGAGATAAAGCAGAGGAACTAATGAACCTCAATATCTCATTTATGGATTTTGCCACAGGCTCGTTCCGTCAGATGCCCATTTCTTCGATAGCTACGCTACGTTATGAAAATTCATTGAATCAAATCAATCGCAAAAACCAACGAAGAGTAGCTACCTTATCTTCAGATCTAGAATCAGGATATGCAGCCAACGAGGTAGTACCAGATGTCCAAAAAATAATCAATGAAATGGATAAGCCTATGGGCTATGATATAATCATGACAGGAGAGCAAGAGCAGCAAGCCGAAACAGGCGCATTTCTTGGCAAAGCCTTTGGTTTTGCATTGGCTTTGATGATCATGATTATGGTTACCCAATTCAACTCAGTAGCCAAGCCACTTATCATCACGGGATCTGTACTCTTTAGTTTGATTGGGGTGTTTTTTGGCAATGCACTTTTTGGCATGAAAGTATCGGTAGTAATGACCGGTGTGGGCTTCTTTGCACTAGCAGGCATTGTTATCCGAAACGGTATTTTGCTGATTGAATTTATAGATGAGTTGCGTGCAAGAGGGCTGTCGGTAGAGGAAGCTATCGTAGAAGGAGGAGTAACTCGTATCACACCCGTATTGCTCACGGCTATGGCGGCTATCTTAGGTTTGATACCATTAGCTATTGGATTAAATATCAATTTCGAAACGCTTTTTGCAGAGTTTAATCCACATTTCTACCTAGGTGGCGACAACGTATCTTTCTGGGGGCCATTAGCATGGACGATGATTTATGGACTCGTGGTGGCTACATTCCTAACACTACTCGTAGTCCCTTCGATTTATATGCTCGGTGTGCGGGTGAAAGATAGGATGAGGAAATTGTTTTA
>CALAYL010000030.1 GCA_937894725.1 uncultured Bacteroidota bacterium
TTATTTTTCAACGAAACAATGGATACAAGAAATTGTTTTAAAGAGGGGTAAAATGGGTTGATTTTCCTACTCCAAATCTATAAGATGACTTATCAATATTCCCCTATTAAAACTTTGTTCCTTACTACCCAAATAGTTAATAGCGACTAACTTCCCATATTGATTAAATACTGGAGAGCCACTAGCTCCACCTGCTGTAGCCGCAGAATATTGTATATAATATTTTGTGGGTTCTTGGGTGAATGAACCTTGTGTTGAAGTACAATTAATTGTTTTTTCTTCATCTAAAGCGAGTGCTTCACCCATTGGAAAACCAATGATGTAAGCAGCCGTATTTACATTCGTTTTTTCTGATCGTAGTTCTATTTGAGATGCAGTGATATAGGCTGCACCAGCAGGTATTGTTTGGTTAACTGTTTGTAGGGTAGCTAAATCAATATCATCATTGGTTGAAGACTTGAGAATAGTACATTTTATACCTCCAGATTCTGAATAATGATATCCATTAGGATAGACATGGATACTTTCAATTTCCCCTGTAAAAGTTGGTTCTTCATTGCCCCATCCTTTACTGATAAGCGCCTTTTTGATAGCAGGTCTGATTCTCTTGTAAAAGTACTCACTAAGAGCTTCATTTTTCCAAGGCTGTATCACATGGCGGTTTGTAACTAACATTCCAAGTCCATCATAAAAGAATGCCGTGCCTTCTGATTTAAGCGGTTGGAGGGTAGATTTATCCATACTTGGAGCTATTTCACAATCTGCATTCAATCCGAAAAACAACTCATTAGCGGCTGTTTTGACCCTGACATAATACCGCACTTCTACTAAGGCTACGGTGTTTTTATATTGACTGTAAATAGCCGATGGATCTAATGGCTTCTCTTCCGATTTATGGAAAAATGTATAGGAAAAGGCCACCAAAGTGCTAATACCGATTATAGCTAATACAATTTTTATCAATGAACTACTTTTCAATATTGGAGAGGATATTCCCTTGTTGTTTTCCTCTTTAAGCTTTTCAGGAGTGGGCATTGCTGTATGTACATTCGGCTTTTCGATGAGACTCCAATCTAATTTTTCAATACCAGCAAAGAGGATTTCATCCCCATACTTTATTTCGGTGGTTTGTTGATGCGTTTTCACGCCATTGATGATAGTGCCATTGCTGCTCGTATCTTGCAAAAGTAGTTTGCCCGTATCGGTCACCATTAGCTTGGCATGATCTCTACTGCAATAGCTCATCGTCAGCACAATGTCTGCCTCTGGGTAACGTCCGATTTTGTATTCTTTCATCTGCTCAAATATAATTAAGAAATCAGAAGATAGATCACTTTTCGTTTTTCTTTAATTCGCAATTCGCGAATTGCGAATTGTTTTGTATATTTGAGCTATGAGAAAGCACAATGGCATGAAACCTCAAGATATTGTGATCCTGTTAAAGATTGTTTCCTTGAATGGAGAACCATTTTTACAAAGGGAGCTTGCAGAGCAGTTAAACATTAGCAAAAGTGAACTAAGCGAATCGCTTCATCGTTCTGTTTTTGCAGCTTTGCTGATGCCCGACAAAAAAACGGTGATGCGCTTAGGATTGCTTGAGTTTTTGAAAGGAGGGCTTTCCTATGTTTTTCCAACTCAGCCCGGTCGAAAAGTAAAAGGCATAGCTACAGCGCATTCTGCCCCACCTCTAAATAAAACTATAGTTTCGGAGAATGACATATATGTGTGGCCCTATGCTAAAGGCAATAAAATGGGGCAAGCCATTGAGCCACTCTATAAACTACTGCCTGATGTGGCTACCAAAGACAGAGAACTCTATGAACTTTTGGCACTTGCAGACGCATTGCGGGTAGGTAGGGCAAGAGAAAAGGCACTAGCTGCCGAACTATTAGAACAAAAAATAATGGGCTATGCGGGCTAATAGCAATAAAGAATTGATTTCTATAGTAGCAAAAGGCTTGGGTGATTTATTGTCCAAGGTAGTTTTTATAGGTGGGGCTGTCACAGAGTTATATGCCCCTGCCGAAAAAGAGATACTTGAAGTACGCGCCACAGAAGATGTAGATTGTGTGATACAATTATTGAGCTATGCAAAATTCACTGCATTTGAAGAGGAATTAAGAAATAGGAAATTCGTAAATGACCCTGCTAAAATAATGCGTTGGAATTATGCAGGCATAGTAGTAGATGTGATGCCAGATGATGAATCAATTCTTGGTTTTTCTAATCCTTGGTATGCAGATGGCATTAAATTCGCTGTGGATTATGCACTAAGTGATACGCTCAATATTCGTCTATTTACTTTGCCTTATTTTTTAGCGTCCAAATTTACAGCACTATTCGATAGAGGCATGAGCGATTTGCGCCTTAGCAAAGACTTAGAGGATATTGTTTTCTGTTTTTTCTACTGTGTAGATATAGCTCTGGAGATAGAATCATCCGATGCCAAGCTGCCACATTTTCTAAAAGAAAGCATCACTAAACTGCTGCAAAATCCCAACATACGAGAGGCGATATACTGCACGCTACCCGGTGGAGAGGTAAATGAAGAAAATATGGAACTAATAATAGTTAGATTGAATAGAATGAGAGGCTGAGAGTGGAGATGATAAGTTTTTCAATCCTTAGTCCCCACCCTAAGACCCTCACTTCAGACAAAGGATAGAGGAGGACAACCTAATCACCAAGGTAAAACAATTAAAGTATATCCTAAATCATCAAGATTGGGAATCGAAATCTTGTGTTCTTCAACAAAATTATTGAAATCGTCTTCAGTTGGAATTTCTCCTTCTTTAAGATTTAATGATACCTCAAATTCTTCCCATAACTTGATGTATGGCTCAATCAACACAAATGCTTTAACTGTTCCTAATTTATCTTCGTACGCTTTAATTTCAGTATTTTTTTTCATAGTTAATTTTTAAAACTAATAATGGAATAACAGCCGAAATTCTACCAAATAATTTCTTGGGTATCATAATTAATTTCTTGGCAAAATTGCTCATCGATTTCATAATCCTTCTCAAATGTAGATTCTGTCATTTGTGGCAAAATGGAAACAAACTTTGCGTCTGTCAACTTTATTAAACCAGATTCTTCTATATCTTTTTTGAAAACAACATTATAGGAATCAATATCCTCAACACTTCTATAAACCAAACCGTTTGAGTTTTGATACGAAATATTTGCGTAAGCGGTTGTTATTAAGTAATGGTCTTCACCTCTTGACCCCAACACGTTATTGACAAATTCAAAATACAGGTTTGTAATTATCTTTTTTTCTTTATCTACTTTTGCCATTTCGGCATCATATAGTTTACCTAAATCGTTTTCATAAGGATGAATGCGTTTATTCGGGAACGGCTGGATAACGAATCTCATCTCAATATCAGATTGTGTAGTCCATTCTGTAATCGTTGCAATAATAGGTTCGATGTCTTTCAGTAATGGTTTTGTTTCAAGGAAAGCGGCCCAAATATTTTCAGCGCAATAAAATACTCCTTGCCCTTTTTCATTACAACGCCCTCGCTTGACTTTTGAAGAATCTCTATTGTAGCCTACTTCTTTAAATAATTTAAACTTCTTTTTCACATCACCACCTGTATGGATTCTGCAACGATAAAGTGTTTTACCTGCGGGTATGGTAGTTCGATAGAATACCTGTGTTGAAGTTGTAAACGATTCTTTTATTTTTTCATAGTCTCCATTTTTGCAGAGATCTTTCATCACTATGCAAAACCTGTTTACCCCTTCTATGCCGCTAATTTTATGCATAGATTTATATGTTGGTTCGTAATGTTTTTATAGCCCAGATTAGGAGTAGGATGAATATTCTAAAAGGATATAGAATCATAAAAAGAGTAAGTCCAATGATCCATGATACAGCAGCAACAGTTTTATCGCTGTTATAACCCCATAATCCATTTGCTTCTTTGATTTCGTAGTTTATTTGTTTAATCCTATCTGAAATGGCTACATCAAAAAGAAATGGAATCTCAACAAATATATAATTATTGAAAGTTCTGGGGAAATAACTAGACATGAATTTTTTAAACTTAACTGGAGTGTTGGCATTATGTTGGAGGAGATAGGATTTGAAATCGGGTAAACTATCGACTCGATTTTTGAAAAACCATTCTACCCAACCAACTTCATTGATTCTCATTTTTATTTCAACCGGTAAATAGTAATAAGGCACGAAGGAATATGGGATATAGGTGGGTAGTAATTTTGCTCCTGTTGGTAAGACAAAATTTTCAGTTCTATCCAATGACAAATTACTTACTGAGTTAATTTCGTTGATAATGTTATATCCTTTAAATCTGCTGTCGCCCTTGAAAGTGGTTTTCATAGATTGCTCTAATAACTCCAAATCGCTCATCCTGTTTTCTACATTTTTAAAATGATTTTCCGAATATGTGTGCATAATTTCGTAAATGAATGCACGATAATTCTTTATTTCATCTTTGTCATCCCAATCTCCTAAAGGGAGTTTGTAATGACTTATTTTATGAGGTACGTTTACTAGTTCTATTTTCTCAATTCCAATAGACCTATAAATAATGCCAATAGGAGTGTTACAACCACTTGTATCTTTTTTCCCCCATTTGAAGTAGGCCTTTGAAAATTCATAAGGACGATACTTTGATATGTTTTCGGTGGAATCTAAAGAAGATTGCAAGGCTACTTTCTCTGAACTCAAAGTATAAACTCTACTTTTAGATACACCAAACAAAATCAAACCAAGAAATAATGAAAGTATAACAGATACGATACCTATTGAAAGTGATATAAGCAATTCTCTTGCAGTTATCTTTTTCCAATTTCCATTCCTCACATCAAAATCAAACAAAGCCTTACCCCATTTTTTCCATTTTGCTATTGGCTTTTCTTTAGCAGTCACTATTTGCTTTCGGTCTATCACTTGCGTTCTTTCACTAAAAGCATCTCCACTGCTATGTAATAATCCTCTCAGTTCTCCAGCATTTTGAGGTCTAAGTCTAGGCTCTCGTATTAGGCAGCGAGCTATGAGTTCTTTAAAGGGTGAACGTAGATTTTGCAGTACAGGATTTAAGTCAGCAGAAAGGATGTTATAAATAATTTGCTCGTTGTTTTTGCCTTGGGTAGTTTTCCCAAATGGGTGTATGCCTGTGAGCGCTTCTAAAAAAATCACCCCTATACTCCACACATCCGCTGCTGTAGTGGTGGTTTCGCCTTCGGCTTGTTTAAAAAACTCAGGAGCCATGTATTCCACCGTGCCTACGAGCATCGTACTAGTCGTATGCCCAGCAGCTAGGTTTTTCGCTAATCCAAAATCAGTAATTTTTGGGATGCGTTTTCCATCTTTGGTGGTGAGTAATATATTGGCAGGTTTTAGGTCGCGGTGAGTTATGTTATTGGCATGGAGATAAGCCAAGCCGTCTATTATTCCTTCCGCTAATTCTTCTGCTTCGGTATGGGTAAGTGGTTTGTTTTTGAGTAAGTCACCTAATGTGCCACCCTCGGCATATTCCATCACGGCTACTTGGTAGTTGAGGTCGTGGCCGTGTATGTCTTTTGTTCCTGTACTTACTTCATAGAGGTCATAATAAGCTATCAGATTTGGGTGTTGTAGCTTTTTTATTTTTCGCACTTCTTGGGTGAGGTCGTATTTTTGTCCAGCACTGGCAGTCGCTATCTTGAGGGCTACATATTGTTCGTCTTGCGTATCCCATGCTTTATATACATCACTAAATCCTCCTTTGCCTATTAGGTCGGCAGGAGCTTTGTATTGATAGCGTTTTTGAAATGCAGCGAGGGTTACTTCCATCTAATTAGTTGATTTGTATGATCTCAAAGGTAAAATTGTCTTTCGTTTTTTGTGCGCATTTATCTAAAATCTGCGCTTTTATGTCGGCTATACTTTGCTCTTTTCTAAAAAGGGATGCTAATGTGCTATCATCTATATTTTCTAAAACACCATCGGTACACAAGAAAAAGAAATCATCTTTTTGTACATCTTCTGCCAGTATATAATGGGATGAAAAAGAATCGATAGTAGTAGCATGTAGTGATTTGGTGATATAATTTCTACCTATGTGCGTAGTGTCTTTGTGCTGTTTTGCCAACTCATTTACCAAAGAATGGTCTTCTGTTACAAAGCAAATTTCTCCATCCCGTAAGTGATACATTCTACTGTCGCCTATCCATGCCACATATGCGCCTCGTGTAGTAAAGTAAACAAGCACCACTGTAGTAGCCATACCTTTTATTTCGGGATATTGCGCCTCTTTAGATTCAAATGCTTTTTTAATAAATGAAAGCAAATTTTCTAAATCCGGTCTATCTAGCGTTTCTGTAGGACACTGTGTTAAATAATCTGCGATAGCAGAACACGCAAGCGCTGAGGCTACTTCTCCATAGGGTAAACCGCCCACCCCATCACACATGATATAGAGTTTTTGTCCCTCATAAAAAGCATCTTCATTTATTGTCCGCATACCTATATTAGTCGAAGCAATAGATTTCATAAGTGATTATAAAAAATCTTATTGATATTTTTTTTCCTAAACCAAAACGCAGTATTTTGCGCAAAAAAATTACCATTTGAAAAACTGGCACCCTTACGTCCAACCTACAAAAACAGAAAATATTTATATTCTAAGAAATTTAGCTATATTTGCACCAGAATTTAAACGTAGGGAGGGGACAATAGTCCCCTCTTTCTTTTATAACCTATGGAACTAAAAGAAAATATAACCCAGTGGATAGCCCCCTATCTTGAAGAGCATGACTTGTTTTTGGTCGATATCAAAATACAAGGCGGCAAAAAAGTAGAGGTCTATGTAGATAGCGATACAGGCATAGCTGTAGGGCAATGTGTAGATATATCGCGCCTACTCGAAAACCATCTCGATGGCTCTGGTATGCTCTCCGAAAACTACACCCTTGATGTATCTTCGCCAGGCATGAGCAATCCGCTCGTAGTGCCTCGCCAGTACAAGCGCAGAATAGGACGCACCTTCGATATAGTCAAAACAGATGGTACTGCACTAGCGTTGATTTTAGTAGGAGCAGATGATACAACGGCTACATTCAACACCATCGTAAAACCGAAAAAAAAGAAAAAAGGACAGCCCGAACAAGCAGAAGAGTTGCCTCAGACCCTTGTCATTCCTTATACTCAGATTAAAAAGGCCCTTATTCAAATCAAATGGTAATTCATTTTTTAAACATAAAATTCAATCATCTTCAAAACACAAGATTATGAACAGTTTGGAACTCATAGACTCGTTTAGCGAGTTTAAAGACCTCAAAAACATCGACCGTCCTACTATGATGAAAGTCCTCGAAGACGTGTTTCGTACTTTGCTCCGCAAAAAATATGGCGAAACAGACAACTTCGATATCATCGTAAACACCGACAAAGGTGACCTTGAGATTTGGCAACGCAGAGAAATAGTAGAAGACGGAGAAGTAGAGGACAACATCACTCAGATTTCACTTTCGGATGCTCAAAAAATCCAAGACGACTTTGAGATAGGCGAAGAAACATACGAAAAAATCGAGCTCGAAAGTTTTGGTCGTAGAAGTGTTTTGGCTGCTCGCCAAACGCTTGTATCAAGAATTTTAGACCTCGAAAAAGATGAAACCTACAAAAAGTATAAAGATAAAATAGGCGAAATCGTAAGTGCTGAAGTATATCAAGTGTGGAAAAAAGAAGTATTGCTTTTGGACGAAGAGGGCAATGAACTTTTACTCCCTAAATCTGAACAAATCCGTACCGATTTTTACAAAAAAGGCGAGACAGTAAGAGGTGTAATCGTGCGTGTAGATATGCGCAACGCATCGCCCGTTATCATCATGTCTCGTACAGATCCAGCTTTCTTAGCCAAGCTACTAGAGCAAGAAGTACCAGAGATATTTGATGGTCTTATTGTAATCAAAAACATAGTACGCGAACCAGGCGAAAAAGCAAAAGTAGTAGTAGAGTCTTTTGACGACCGTATCGACCCAGTAGGAGCTTGTGTGGGTGTGAAAGGCTCGAGAATACACGGCATAGTGCGTGAATTGAAAAATGAAAACATCGATATTCTCAACTACACTTCCAACTTGAGTTTGATGGTACAGCGTGCTTTAGCTCCCGCTAAAATCATATCGCTAGATATCAACCAAGATAAAAAACGCATCTCTGCCTATCTCGACCCTGATCAAATTTCATTGGCCATAGGCAAGCGTGGCGTCAATATCAAATTGGCATCACGATTGGTAGGCTTTGAAATAGATGTGTATCGCGAAGCTGATGATGTGTATGAAGAAGGTGGGTTTGACATCGATCTCGAAGAGTTTGCAGATGAAATCGATCAGTGGATGCTCGATGAGCTCAAGAAAATAGGTTGCGACACCGCCCGCTCGGTACTAGCACTTTCGCAAGATGAGCTCGTGCGCAGAACAGACCTAGAAGAAGAGCACATCGAAGATATCCACAATATCCTCAGAGCAGAATTTGAGGAGCAAGAAGAAGAAAACAACGATAACGCTACTGAAAATACAGAGCCTACTGCCACCGAAGAGCAGGAAGCATAAAATACAATAGCTGTAAGGCTAAAACTTTACAGCCTTGTTTTGTATATTTGAGTGTTTTTAGAAGGGTAAAAGAAAAAAGGAAATAAAAGAAATATGAGTGAATTGAAGGCTATCCGATTGCCAAAAGCAGCAACTACCTATAATGTGGGTACTGACCACATTATTGAGGAGCTCAAGCGCAATGGATTTACCGTTGAAAACAACCCAAATACTAAGCTCCTACCAGAAATGGTAGCGGTGCTCGAAAAGGCATTTAACAAAGATAAGGCTATCAAAGCAGCAGCTGATGATAAGGTATTGGACAAGCCAGAAAACAAAACACTCGAACTCACTACCGAAATACCACTTACGGTAACTAAAAAAGAGGCCGAAGAGGATGTAGTACTCATCAAATCAAACAAGGTAATAGCGCCTGAAGAGCCTGCAAAAATCACGCCTGCTACGCCCACGCCTACGCCTCCTGTAGTTTCTACTCCCACTATTACAGAAGATGATAAAATAGAGCGCATAGTAGCACCTAAGCTAGATGGCCCTAAAGTGGTAGGCAAACTAGATTTAGACAAACCTAAAAAAGTAGAGAAGCCTAAAGAAGAAGCACCAAAGAAGGTAGAGCAGAAACCTGTAGTCGAAGAAAAACCTAGAAAAAGAGAAGCGCCAAAGCAAATGAGCATGGATGCACCTCCTATGGTACAAGAAATACTCCGTAGCAAACCCGCTGAAGATGAACCAGACTACCTCAAAACAAAGCGTGTGGCTCTCGAAGGCACTAAGGTGCTAGGTAAAATAGAACTAAAAGAAGAGAAAAAACCCGCCCCTAAACAAGATGAAAAACGGGTACGCAAGCGTATAGAAAAACCAAAACGAGAGCGTGTAAGCGGCCCAGGTACAGGAAGTGATAGACCACCTTTTGATAGAAATAATAGAAATAGAGGCAAGGATGGCCCTCGCACCAATGAAGCGCCAAAAGAGATAACCGAAAAGGAAATCGAAGACAAAATCAAGGCCACCATGTCCAAGATACAGGCCATGACGAGTAAAAGCGACAGGTCTAAAATGCGTAGAGAAAAGCGTGAAGCTATCAACGAAAAGAAACAAACCGAACTTGACAACGCAGAAACAGGCAAGCTACAAGTCACTGAATTTATCTCAGTGAGTGAGTTGGCTAGCTTGATGGGTATTTCGGCTACTGAAATCATCAAAACCTGTATGGGTATAGGCGTTATCGTTTCAATCAATCAGCGACTCGATGCCGAAATCATAGAACTTGTTTGTAATGACAAAGGTTTTGAAGTAGAGTTTATTTCTGCACAAGACCAAACAGGTTTTGAAGAGCTTGTTGATACTGCCGAAGACCTTATACCTCGTGCACCTATCGTTACCATCATGGGTCACGTAGATCATGGTAAGACCTCTCTACTCGATTATATCCGAAATGCTAATGTAGTATCGAAAGAAGCGGGAGGTATCACACAGCACATCGGTGCATATGAAGTATTGACCCCTAGTGGTAAAAAAATCACCTTCCTCGATACCCCAGGTCACGAAGCCTTTACGGCCATGCGTGCGAGAGGTGCAAAAGTAACCGATATAGCCGTGATTGTAATCGCAGCAGATGATGCCGTGATGCCACAGACCAAAGAAGCCATCAACCACGCACAGTCTGCGGGTGTACCAATGATTTTTGCCTTCAATAAGATGGATAAAGATGGGGCAAATCCAGAAAAAATAAAAGAGCAATTGGCCGCAATGAACATTCTCGTAGAAGACTGGGGCGGTAAATATCAATCGCAAGAAATTTCTGCAAAAAAAGGTATCAATATTGATTCCCTCTTAGACAAAATACTTCTCGAAGCCGAAGTACTCGACCTCAAGGCCAATCCTAATCGCGTTGCCAATGGCTCTATTATAGAAGCCTCTCTCGACAAAGGTCGTGGATTTACCACTACCCTACTCGTACAGGGAGGTACCCTCAAATTAGGCGATACTATCGTAGCTGGCCCTTACTTTGGTAAAGTAAAAGCGATGTACGACCATACCGCCAACAAACCGAAAGCCGTAGGCCCATCTGTAGCGGTACAGGTACTAGGGCTAAATGGAGCTCCTCAAGCGGGCGAGTTATTTAGAGTGTTTGAAAATGATCAAGAAGCCAAGATACTAGCGCAAAAACGTGCACAAATAGAAAGGGAAATCGGTATTCGTACCAAAAAACATATCACCCTCGAAGAAATTGGAAGACGTCTGGCATTAGGCAATTTCAAAGAACTCAATCTTATCCTCAAAGGAGACGTGGATGGCTCTGTAGAAGCATTGGCAGACTC
Organism: uncultured Bacteroidota bacterium; assembly: GCA_937894725.1. Classification (GTDB taxonomy): domain Bacteria; phylum Bacteroidota; class Bacteroidia; order Chitinophagales; family LD1; genus CALAYL01. The sequence goes on from CALAYL010000030.1 coordinate 10,884, forward strand.
ATTGCAACAACTCAGTACTACCGAGATACAAGTCAATATCCTCCACAAAGGTGTGGGTCAAATCTCCGAGTCGGATGTCTTGCTCGCTACCGCTTCTGATGCCATCGTGATAGGATTTAACGTACGCCCTTCGCTCAATGCTAAAAAGATAGCCGAAGCAGAAAATATAGAAATCAAGCTTTACTCTATTATCTACAACGCTATAGAAGAAATCAAAGCAGCAATGGAAGGTCTTCTAGAGCCTACTATCGAAGAAAAAATCATCGGTAACCTTGAAGTTAGAGAGGTGTTTAATATTACCAAGGTGGGTACAATTGCGGGTTGCTTCGTGAAAGAAGGAAAGATCGTACGTCAATCAAAAGTACGTATCATCCGCGATGGTATTGTAACACATACCGGCTCATTGAGTGCGCTCAAACGTTTCAAAGATGACGTTAAAGATGTAAGTACAGGTATGGATTGCGGTGTGCAAATAAAAGACTACCAAAATATTCTGGTAGGCGATAATATTGAAGTGTTTGAAGAAATAGAAATCCAACGTAAACTCTAGTCTCTTTTTACTAAATATAAATCAACAACATGGCAGTAGCACCAAACAAGGTAGTCACCATATCCTACCAACTTAAAACCGAGCCAAACGGCCCTATTATGGACGAAGCTCCAAAGCATGATCCCTATGAGTTTTTATGCGGCTTTGGCAATCTCTTAGAAAAATTTGAGGATAATCTCCAAGGTTTAGAAATTGGAAAAACATTTGAGTTTATTCTCACACCAGAAGAGGGTTATGGAGAATTTGAGCAAGAAGCCATTATCCAAATGCAAAAATCTGATTTTGTACTTGACGGTCAAGATGCTTCAGAGATGATTACACTTGGCAATATCATTCCATTGCAAGATCAAAATGGACACACTTTTCAAGGCCGTATTACCGCTGTAGGCGATACAGATGTAACTATTGATATGAATCATCCTTTTGCAGGAAAACATCTCCATTTTTCGGGCGAAGTGCTCGGTATCAGAGAGGCGCATCAAAGTGAGTTAGAACACGGTCACATTCACCATGGTGGCGATCATAGCCATCATTAATCTTATTTCAAAAGCCACTTTCTAGTGGCTTTTTTTTGTTTTTATAACCTACTTAGCTTTTACCAAAAATTGATAAAATGGGGAAAGCAATTTTACATAGCGTAAAATGTAAGTTAAATTTACATGTTTAAACATATAAACTATGGAAACATTCCTTTTTTCAGCAGAATCAAGAGGCACAGCCGACTATGGTTGGCTCAAAGCGAATTACTCCTTTTCGTTCTCAAACTATCATGACCCAGAAAAGATACATTTCGGAAAACTTCGCGTATTGAACGAAGATACAATAGCTCCAAATATGGGCTTTGGCACTCACCCCCATAGCAATATGGAAATTATCACCATTCCGCTCTCAGGTAGTCTGAAACATCGAGACAGTATGGGTAATGAATCTGTGATAACGGCAGGCGAAGTACAGGTGATGAGCGCAGGTACTGGAGTGGAACATGCAGAACACAACGCAAGTAAAACGGAAGCACTTCACCTACTCCAAATCTGGGTTTTTGCAGATAAGGATGGACACAGACCCCACTATGACCAAAAGCAACTACCTAAAGAAAAAATGAACAATCAGTTGTTTACGTTCTTACAACCAATAGCTAGTGAGGAAACTGTATCCATACATCAAAACGCATTTTTCAGCTTAGGAGAATGGGACAAAGAAGAAGATCTAAATTACTCGCTTTTCGATAAAGATAATGGAGTCTATGCCTTCTTAATAGCAGGCGAAGCAGAAATAGCAGAGCAATCAGTACACGAAAAGGACGCAGTAGGCATAATGTATGCAGAAGATTTTTCAATAAAAGTAAAACCAGGAACTAAACTTTTACTACTTGAAGTGCCTATGCGATAACTAGGTGGTAGCCGTTTTTTTGCCCACAAAATATACGCCTGCTAATATCAGCACCACGCCTATACCTTGTACTGGACGGAAAGTTTCACCATCGAGCACGCCTAGCAAAATAGCTACAATAGGAATGAGGTAGGTAACCGAAGCGGCAAAAAGCGCATCAGTGCGCTGTACAAGTTTGTAAAAGATAAGCCATGCAAGCACAGTGCCAAAGACGGCTAAAAATAAAATACCAGAAAAGGAATAAAGACCATTGGGTGTTTCCAGTACTTTTTGTGGCAAGCCAATAGCTATAGTGATAACAAGCGAAGGCATTCCCATAAAAAACATAGCCAATGCAGTAACATACATCGCATTCACATTAGGGAAAAACTGCTTTACAAAATTTGAATTGGTGCCATAGCAAAAGGTAGCCACTACCGAGAGCAAAGCATAGGCAGAAAGTCCTAAATCAAAACCGTATCTGCCCACTACAAGTACAAATGCACCCATAAATCCCATAATCACACCGAGCCATTTGATACGGGTAATCTGTGTGCCAAAAAAGTAAATACCCGTAATGACCGTAAACAAGGGTGAAAGTGAATTGATAATACCGTTGATAGAACTATTGATGTGCGTAGTAGAAAAAGCAAATAAAAACACAGGCAATCCAGTGCCCAGTATGCCAGCAATCAAAATACGTGGATAGAGTTTTGTGTCTATTGCTTTTAAAGCCATAAAAAGAAAGGGCAGCGTAGCTAGAAAAGAGAGTGAGAGGCGTAGCAATCCCAACTCAATAGGGGTGAAGGCGATAAGTGCTTTTTTGATAAGAACATACGAACTACCCCAAATAATCGTAAGGAAACCTAATAGGAGCCAGTTGGTAAAGTCGGGAGTGGATTTTTGCATGAGGTGCAAAGAAAAGAAAAAGTACGACTACCAATCTTTTTCTATTTTCACTTCAACAGGTCTGCCTTCCTTTTTCTGCATTTTTTCATTCGTTTTTTGCTCTTCGTTTTGCAGGGCTTGGAGGAGTTTTTCGGCAGCCTCTTTCGACAGCTTGGGTTTTTGCGATTGATTCTCCTTTTTTTCGTCTTTGTTGTCTTGCTGGTCTTTATTGTCTCCTTCTTTGTTTTGCTCTTGCTTATCGTCCTTTTTGTCTTGTT
>CALAYL010000031.1 GCA_937894725.1 uncultured Bacteroidota bacterium
GTTAAACTTTGATTAGAATTTTTACCCAATAAAATTAATAGCTACCAGAGATATTAAGGGTAAAATCTTCGCCAAGTGAAGAATCGTAATAGCGAATATTTTTAAATGAATAGGTATTGTTTGTTAACGTCAAAATGCCCCCTGCTTGAGCATCAACAAAATAACTATAATCTGGTGCAGTTATAAAACCATAAAACAAACAGTTGGTATTATGGGCTGATAAAGTGGAAGAGCCCGAGAAAGTGGGAAGGTTGTAATATTGTAAATACATGGTATCTACTGGGTTAGTTGACGCAGCAATAATACTAAAAGTGCCAGCGAGTTTTTGAGAGCTACAAGCTGTACTTACATATTTACTAGTAGTTGCCTGAACTACCCTGTACTCTATTCCTTTTCTAAAAAAAGCATTGCTGGGAGGTGGAGATTCTTGCTTCTTGCAGCCAGCCACTGTTATTAAAAATAGAGCAATGATTAGTAATTTGAAATATATTTTCATGGTTATTATATTTTTTAATTATTTAAAAATGATACGCCAGTCCTAAACCATTCTTTAGATTAATCTCTAGGTAGGTTTCACCCCGCTGATTCCCGTTGTTGTACGCTTTGACTGCTTTTTTAGAGTTCGCTAATGCTTTAAAACTTATTGGCACAGAGGCAAGGGAGCAGCCTATTCCACCGACCAGAAATATACCACCCGAAACCCAAAGCCCAGTATTGCCACTAATATCTTGATCTAAATTATTAATACTAACTTTATCCACTTGATTTAGCAAAACCACTAACCCTCCAATTGTGAGACCTGCTCCAACCACAACTGCTCCTAGCCCAGTATAACTTAATATTTTGGCTAACTTGAGTTGGCTAAGACTCTTGTTATAATAATCCAATGCTTCGTGATTTCCTTTTAGTAAAGTTTCCATTTCCTCTTTCGTTAATCCCTGTTTTATGACACTTCCATTATTATCTAATAAGTTAAATCCTCTCTTAGATAGTCCTAAAACACGAGCGTTGCTGTCAAAATTCTTCTTTATTGTACTAGTGGTAGTGGTGGCACTAGGAGGAATATAAGAGTTAGTGTTTGCTGGTGGACTCACTGGCGCATTGGCTGCCGCAGGTGCCGTTTCAGTAAAGACATCTTTAGTGCCGTTTTTATATTTTATCATAAAAACCTCCGCCTTCAAAATGTTATAGGATGGACCCTCTAAGTTTTCAAATTTTTTGTACTTGATCTCAGTGCTACCAATTTCTAATATTTTTGAAAGTATTTCATTGCCATTTTTAAGGGTAATAATATCTTGGGCTTGAGTATGGAATACTAGGAGTGATAATCCCAAATAAACAAGTTGTCTTTTAATTAAATATTTCATAATAGTTTTGATTTTTGCCTACTCTATAATCCTCTTTTCGGCTACCGAGGTTTTGTTCGATTTTTATTTTATCACTCCCTTTCTTAATCCCATAGAAGCTGCCTCTGTTATGTTTTTGCTTCCAACTTTTTTAAAAATGTTTCGCCTATGAGTCTCTACTGTATCTATACTTATCCCCATCCTATCTGCTGACTCTTTTATGCTTAGCCCCTCTGATGCTAATTGCAAAACTTGACACTCCCGCTCACTGATTTTATTTTTGTTTTGGAAATTGTTATCCTCGTTTTCTTTCATTTTCGCTGTATTACTGTGTCTTATGTAAATATCTTTTTGTAAGAGGTATAAAACAATCACGATTTACCCGTATTTTGGATTTATCCTTTTTCAGATTTGTAAGTTTTAGTGATAGCAACAATCATATTTTTGACGGCTAGTTTTTTTATGATATTTTTCCGATGAGTTTCCACAGTAGCAATGCTAATGTGAAGCTTTTCGGCTATGTCTTTAGTACTCTCTCCTTGGCTTATTAGTTGTATTATTTCGCTCTCTCGATTTGTTAGTTTAGTGGGCATCTGCTTGTGTTTTTCATAAAACAAATGTATCCTCTCGTGGTCTTTAAGCTAAACCATCTTTGGGTTCAAAATTAGGAGTCTAATCCTAGAAAATGGGTATAAAAACTGCCAAAATATATGCTATGACTAGATTTGTGGAATTGTCAATTTTTCTAAAAAAATGATAAATTTAGATTCAATACTGCAAGCATGAACCCTACCAACGACTTGTTTTTATTTATAAAAAGCATGACCCCTACTGAAAAAAGGTATTTCACTATCTATGCTACCAAACATATTATTGGGAAAAAGAATAGCTATCTGAAGCTCTATGAAGACCTAGATTATTATACTACACTTACTGAAGAATATGATGAAAAGCAATTTATCAAAAAATACAAGTCCAAGCCATACATAAAAAACTTAGCCGTATCCAAAAATTATCTTTTTGAACAGCTACTAAACGCACTAAAAACAGCCGCTCATGAAAACGAAACCATAGAACAGCAAGTTTTTAATCTCATAGAAGAAATTCAAATTTTTGAGAAAAAAAGATTATTGAATCTATGGCAAAAAGCAATTGAAAAAGCAAAGCATTTGGCAGAAGAAAACGAGAATTATTTCTTGCTACTGAAAATTCAGAAACTAGAACATACCTATTTACTCGAAAACAAACAGCAGACTCTAGAAAAGATAGCGGATTCTTATCAGCAAGAAAAAGAAGATTTGCTTTTTAAACTTAAACAACAAGAAGAGTTAGAAGGGCTAAACAATTGGTTTTTCTTACAGGTAAGGATGTACGGTCGTCAGCAGTTAAAAAAACATACCCAGATCGTAATTGAAGAAAAAATCACTCTTCCTATACTTAAAAACTATAAAACAGGAAATAGTCTTGTAAATGATAAGTACTATTTACAGATACAGCAGTACTATTTCTATTTGAAAGGAGAACACGAAAAAGTAAATTTCTATGTAGCCAAAATTTATGATTTGACTAAAGACGGAAATGGTTCTCTATATTCTAAAATCATAACCACTAGTAATTACCTAAGCGCATTGCTTAATGTCAATGATTGGGAAATATATGTTCAAGTATTAAATGAACTAAAAAAAATGATGCCTTCTAATGAAAATGAACGAGGAGAGCATTTTCAAAATGTGATTTTCTACGAGCAATTACTGTTTTTAAATCAAGGCAGATTAGTTGAAAGTACGAGCTTGGAAAAAGAGATAAATGAAGGACTAAAAAAGTATCATTATAAGGTAAATACCGCTCGAAAAATAGCTATGCAAATAAATTTAGCTACTTCTTTTTTCCTTTTAGAAAACTGGAAGAAATGTGATAAATATCTAACGGAAATTCTCAATGAGAAAACAAATGCCCGCAAAGACATAAAACTACAGGCAAAAACCCTCCAGCTCATCTGCTATTTTGAGCAGCGAGAATATACTCTACTCGACTATACTCTCCGAAATGTACATCGCTCCAAAGAGTTCGAGGAGTTAAAAGAGAGTCCGCTTTTTCAACTGATACCCTTGCTTAAAAAAGCACTCAAACGACCAATAGATATACGAGAGATATGCATTCTCCAGACAGAGCTAATCTCAACCTTAGAAAAAAACTATGGAGAATTGGCTACATGGATAGAAGCTCGGTCTAAAAAGGAAAGTTTAGCAGATGTCTTTTTTCAAAATTTAGCAAGCTGATGCTAAGTTTTAGACTTGCTTCTTCGTAAAATGTTTACTGCACAGTGTAACGCACCTAGCTGGTCTATCTGTGTTGTGAAATCAGCTGTAAGGATGGTTTTAAACCCAAGATTTTTTGCTTTTGTTTTAAAATCTTCAAGATACTTTTTATTGAGTGTTTCAAGAATGGTATCATCAAACTTATATGAAGGTAGGTAGATACTCTTTTTGTCATCGCTCACTATCTCTACTAGTCCATTTAGATAGGGATAAAGCGAAGTTCCATAATACAAAAGTGGCACAGTTGTCACATCATATCCTGCATTTTCTAATCGTTGCTTCTCTAGCTTGAGTTGCGTTTGCACAATCATCAGATTTTCGTATTGCCCTATTCCTTTATTCATTGCTATGATTTCATCAAGTATTTCCGCTATTAAAAAATGGTGTTTACCTTTTATTTTACCTACATACATCAGATACAAATCGATATGATAAAAATAAAATGAAGGGTGATAGAAGATGTGGTCTTCACAGCATTCGGGCCCCACATAAAGTATATCTTTCTCAGCTTTTTCTTTTTCAAAAACACTTTTCAAAAAGCTCCTTTTAAGAATCTCATTTCTGCCTACTATTACAAAATCATTTTCCTCTATTATATTGCCATTTGCTATATACTCAGCAGAGTATTCAATGGCAGATATATAACCATTTTCTTTAAGCCATGTGATTAAAGTTCTCGTATTTTCGTTTATGTTTTTACTATCTAAAGTTGTTAAATCTCCACCTTCTTGTACTATAAATTTATCACCTCCATAACTCAAACTCAATGGTGTTTTTGAATTTATTATAGCAGATTCAAATTGTATAAAAAGTGTAAATTTTTCTACTCCTATTTTTTTGAAAATCTTGAAATATAATTCGCTCCAATAATCACTTGTAGTTTTGTATTCCTCTTTTAATAATTTATAATACTTTGTAAGGCTTTCGGCATTTTCTATAGTCTTATAACTATTATCAAAAACGAAAAACACCACTAACTCACATTCTAAGGCATCGGCTATACTTTTTATCTGAGATATTCCTTCCACATCTACAAACGAATACCCTTCTAATAATATAGCCTCAATCCTGCCATATACTGACATATATTTACATTATATTTCTGTCCAAAAGCTCGCTTTTTCACTACATGTAGCTGTGCCTATTTTACGATAGTCAACACCTCCCTTATCCATATTTAACTCTCTATCCGATGTTATATTTAGCCCTACTATTATGCCATTTAAAATGAATATCTTACACGAAGTACCACCAGGCCTAAAGTCTCCAGTGCCGATTGCAAAAGTCTTGCCATCATCGCAATTTAAAATTGTGGGCTTTTCCTCGCATCTATAAGTATATGGCATAATTAAAGTTTTTTAGGGTTGTTAATACTTAAATCTAAGCTCAATTTTTGGGAAAATGAAATAATGGTCAAAAAATACCCATTTACCGTGATAGTTTGTTGTACCATAAATAAACTACCTACTTCAAAACCCTTTTATACAAACTACCCGACTGCTGGTAGAGCAGTGCTTCATAGTAGTATAGTTTCTGAAACAATTCGTAACGCTTTTCGAGCGATTCTACATATTTATTTTCACGGTTATTTATCAAAAAGACATTGCTTTCTCCTATCGAAAATTTATCTTGCTCTGCAGCCAATAGCTTGTTGTAATTGATGATCATTTGCTGCACTTCTTTCAGTTGCTGTCGAGTGTTTTCTAAGTCATACCAATAGTTTCGGACTTTTACATTCACAGCTTGTGTTTTGATAGCCAGCGATAGTTCTGCCTCTTGGAGTTTAAAGGTAGCGAGCTTGGTTTGTGAGCGCGCTTGTGCAAGCAGTGCGGGCATCTGAAACTCAAAGCCAAATTTGTATCGCTCGCTAAAAGCCGAGTTAGTTTTACTAGCTCCAAACTGCGCCCCATTGCTCAATAAATAGTAATTGGCGTTTAACCTTGGCAACAATTCTTGTCGTTTGAGCCTTCGCTCTAGTACCAATGATTTTATTTTTAACTGTGCCAAATTTAGCTCCGGCTGACCTATCAACTGCGCCAATTCATCATCTAAAACTAAAGCTTCATCTATCTTCTGTACATTCGGACTTTCTGGAAGCACTGAGCTGTCTATAATCACAGGGTTGCCCTCCGTATTCCACAAAAAATTGCTCAAATCGAAGGTGGCTTTTAGCCAATCTGCTTTTGCTTTTGAGAGCATTACTTTTCGATTTTGCACTTGGGTGAGTGATTCTACCGTATCTATAAAAGGTCTGTCTCCATAAATTGCCGCAGTGATAATAAATTGATGTCTTTTTTGCGAAAGATTAAGGGCATTAAAATTTACTTGATAGATTTGAAATGCGCTGCTCCATTGCCAATAAGCCGTGGTAGCTTGGGCAAAAAGTGTGTTTAGCATATCTATTCGCTCGTAGGTAGTCCCCTCCTCAAAAATTTTGGCAAGTCTAAGTTCTGTCCGTTTTTTATCTGTTATCAAATTGCGTACTAGCGGTACATTCAGCCCTATGTATGCTTGCCCTTGTTGGGGTATAGCCATTTCAGGATTTATGTTTAGTCCATAGTTATAGTCATAGCCTGCCTTCACTTCGCCTATCCAAGCAGGGATTTTTATTTCAGAGTTGAAAAAAGAGTAATAGTTTTTTCCCTCAAATGATTTACGATTATAAGCTGCATTGAGGGTGGGTTCGAATGCTCCCTGTGCATTGGCAAAGGTGGCACTACCCATCAATGTGCGAATATCTGCCAACTTTGCATAAGGATGATTGGCCACAAGTAGAGACAAAAACTCATCAAAGCTAAGCGTGTCTAATACAGCCGATTTAGCGAAAATAGGCAGTAGAAAAAAGAGAAAAATCAATCCTTTATTTCTCATCTGATTTTCCTTTGGGTGTGTTTACTAGCTTTTCTTTCGCTTCTTTAAACTGATAAAAATCTGGTGGAAATCCATTGATATTTCTCCATATCTCGTACCATATAGGTACATTTTTTAGAAGTGCATATCCTCTAGCTCCTCCTCCCTGCTTTAATTGTGTAGGCCATTTCTCATGATCTTTTGTTTCGCTTACCAATACTCTAAATTTGCCATTTGGGCTTATGTTGTTATCTATAGCCACTACATTGCCAAAGAAGGTGCCATACGAAGCTTTTGGCCATCCCGAAAAGAAAATAGCAGGCCATCCATCAAACTGAAATGCCACCAACTGCCCTTCCGATATCAATGGCAAATCAACGGGCTTTACATACATTTCTACCGCAACGTGATAATCTCCTGGAGTGATGGCTACCAGTAGTTCATACTCTTTTACCACTTCGCCTATACCTGCCTTCACAGTGCGAGTAATCTGTCCTGAGCGAGGAGCAGTGACATAATAAAATCCTGAGCGGATACTATAGTTTTGAAATTGATTTTTCAGCTTAGCCAAATCGCCTTCGCCTTGATTTAAAGTAGAAAGTGTAGAAAACTCATCGGACTTAGCTTTAGATACTTTTTCGTTGTACTCCATTTCTATAGCACTCAGCTCTGTTTTAGCATTGAGTAGTTCATTCCGAAGGGCTAAAAGTTTGTTTTCTATGTTTGATTTTTTGGCCAGTGCGTTTTGATACTGCTGATTTTTTTGCTCTAAATCTGTGAGCGATTTTATGCCTTTGTCATACATTTCTTTTTGTCGCAAAAATTGGTTTTCGGCTATAGAAGCTTCGTTGCCTGCGGCTTGGTAGGCTATGCTATCAGCGGTGATATAGCTTTCTACTTGTCTTATTTTATTTTTAGCTTGGTTGAGTTTAAACTCTCTCCCACTTTGCAGCGCGGACATCTGGCTTTCGATGGCTATTATCTTTGAGCGGTAAGCGTTATTTGCTCCTTCTTTAGATTCTATTTGCTCTTCCGTGCGTGCCAGTAAAGCAGGGTCAAGATATTCAAATTTAATTTCCTTTAATTTCAAAATAGTATCTCCTTCTTTTACCAAATCTCCCTCTCGCACATACCATCGCTCTATCTGTCCATTTATAAATGAATTTATCTCTTGTGGTCTTTCAGCAGGGTATAGCGCAGTCAATACACCTGGCGCTTTTATGTTTTGAGTCCATGGTAAAAAAAGTGTAGAAAGGGCTATCAAAAGTAAAACCAAAAAAATCTTTCTAGCACCGCTATCTAAGCCAGGCGTAGCGGCCATTTCCATTGAAGACAAACTACTCAAATTTTCTTGTTGTAAATTTTCGTTCATGGCTGACTATTTAGTTTGGGCATAGGTTCGTTTGAAAACAGCCGATTGTTGAATATTCTCAAAACTGCCAATATCCACTATTCTTCCTTCATCCATCAAAATAATTTTATCGCACTTTTTAGCAAACGAAATATCATGTGTAGCTATAATCATGGTAAATTTATGTGTCTCCGAAAACATATACTCACATATCTTGTTTTGGTCGGCTATTGGGAGTCCTCCCCAATAATCTTCTGCCAAAAACAAGGATGGATTATGAAGCATCACACGTAGCAAAAGCAACTTCACTCTAGCACCTCTAGGCAACTGATTGCCCCCAGATTCTAGCACAGTTTCAAATCCTAACGGTTGTTTTTGGATGTAAGGCAATAGACCTATTTCGTCACATTCCTTTACAAGCACATCTGTAGAGATGCTTTTATCTCCAAGCAAAATGTTTTCTATAATAGTGGCGTTGAATATTTCTGTATCGCTTAACAACACGCCAAATCGTTGGCGGAGTGAGGAAAGGTCATAATTGTTATACGGAATTTGATTAAAAAGAAGTTTGCCGCTTTTGAGCTGATATGCTCCTGACAATACTTTGAGCAAAGAAGATTTTCCACTGCCCTCAGCTCCTATGATACAAATCCTTTCACCTGCCTTTATCTCTACTTTTAGATTTTTCAAACCACTCTCCTCTGTATCTGCAAAGTTAAAAGCCACTTCTTGTAGCGATAGTGATGCTGGCAGGTTTTGACCTTCTAGCACCAAGTTTCCTTGCCTCTCTGCTTTGAGGTCTGTAAGTTTGTGTACTTTTTCAAAAGAGGTGAGTAGTTGGTAGAGGGTTTCGAATAGTGAGAATAGTTTTTCTACAGAGTTTATCAAAGTAACGATGATGATTTCAGAAGCGACTAACTGGCCTAAATTTATCTCTTGATTTAGAAACAAAAATGTACCTGCTAACAATAGGGTAGCGATGGTCATCAATTTAAAAAACACTAATCCACCAAACTGTTTGACCAAGATTTTAAAATGCTCTTTTCGCACAGTCAAAAATTTCAACAATAAATTGTCTGTTTTTTGGATGACATAATCAGGAGAAGTACCCAGTTTTACCGTGCGTATATTTGTAGCTATATCCTCCATCCAATGTGCCAACTCATATTTATAGTTAGATTCTTGCATACTCGTCTCAAAACCTCTATTAAACGTTTGTCTAAAATAAAAGATTAGAATAGCTATGATAAAGGCATTGAAAACGATAAAAATCTGATGATATACAGAGAGCAACAATAACCCAAACAAAATCTGCAAACTCCCTCCTGGCAATTCTAGTAGTACTTTCGTTAAGCTTTTTTGTAGAGAGGCTACATCAAAAAAACGATTTGTCAACTCAGGCAGGTAGTATTTATCAGCATGGTGTAGGTCTATTTTAGGCATCCTTTCTGCTATCTGTAGAGAATAGCGAGTAAATAATTTTTGGCGAATCCGCTCTGTGATGAGCATGGTGAGGTAAGTGAGAAATCCGCTGACTAAAACGCCAAATAAAATAAAAAAGATAAGTATGACTACAGAACTTGAAACCTCCCCAGCAAATAAATAGGTAATAATGGCTTGTATCCCCAATGGCAACGATAGTGAAATCAATCCGCTCACTACTGCAAAGATATACAGATTAGTAATATCCTTTTTCTCAAGATTTAAAATAGCAAAAAGCTTATCAAAAGCCGCTTTTGGGGAAATGTTTTTATCCATATATTATTTTACCCAAATATAATATCTGCGAATACATAAAATTAGATTTTAAATTCCGAAAAAATTAAAAAATCCTATCCCAAATAACTCTTCAACGCCTTACTTCTCGACTGTGATCTGAGTTTTGTGATGGCTTTGTCTTTGATTTGACGGATACGCTCTCTAGTGATACCAAGGGTTTCGCCTATATCTTCGAGTGTCATAGGATTATCTACCCCTATACCATAAAACAAACGAATCACATCTCTTTCTCTCTCGGTGAGGGTAGAAAGGGTGCGCTCTGTTTCTTGACGAAGCGACTCTCTGTAGTCCACCTCTGCATCTGTTTTTTCTGCATTCGGATTGTCGAGTACATCTATGAGTGAGTTAGATTCGCCTTCCTGAAATGGCGCATCCATCGACACATGGCGACCTGCCAAATCTAATGTGGCCAACACTTCATCGATTGATATTTCTAAGTGAATAGACACTTCCTCTGGAGTAGGTTCTCTTTGAAAAACCTGCTCTAGTTCAGAGAACGCCTTATTTATTTTGGTAAGTGAGCCTACCTTATTGAGCGGGAGTCGCACCAATCGTGAATTTTCTGCCAAGGCTTGTATGATCGATTGACGAATCCACCAAACGGCATAAGAGATAAATTTAAACCCTCTCGTCTCGTCAAATTTTTGGGCAGCTTTTACTAGGCCTAGGTTTCCCTCATTGATTAAGTCATTGAGCGAAAGTGAGCTATTTTGATACTGCTTAGCCACGGATACCACAAATCGAAGATTTGCTTTCGTTAATTTTTCGAGAGCTATCATATCGCCTTGCTTTATTCGTCTGGCAAGTACTACCTCTTCCTCGGCTGTGATCAGGTCTTCTTTGCCTATTTCTTGGAGATATTTTTCGATTGATTGGCTCTCACGATTCGTGATTGATTTGGATATTTTTAATTGTCTCATAGTTTATAGTCGCGCTTGAAAGTGTATATACAATAATTTTCTGTTCGGATTGGTTTAAAACTAACAATCCATTACCACTAAGAACGATTTTTGGGCCAAATAGTTGTATAAGCCCTCCAAATGGGGCTTTAAAAAACGTTAAACCAAATTTCGATAATCAAAGATGATACTCTACCACTGGATAAACCTCCTTGAGCCAATGTAAAATCGAGGGCAAAATCTCATCAACATCTTCGCTCATGAGGGAGTGGGTTTTACCTTCAAAAATAATCATTTCCTTTTTGCAAGTCAACTTATCAAACAATTCCTGGGTGTAATGAACTGAAAAAATCGAATCGTTATCACCCTGAAACACAAACACAGGCACTTTTATTTTTTCAAATGGTACTGTGGGTGGTGTATGAGAGAGTGATTTGAGCGCTCTGAGTGAAATATGCTTTAGCGCAAGTGGGTCTTGATTAATGAAGTTATGAATATTACCAAAGTGTTTTACTGGTATGCTGTCCATATCAATGTATGAAGCCACGGGGATTTGTGCGTTTGGCAATATTTGCCCTGCTGTACTGAGCATCGTTTTTAGATACTTAAAAAACTTAGGATGTCGCGTGAGATGAATCGTTTTTTCGTCAGTAAGGTCAGCTATATTTTGACAAATCACGCTATTGAGTCGCTCGTCTTTTGCTGCCATATAAAGCGACAATATTCCGCCTTGGCTTGAGCCCATCAACGATACTTTGGGGCTAAATCGCTCTATGGCATAGGTAATCACATTCGATATATCAGTCAACATTTCGGGCACGGTATAATCGCCCCGTACACCCTCGCTTCTGCCATGACCTCTAGGGTCCATACCTACTACGTTGTATCCTGCTTGATATATTTTATACAAAATCTCTGCATAGCAGAGGGCATATATGGCCGTACCAGGCACAAACACTATCGTAGGAGCATACTTATCGCATGTCAAAACATCTACATGCAAAGCTAAGTTATCAGACTGCACTGTATCACTTTCAAAATATCGGTGAAAGGGTTCTACCTCCAGCACTTCGGCCATGTGGTCGAAATATTCTCCATAGTCTTGAAAACTACGGTCTTTCGTTTTTATCATAGGTTAATTTCACACTGATTGAAATATAAAGTTAGTGAAAAGCTATAGCTTTTGCAAGTATCCCCATATTTTTACTGCTTTGAGATACCTTTCACTATGTAAAACTGGCCTACACAATACAATAGCATAATAGCTACACCAGCATAAGGCATTTGATCTTGAAACAAAAATTTATTTACAGCAATAATAGAGTCCGAAAACATAAACAATAAAGCCCCAGCTAAGACCATCGAAAAACTTTTGTCATTGACTCGTCCATATCGATTTATAGCCATCACTACCATCACTGCTATGGTGAGTGAATAGACTGCCACAGGCACTTTCATATCCATAGGCACTAAACTAAAGAAGGAAGAAACTAACAAGATAAAGTAAGCTATCAACGGCAAAAGAATCCACCATTTTTGCGGTAATATAGCCGTGTTTTCTTTGAGTTGAATTTCACGAAATGCGATGATGTATATGATATGCGCTACCAAAAAACTACCCAAGCCCGCTAAAAAGAAAAGTTCATTTTTGAATACAAACATCAAAAATACATCGCCCATCCATGAAAAAAACAAGGCAATGAGTATTTTTTTGTGAATCGAATCGAATGAATGGCGCGTATATTGATAAAATACTACCGCCAAGATAGGCATGAGCAAAGGCTTTGCAATGAAATGCAAAGTTGAATTTGACCCGATAATGGCCGCTATCTCTAGCAGCATCGCGATAAAATAAGCGATTAAATAAACATTCATTTCTATAGAGTTTTATGATACTTGGTAGTGAAATTTAAAAATAAAATTGCGAAAAAATGAATTAAGGTCTGATTATGGATGGAGTAAAAAGCTGCTAGTTTAGGTATATAGCGTCATAATCGTCTGGGCAAACACTCGAAAATTCCTCTGCTGGTGCGAGCTTGTAAGATTTTTTCATCTGTTCTGTGTTTGTGTTTTGTCAACTTCAAACCTAGCTCATTTTTGGGGGTGTTTACAGTATAAAAACTTATTCTTCCTACTCATGCTTAAATTTAATCAAAATAAGCTAACTTTATATGGAAGCACGAGTGAAAAACACTCGCGCTAGTTGGGGCCAGCTAGGGTTCGTGTTTTACTTAGGTTTGCATGAGTATTGTAAAATCTCATACACACTTTCTCTATCATCTAGCTCTTTTTTTGTTCCGCAAAGTTCAATATTTAGAGTAGGAGAAATTGTATCACATCTTCTGTATTGAGTCTCATAAAGTCTAATAGCATACACAAATTCACTATCTGACCTAAAATCCGTATTACATACAGTTTGTATATTACATTTGTAGCATTTGTTAGAACATATTGAGCACTTCTTACAACTATGAAATGAAACTAAAATGACAAGCAGTATCAAAAATCTTCTTATCATAGCTTTTCTGTTTTTTGGGGTAGTTGAAAAAAGTATAGAAACCCAAGTCCAATATTGAATGTACTTAACAAGCCTCTGTAACCTTCTTTTACATCTTTTCGATAGTAATAGTTGGCATTAAAGGTTTGATTATATAAAAATCTTGTTGAAACAAGAAGTTGCGGTAAAATGCTATAGCCAATTTCAAACTTTGCTGATATACATGGTTGAGTATAAATCAATGATGGATGACTCTTTGTAATTTTAGGTTCAAAAATTGCTGCATTTGTGTTTGGCCCAGTCAGGTTTGGAGGATCATAAGTTTTCCCAAATTCAATATCAAAAGATGGAGTGCTTACTATATTGATACCTAAACCAATTTGAGGTATAAAAGAAAATCGTTTTGTGTTAAAATGGTAACCAAACGAAAGCAATAGATTTTGAATATACCATTTTTTTGATTTAAGTTTAAAAGTTAGAGAGTCTTGTTGCATTAGCTGAAAATCAGTATTAGACATTAATCTACTATTTTCACGAGCATTTGAAAAATCAGAAACAAAAGACGAAAACGAATATCCAAAGCTATACAAGAACTTATTTCTTTCATACCCTAACTGAGTAGCAACATTCCAGCCATCTTTAGCAGTAGCGTTGTCGTAATATGCAAATGCTACTCTATCTCTAAACTCACCCAATGGAATAGCATACGAGGCGGATAACCCAAAATGGATTTGTTCTTTTTGTGCATTTGAGACAAAAGCAGAAAAAAAAATGAGATAAGACAATATTTCCTTACTTCGAAACACAGATAAATCCATTTTTTTCAAGTAACAAGAAGTCACTTTCATTACAAATTTCTTTACTTACACTAGAGTTCACTTTTGAACACTTTCTTTGCAAATGATTCTCTACGAAATTAATATAATCTACAAACTCTTTATTTGAATTAAAATCATTGCTGCAAATATTATTCACAAAGGTTTCACAACTATAACAAACCGTTGAACATTTATAGCACTTCTTACAACTTGTTATATTAACAACAGTATAGAGCATTAATAACAAAGATAAGTATCGCATCATTGTAGTGTTAATTTACCTATGAAATTTTTATTGTTAAATTCATCAAAGCCAAATACAACATACACACCATCAATTAAATTCATTCTATTAAATTTGAAAGTGTTTTCTTTAGAGGACTCTATTGGACTTAATTTAATAACCTGTCCAATAGCATTAACGACTTCAATTGATTTAATATTGTCTTTTAAGCTTTGGATATAAAAATCGTCTTTAGCTGGATTAGGATAAAGCGAAAAGTCATTTTTAAAGGCAGTTTCTTCAAAGTCTTTTTTGCCAGCTGCACCGCAAGCAGGCATTACACCCCAGCTTTGAGTAATTGTTTGAGAGCAATTTTCAGCTACAACAGTTAATGTGACTCCATCCCAACATACATAAGGCCATATATTAGGAACTCTACACCACCCATCACTTGGAACTTCCCCATAAAAAGTAAAAATCTCTCCCCATCTGTTTAAAATATATGCTGTATAATTTGTGCCATTTGAAATATGGAAGCTTATAGTTCTACTATTGATATTTGTAGCAGAGGGGTCAAATGCTGTAGGCTTTGCATCTATTGCAAGTCCACTACCACTAGGGAAAGAACAAGGCTTGATTTCTGCAATGAAAGTTGATCCAGCTTCAGCACTAAAGCCATCTTCTAAAATTATTTGATTTCCTGCACTATAATTTACAGTTGCCCCTGAATTGACACTTACTACTCCATCTGTTGTAGCTAAATTTACTGACTTTCCAGAAATAATCATGTCTGATACTTGAACCTTATCAATAGAATTATAGACGATATTTTCAATCCAATCTTCTTTAGGACAAAAGCATTGGGGGCGTGTAATGCTTATGTCATCAATGTAAGTAATCATGTATCCTTGACAATCAGTTCGTCCATCACCAACTAGAACACCGAACCATTTCATATCAGAAAAATCACCATCAATAGGTATTTTTATAGGAAACCATTTCTTGGATCCTTGTAATAATGAAGCATCAAAAGTGAAAAGGCTTTTATATGATTTATTACAATTAGTAAATGTTCTATAGTCTTCATCGCACCCACCGCCATTGCAGTCTATACTAGTCTCATTCTTAAATTTATATTCACAACCTCTAAAATTAAATCCAATCCTTCCTATATATCCAGATGGAAGAGCATTAAAGGGGCAGATAATAGGGTCGTTTTCAAGTGAAACAACAGCATTTATTATATACTTACCTCCACCAATAGAATTCAAATTTTGATAAAACAATTCAAAATTACCATCGCCTGCTCTAACAAATCTTTGTCCATCATATGGTATTCTTCCACCACACTGAGAATATCCTGGTACCCAATCTGGAGAGTGTAGATATTTAGCAAAACAACCCTCTTGTATGCCATCTCTAGTTTTCCAATATAGGGATTTTTGCAGCTGTGCTTGTGGCTCAAGAAGAGAAATTGAAAGTCCTGGTTTGATTACTTCAAATGACCCATCTGTAATTTTGCTCTGAGAAACAATGATGTTGCTTATGTAAGTAAAGAAAAATAAAACAACTATCTTTTTCATACTTATTTCTTTTTTAGTTCATCAATTTGTTTCTGTTGGGCGATAGCATGGAGGGTGAGTTCTTCTATTTTACGCAGAAGTAAGTTATTCATATCGCCTAGACTTATACCCTCATTACAAACCTTCTGCTCAGATGGTATCTCTGGAAGATGTTTATTTTCTTTTATAAACTGCTCTACTTCTGTGAGTGGAGCGAGTTTATAGTTTTCATCAAACACATCATCAGACCATTGGTTGATTTGTACTACACATTTCTTAGCTACCAAAGTACCATTTACAGCCATTCTCCAATCCCATGAGCCTCCGTTGGGTATGATATTGCTGTTTGAGGCATCACTCACTAGAAGTCTGCCGTTTACTTGGGCTATTTTATGAGAGGCTGCTGCTCCACCTATGCCTGGTTCGATGATGAGGCGTTGGGTTTGGAAGTCGTCCGCTATCATGTGGCGAGGGCTGGAGGTATTAGAGAAGATGATTTTGTTAGACTGTGTGTTGGTGGTGAGAGCTATTAAGTTGAGAGCTGTAGTGTTGGCTGTTTGGATGTTTACATGACCAAACCAAGGTTGGGCATTGGGGTGTACTCCAAATCCTGCTCCACCATTATTACTTACTGCAAAGTCTGTACGAACTATAAAATTCTGCCCAAAAGATCTGACATTCAATAAATCTCGAGTTGGGGTACTAAGCGTGGTATTGATACCATAAACTAACGCTATAGGCTCTGTGGAATTTGAGAAAAAACCCAAAACAGAAAGTGGAGATGTTGGAGAGGATGTCCCTATCCCCACATTCCCTGAAGAAGGAAATATGTTTTGTGCAAAAATAGCTGTGGTACACAGCAGGAGAGATGTAGTAATAGCCACGGTTTTAACCGTTTTTAACAAATGGGGGGGTAAATTGAAAGATACTTGTTCTCATAGTGTTATGATTTTAGTTTATGTAAAGTTTAGACTAAAAAACTGAATTTACAAGTTTTTAAAAAAAATAATTTGGAAAGCTCATCTTTTATAGGGGTGCAGAAATAATTTTAACAAAAAGTAGGTCAAACCCTAGCTATTCAAGTTGTTCTGAAAGAAATCTCGAACTTTTAAGGCAATAAAATATCATTTAATCTACCGCTATACCGCCTTCCTTTAGTTTTTCGGTTTGCTCTTCGAGTGCCAGCTGGTCGATCATATTTCCTATTTCGCCTTCCATAAATGCATCTAGATTATATACAGACATATTGATACGGTGGTCGGTGATACGACCTTGTGGGTAGTTGTATGTTCGAATTTTGGCCGAACGGTCACCTGTAGATACAAGCGTTTTTCGCCTTGAGGCTATTTCGTCTTCATGCTTACGCACAGCGGTTTCATAAATCCTCGTTTTGAGCATCTTCATCGCATGGTCACGGTTTTTGTGTTGGGAGCGCTCCGCCTGACAAGCCACTACCGTACCCGTAGGAATGTGCGTAAGACGCACTGCTGACTCCGTTCTGTTTACGTGTTGTCCTCCTGCTCCTTGTGCTCTATATACATCCATTTTGATATCGGCTTCGTTGATATCTACTTCTACCTCATCGGCCTCGGGCAGTACCGCCACAGATGCAGCCGAAGTATGCACTCTACCTTTGGTCTCTGTTTCGGGAATACGTTGCACCCGATGCACGCCCGATTCAAACTTGAGTCTGCCATACACATTTTCGCCCTTTACCTCCAAAATAACTTCCTTAAAACCTCCAGAAGTGCCCTCATTGCTATCGGCCATCAACACTTCCCAACCTAATGATTCGCAATAGCGTGTGTACATCCTACACAAATCGCCCACAAAAATAGATGCCTCATCGCCACCTGTACCAGCTCGGAGCTCTATCATCACATTGCGATCGTCTTCAGGGTCTTTAGGCACAAGCATTGATTTTAACTCTGCCTCGTACTTTACTTTTTCCGCTTCTTGAAATACAATATCTGCTTTTGCCATATCTCTAAACTCTTCGTCAGATTCGTTTTCGAGTATTTCTTTGTTGCTTGCCAAATTTGACAATACAGCAAGGTAGCCATCATAGACTTTAAGTATATTCTCAAGCTCTTTATACTCCTTATTGAGCTGCTTGTAGCGCTTCATATCGCTCATGATGGCAGGGTCCGAAATCTGTTTGCCAACTTCAATATAGCGACCTCGTAAATTTTCTATCTGTTTGAACATAGTGGCGCGAAAATAAGATTTTTAAGCCGATAGAGCGACCATTTTTAAAGTAAAAACTCTATTGTGTCAAGGTAGGCTAAAATAGAAATACGTATGATGCATTCTAACTAGAAATAGTATCTAATAAACTATTTTTTCTTAGTTCCAGTCGTTGGGGCAGTTATCGCTTTCTCTGGAGTATCGGCTACTTTCTCTTTATTTTTTCTCTCCAAAGCTGCAAGATTACCTTTTGCCAATTCAAATTCATTGTAATTGCTCAACGCTGCTTGGAAAAATTCTTTTGCTGCATCCGTTTGGTTGAGATCCAATGCGATAATCCCCTTCACATTGAGGCAGGCTGCTTTGGCAGGTACTTGCTGCGACTGATTGCTTTGCATACGAATCGTTACTTTCTGTGTTTCGGCTTCAGGGTTAGCGATTATTTTATCCAAAGATTCTACAGCCTCGCCATAGCGCTTGAGCTGATACTGCAACGTAGCAATTTGATAAAGATGATATACCTGCTTCGACTCGGCATATACTTTTTCGTAGTCCACCAACGATTCCTTCAATGCGCCAAGTGATTGTTTGCATATAGCCGCTACCTCGATTAAGTCTGTACGCTTAGGCTGTTCTACTAAAATCTCTTCGGCTAGTGCATTAGCCTGCGGAAATCGCTCACCAGCAAAGTACACATAGACCAATGAGTCTTTCAGGTCTTTGCGTTCGGGCTTGATAGCCATGGCGGTATAAAGAGCCGTAACCGCTGTCTGCAAATCATAGTATTTCAACGCTTTGGTATATACATCCAGCTGTACTTTAAATGGGTCTTGTGCATTGGAAGTAAGAGTAGCAAGCAGTATAAAAAGTGTGATTAATGGTTTTCTCATTTTGAACAAGATTAGCTGATTTTTAAAATTAAAAAAAAGTTGATACAGTTATATACTTCCCACATAAGGTTCCATCAAAATTTGAGCTGACTTAGCTTGTTCGCTTACAGATGCTACAAAATCTTTCTCTTTAGAAGCATAGATAATCTGGCGGGTCGAGTTGATAAGTAAGCCGCCATCTTCGATTTTCCCATACTGGCAGACCTCATCGATATCGCCTCCTTGTGCGCCTACACCCGGTACTAGGAAAAAGTAGTCTGGAGCCAATGCACGCACTTCGGCTATCTTAGCGCCATTCGTAGCGCCTACTACAAACATAAGGTTTGATGGAGTTCCCCAAGTCTGTACTGTATTGATTACTTTTTTGTAAAGCGCATTCTCATTATTTGGCCATTGTTGAAAATCGGTCGAACCCTTGTTGGATGTAAGTCCTAGTACTATGACCCATTTATCATGATATTCCAAAAAAGGCTGCACGCTATCAGCACCCATATATGGGGCTACTGTGACGGCATCAAAATCGAGATATTCAAAAAATGTTTTCGCATACATTTTTGAGGTATTACCTATGTCGCCACGCTTGGCATCCGCAATCAAAAAAACGGGCTGACTAAGCGAACGAATGTAAGCGACTGTCTTTTCTAATGACACCCAGCCTTTTACCCCTAAGCTTTCATAAAAAGCAATGTTGGGTTTATAGGCCACAGCATAATCAAGAGTAGCATCAATAACGGCTTTATTGAACGAAAAGATAGGGTCGGATTCAGCAAGCAAATGCGGAGGAATCAAGGCGGGGTCTGTATCTAGTCCCACACACAGCATTGATTTTTTAGCTCGAATTTGTGCTACGAGTGCTTCACGCTTCATTTTCAGGAAAAAAATTGAGTGGGATAATCTTTTGAATTTCAGGCACGGCTTCTTTCACGGCTGTTTCGATACCAGTTTTGAAAGTCATATAACTTTGCGGACAAGTGCCACAAGCACCTATGAGTCGTATTTTTAAAATCAAATCTTCGCTAAGCGACACTACTTCTACGTCACCCCCATCGGTATGGAGATAAGGACGTGCCTTATCAAGCGCTTTTTCTATTCTTTCTAGGAGTGTGAATGTAGGTGTCATGTATCGCAAAACTAAAATAATATATGGTGAGTAATCGGCTATTTTGGATTTTTTGGATTACTCAAATCCCCAAAGAGCAAACTCCGCTTTAGCTATCTCCGTATTTTCTATTAAAAACGAGACATCTTTCATTTCCCCATTTTGACCTTCGGCCCAACAAAATGCAGTTTCATAACATATAGAAAAAACGTCTTCTTTAAATGTATTTTGCGCTTGAGAAAGTAGATCATCATAATTGTCGAACTGAATGATAATCGTAGTTTGCCCTATCCAGTCCAAGTCGTTTAGACAGTCGTATAGTGCATCCAAATTTTCGCCAAAATAGTCGGGAAAAGAAAGCGATGATGCGATAGCTTTAAAAAAATCGTCTTCGGTTTTGATGGTACTACCATCGAGCCGAAATTCGAGAATCTCATCATCAGACTGAGGAGTAGGCAGCTTATCTAGTAATTTAAAAACTTGCATTTTATTCTATTTTGGTAAAGGAGCGATAGTGGTCTTTGGTATAGTATGCATGTTTATCTTTGCTGGTAATGAGTCTTTCGGGTCCTCGGTTTTTACCTTTCACTTTTGGCCTCACGTCCCATTCTTGATAAGTCGTGTTTCGAGGCAATCTATTTTCTCTATTTTCAAATGTTCGACCGCCCACGTAGCCCTCTGGTGCTTTGTTGTTTTTTTTGATGTACTCTAGCACATCCAATACCCGCTGTGGTACTGCCACCGTGCCCTTTCGTGCTACAGCTTCTTCATCTACTACTTTATCCCCATTGGCATCGAGCATCTCTACTCCACCGTGTCCAGGTGCGTTTTTTGATAGATAAAAAACACCTCCGCCAATGAGGGCGAAAAGAACTATGTAGAGTATATTTTTTGCTTTCATCTTACAATTAAAGGTAGCTATTTTTAGATAAAACTACTTAGGCTCAGCTGGCAAAAAACGGAACAGCTTATGATCCGCATAGAATGTGCCAAAAGGAACAAAGCTAGATATAAAAACTAAAATATTCGTTTTTATACTCCATTTATATTCCAGCCCTATTTGTAGGGCGAGGATTACGAAAAGGATAAAAAGCCCGCCATGTGCTGAACCCACCATTCGCACAAGTGCTGGTTCGCCCAAAAGGTATTTAAATGGCATGGCGATAAAGAGCAGTGCTAAGAGCGATAAGCCCTCTAAAAATGCAACAAGACGCAAACGCCCAACAGCCGTAGAGAAATATATTTTCATTTTGATTGAGATTGTATGACCAATAATAAACAGTAAATTGATGATTTCTATCAATTTAACATCGTTTATAAAGACCATCAACCCTACTGACAAGTTTTCGCGCCTTAGCTTACTGCTTCTACTAAAGGCTGCATCGCGTTTCGGATAGCGATTTGTTGCGCTACATTTGTACCTAATTGTTCAAAAGCTTTATAGGCTGGATTATCAGTTTGATCTGAAAGCATAATTGGTATTCCGCTATCGCCTCCCTCACGCACAGATTGTACGATAGGCACTTGTGCCAAAAGCGGCATTTCGTATTCCTCAGCTAGTTTTTTACCCCCTTCTTTGCCAAAGAGATAGTACTTGTTTTCGGGCAACTCTGCTGGAGTGAAATAGGCCATATTTTCTACAATACCGAGTATAGGCACATTGATGGTTTCTAATCTAAACATAGACATTGCTTTGCGCGCATCAGCAAGGGCTACTTCCTGTGGAGTGGTAACTATCACAGCCGCTGTAACCTGCACTGTTTGTATCATAGTCAAATGCACATCGCCAGTGCCTGGAGGAGTATCGATAATTAAGTAATCCAGTTTACCCCAAAGACAATCTGTAACGAACTGCTTGAGTGCCGATGACACCATAGCACCTCGCCATACGATAGCTTGCTTATCATCGACCAAAAGCCCTATAGAAAGCACTTTCAAACCATTCACTTCGAGTGGCACTATGTAGTTTTTGTCTTTAATGAGTCTAACTTCTGGACGCTTACCTCTTACACCCAACATGGTAGGAATCGATGGCCCATAAATATCGGCATCTATCAAGCCTACTTTTGCTCCTTGTTTTACGAGTGCCATAGCTAGGTTTACAGATACTGTAGATTTGCCCACACCACCTTTGCCCGAAGCTACACAGATAATATTTTTTACACTTGGCAATACATTGATGTTTGAATTGCGATGCGAAGTCACTTGAGCATCCATAGTGATATCTACTTCCAACTCAGAAGAGATATATTCGTGAATGGCGGCCACACAATCTTTGCGGATTTTTTCTTTAAGTGGACAGGCGGGAGTGGTTAGTGTAACTTTAAACGCCACTTTACCAACTTGTACACTGATTGCTGATATCATACCAAGCGTAACTAAATCCTTCTTTAAGTCAGGGTCATCAACATGACGTAGGGCATCGAGTACTTGCGATTCAGTGATGTTCATATTGCTTATTTTTTTGTGGCTGTAAATATAAGTAAGTTTGAATAGCTAGTACTTGATTCGCATCATAAGTTTGGATAAAAACATTTTCACCATTCTAGCTACAAAAGAGCACTGATTGTGGTAATGTATCTTTCAACTCAAAAAAAAGCGTAAATTCCATTTTTACAAAAAAACACAAACCTCAAGAATGGAACATAAAAAATGGAGTAGCCACCATGCTGACTCATCATGGCGAATGTTTAAAATCATAGCCGAATTTGCCGATGGATTTGATAGAATGGAGCGGCTAGGCCCATGTATCTCTATTTTCGGTTCTGCTCGAACTAAGCCCTCAAATCCCTATTATGAGATGACCGAAAAATTAGCTGAAGCCCTTGTAAAGGAAGGCTTTGGCGTAATCACTGGAGGTGGCCCCGGCATCATGGAGGCTGGCAACAAGGGGGCGAAAAACCAGCAAGGACCTTCTGTGGGCTTGCATATTTTACTTCCTAATGAAGAAGCCTGTAACGAATATGTAGATCATAACAAGGTTTTTATTTTCAGGTACTTTTTTGCCCGAAAGGTGATGTTTATTAAATATGCTCAGGGCTTTGTATATATGCCAGGAGGTTTTGGCACTTTAGATGAGCTTTTTGAGGTGATGACTTTGGTGCAAACCAAGAAAATACAGAAAGTGCCGATAATACTTATGGGAGTGTCGTATTGGTCGGGATTAATGGAATGGATAAAAACAACTATGCTGGAAAAAGAACACAATATCCATGCGCAGGACCTCGATTTGTTTCATATTACAGATGATGTAGTAGAGGCTGTGCAAATCATCAAAACACATTATAAAAATGCCGACCTAAAACCAAATTTTGATTGATAAGGAGATGCGAAACTTTCTAAATACAGAAATCAAGATAACGGATTGAACACAGATTAACGAAGATAAAAAACAGGCAACTCACCCCAAAAAAAGGGGCGCTATCATTGCTGATAGCGCCCCTTTGCTGTTTAGATTTAGGTTATCGTTTTGGAGCAGCATCGAGTAATTTCATAAACTCATCCAACTTAGGCAGAATGATAATTTCCGTTCTACGATTGATAGCTCTATTTGCTGCATTATCGTTTGATGTTTTAGGTTGATACTCTGAACGACCACCGGCAGTGATGCGTGCTGGGTCTATACCAAGGCTATTTTGCAAATAACGCGCTACCGATGTGGCACGCAAGCAGCTCAAATCCCAATTGTCTTTGATACTGGCTGTAGAAATAGGCACATTGTCTGTATTGCCTTGTATCAATACATCGTACTCCTTATAGTCATTCAATATTTTAGCTATTTTATTCAACACCTGATTTGCAGATGGGTTGAGATCATAGCGACCAGATTGATAAAGCATCTTGTCTGAAAGAGAGATAAACACCACTCCTTTTTGCACTTGAATATTGATATCATCTGAATTGACATCACTCAACGATTGTTTGAGATTATTGCTCAAAATTCGATTTAACGAATCATTCTTTTGGTTAGTGGCGATAAGCTGCTTGATATATTGATTTGATGCATTAATTTCGTCAACCAACTTGCTAATGTTCACACCACCTTGATTATTTTGTTTCTGGCAATCGTCTATCAATTTCTGTAGCATAGATACATTTTCTTGATACAACTTCACTTTTTCTTCTAGTCCAGAGCGCTGTGTATTGCAGGTTGAAAGTTGTAATTTCAAATCGGTCAAGTTTGCCTTAAAATTGTCTTCCGCCTTTTTGAGAGCTTCGTTTTCGGCTTGCATAGATTTGAATTTCTTTTGCGATACGCAAGAGGTCAAAACGGTGCTCAGTGCTATAAATGCTATCAATACTTTTTTCATAAATCGGTTGTTTTTTGCAATATTAATTGATTTAGGTCAATGGTTTGGATATTTTGTCTTTTTTGACAAAAAAAACATCCTGCCCTTGATATCAAGGGCAGGATGTTAAATCTTAGCGAATTTTGATTAGGCTACCGCTATTGTGATAGCTCCTTTTGCTTTAGCTTCTTCGATTTTAGGCAGGTTGAGATATAAAATACCGTCCTTAAACTCCGCCTTGATAGCTTCGGCATTGACTGTCTTAGGTAGGGTGAAGTGCCTTTTAAAAGTATTGACACTATACTCCTTGCGTGTAAATCGCTCTCCCTCTTCAAGCTTCTTTTCTTCTTTAGTCGCTGTGACAGAAAGCTGATTTTCTTCCACTTTAATCACAAATTGATCTTTTTGAAATCCTGGCGCTACGAGCTCAATAGTAAAGCCATCTTTGGTTTCGATGGTATTGACCAAGGCGGCAGTATGTGCTGCATTTACTTGAGCAAATTGTGGCAAATCTGCTTGAAAGAAATGATCTAACAAGTGATTTACAGTTGGGAATACTGCGTTAGCATTTTCGGGTTTTACTGACATTAGTTTCATAGTATTTGATTTTTTAGTTTAAAAATGTTTTCTAAAACCAATAATTCAAACTAGATGCCAAGTGAATTTAACATGACATTATTTCTGATTTTAATTAAATTTTACGCCAAAATGACAAAAACGTTTGCATATTGAGTCTCTTTGTCAAGAAAATATAACTAACCAATAATTTTGTGTAGCATCTTATCTAACTCCTCATCGGACTGCAAATGTCCATCATGCGAAGATAAATAGCCCAAATATTTTTCTGTATAAGTATAAATCTTTGACTCTACGGCTTTCCACTCACCATTAGGGATGCCATGCATAGGTATTAGCTTTATGTGAGCATGATTGATGCCCATGCCTTCTACTATCAAGCCAGTTCTTTTGCAGCCCAATTTTTCATCTAACAACCTTGCCACTTTTTTTGCAACCCGAAAAATCTTATCTGAAGTATCATCTTCGAGCGAAAAAATATAACTATTCAAATGATTTTTAGTCATCACTACTGTAAAACCAGGCGTGTTTGGATAGGGTGTGAGCAGGGCAATGTGTTCCTCATCCTCCCAAATCTTTCTGGACGGAATCTCCCCTTTTATGATTTTACAAAAGATACAATTCTCTTCAGAAAGTAAATTCATTTTATTGAGATATTACTAAAAAAACTATCCTTTTTCTTTGCCTTTTTTACCCCATTTACTAAATGTACCTCCCTTGCCAAATTGGAAAATACGAGAGATCGTAAAGCCTAATCTAAACTGCCCTTGTGCCCAGTTTTTGGCCGTATATGGCAACATATCATTTTCGACCAATGCTTCACTATTAGTAAGATTGATGTGGAACACGTGTCCCCCTGTTTCAAACTCAAATCCGATATTCAGTGCGGGAAAATACCCTGTGTACTTAGCTGAACTTGTATTGCTACTTCGCCCTTTTAGCATCGGAAAATACTCACGATAAGTGGCGTTTTTGCCTGTGATAGGCATAAAATATTCAAATACCATCCCAAATCGCTTCGTAAATTTGGTGCGAGCGGAAAGCCCTAAAAAGAACATGCCGTTTTGGTCATCATGCCTTACATAATTTCGCCACAAAAAGGCGGGGGTAAGCTGAAGAGATAACCATGATGTGGCTTTCACGGCTATCATACTTTCCAATAAATAAGAAAATCGGTGTGCAGCTGGTTCACTTTTAAGTAAAAAACCTGAACGAAATGGGTCGTCTTTCATAGAAGTTACCACAGCATTTGCCAAGAAAGTAATCGTCATCGGTATTTTGAAATCTGTGGTTTGCTTTAATGCACGATACTTAATGTATCCATTGTAAAGCTCCTTTACTGGACCCGCTCCTTTAGTACGTCCTATGCCTACCGAAAGGTCATCTAAAATGCCATATTCGAGCGAAATCAAAATATCGGATGCGGCATCAATACCACCTAGGGTATGCCCACTAATCCCTTTCACTGCTATATCGCCAAAGCGGTGCGAAAAGCGAATATCTAGTGCATTTTTTTTCACGGTTTCTACCGAGTGACCCGATATCACCCGGGTGGACTTAAAGGTATAAGCTACATACTCTCGCTTAGGTTTTTGCTCACCTAATAGCTCATTTACTAGGTCTTGTTGTGAAAAGATATTGAAAGAAAATAAGTAGATAAAAAGAAGTATAAATATTCGCATATTGGGATTGTTTACACAAATAAAAGTAATTAGGATTGATAATGCAATAATTACAAAAAGTAAACCCGCAAGACCTTTTAAATCTTGCGGGTTTACAGAATAGCGAACAAGCATTTTTAATCCTTCAATGCTTATTTTGCAGCCTGAGTGGCGTTTTGCAAAGCTGAAGCTGGAATATCGCCAGTAAGGGTATTTAAAAATGCAACTATATTGCTCACTTGTAGCTCTGTCAAATCTTTGTTTAACTCTGCTTTAGCCATTATTCTAACAGCTTCGTTTAAGTCAGCTACACTACCATCGTGAAAATAAGGTGCAGTCTTAGCTACATTTCTCAATCCGCATACTTTAAACACATCCTTATCTGCCTCTTGATTTGAAATGGCTTTTCTTCCCTCATCATTCACTTTACTTTTGGTAAGTGTACGATAATCGACATTTAAGCCAAATTTTTGAAACATTTCACCGCCCAAACTCACACCAGTATGACAAGTAGTGCAACCTACATCCATAAAGTCTTTGAGCCCGGCTTGCTCTTGAGCCGTAAAGGCTAATGTATTGCCATTGAGAAGATAGTCAAAAGGAGAGGGAGTCAGCAATGTACGTTCAAAGGCCCCAATGGCTTTTTGCAGATTGATATACGAAATTGGGGACTTGTCGTCTGGAAAGGCAGCTTTAAACATTTCTTGATAACTAGGTTCGGCCGATAGTCTTTTTATCACTTCTGCTTCGCTTGGCATAGCCATTTCTACTGGGTTTAAAATAGGCCCACCAGCTTGTTCTTCTACATCTTTAGCTCGTCCATCCCAAAACTGCATTTTGTGCAGTGCCGCATTGTAAACCGTTGGTGAATTTCTAGCCCCAAAACCCCCATTATCGCCTACAGAAAATGGAAGATTATCTACGCCATAAGTAGCTAAATTGTGACAAGAATTGCAACTGTTATTGCCTGTCAAAGAAAGTTTAGTTTCATAGTACAAAACTTTCCCCAAGGCAATTTTTGCATCTGTAAGTGGGTTTTCTGGATTTTCAGCTAACTCAGGCAATGCTTTAAATGTATTTTTTGCCTTTTCAAGCAACTCTGCATCAATGGCCGTTCGCTTATCGCTGCTTTGTGTTTCAGCTGGCTTGCCATTACAAGCTACAAGCAGTATAGTTAGTAGCAAAAAAGAAGAGATGATTTTAGTCATAAAAGGTATTTTTACCACAATGTTACAAAAAAAAACATTTCATTCAAATGGGTACGCTACCCACTATTTCGCAATTAGCTATACGTTGAAAAGTAGTGTTATTTTTTTTCGTATTCAGTGAAAGTAAAAGCTGCATCTACCTTAATCATTTCTGCAATATTCATCAATACGATTTTAGGTATTTTGATTTTATGGTCTGCTAATACGACTATAAAATCGGCTGTAGCTTTGCTAGGTGCCCCGTTGGCAATAGTAAGTTTGCCTTTTATATTTACAGGCTTTTTTACCGCATGTAGGTCTAAAGTGCCTGCAAGCGTTACATCATATACCCCATCTTTTGTAAAGTCTATTGCTTCTACTATGGTAGCGTCTAGGGAGGCATAAGGAATCTTATCAGATTCGAGATAGTTTTCATTAAAATGCTCCTCCATCAACTTATCTGAAAACTCAAATGATTTGATAGGGATTTTAGCAAATACTTTTCTACTGTCGGTATTAAGTGCACAAACCGTTTGTAAAGAGGTCGCTTCTATATCTTCAATTGCTGCCTTCGAAAAAAAATGAATCTTGCCATTTGTATCTACAAAACTTTGTCCATGACTTTCCCCAAAAAGGAAAACAAGCGTAATAAAAAGTATATTTTTCATAGTATATATTTAGTTTGGATAGCCTTGTTCTTTCCATCCTTTAATTATACATATCAAAGAGTCTGCCATTTTGCCTGATGGCGGCATCACTGATCCACAACTTCCTTCTATTTTGCAAATAGATGCATCCCCACCCAATTTCGCGGTTGCATAACTAGCATAATTAAATCCGCTTTGATTAGTAGTTGCATCATGACAGCCCGATGTGGCGCAATTAGCGTCTAGTATAGCTTTTACGTTGTTTGCATAACCTACAGTACCTACATTGCATGAAGATGGAGCGGGTGCTTTATCCTTGCTACATTGCATTAAAAAAACTAGCAGAACCATCATAGTGAGAAGCGAAAGTCTTTTTTTCATTTTGTGTATTTTTAAGATAAAAAATATCCCTGCCGCGATTGCAACAAGGATATTTTAGATTGTTATCTAATTATAATTTTACAATTCTTTTAGCCGCACTAGCTGTAGGCGTTTTTAAATTTAAAATGTAATTTCCAACAGGCAAGTCTGAAATATTAAATCTAAGATTGTTTTCACCTATTGCAAATTCTCCTTGGTATAATTCCTTTACTACATGGCCAGTCATATCTACCAAAATCAACGATGCTGTGGTGTTTTCAACAGCATCCACATTTAAGGCAATATCTGATAAGGTCTGAGTAGGATATACACTAAAATTATGCAAGTTTTTGATGTCTTGGATAGCATTGGGTGCGCCAGTGATGCTTACACTGCTTTTATAAACCACATCGCCACTTTCGTTTCCATTGCCGTCAGCCAACATACCTACGTAGTAAAAATTGATGGGTGTAGTGGTATTTGGAGATTTCCATTTCCATATCCAAGATTTGGTAGTGTTGGCAGATTTATGACTCATATTGGTTTTTCCACTTGCACCAGTCACAGTAGTAGTGCTCGTAGCGTTAGTAACCGTAAAAGTCCCAGCTTGTGCGTTTGTCGCAGTTTGAGCAGCCAATGAAAAACCATATCTATTGGCTGTGCCATTGAGTTGCAATGACATCCAATAGGTTGTGTCTGGCAAATATGTAGTAGTACTAGTCAAAGGGTTTGAAGCTAAATCAGCAGAACTAAAAGCCATCTTGAGGCTAAACTGCGAAGCATCTAAAATATCCGTTCCACTATGACATCCAGATGAGGCACAACTTCTGTTGTTAGCAGGTTCTCCAGCATATCCACCTGAAGGAGTGCTTGATGGTTTAGATGTAAGGTTGGCATATTTTACCATAGCTAAAATGGTTAGCGTAAAAGCTAGATACGTAAAATTTCTTTTCATAGGTTATAAATTGTTTTTAATTTTTGATAAAGATAATGGATGTAGTGATAACTTACTGAAAATTGTAGATTCAAGACATTAACACTTGATTAGCACTGTCTTTTGTATCCACTTTTTCGATGATTTTTTCAATCTTACCTTTTTCATCTATTACAAAAGTAGTACGATTGATACCCATATACTCCCGACCCATAAATTTTTTTAATCCCCACACTCCATAGTCTTGCACCACCTTTTGATCTGTGTCTGCCACTAGTGGGAAAGGTAAATCATACTTCTCTATAAATTTCTGATGCTTTTTCTCTGTATCAATACTCACTCCTACCACTTCATATCCTTGCTTTTTTAGCATAGCATAATTGTCTCTAAAATTGCAAGCCTCCTTGGTACAGCCAGGTGTATCGTCTTTTGGATAAAAATAAAGTATTATTTTTTTGCCTTTAAACTGCGTTAAAGTAATTGACTCTCCATGTTGATTTACCGCATTTATAGCAGGTGCTTTATTTCCAGCTTTTAGTTTCATAGTGTATCGATTTAGTAGATGAAATCAGATTGGTAGATAGTCTCATTGCCACATGCATCTGTAACAACTATTTTGAGCGTATGTTTTCCTGAGGCTAGCTTTTTTTCATTTAAAACAGCGAGTGAACGATATTTCGCATCATACTCTGCCAATGTCCATGTACCATCAATATAGGCGTTGTAGGTTTCAACTCCGCTATCATTGTCGGCTATGCTAAATACCCATTTTTTAATAGCCCCCATGGTTTTGGCGATAGAAAAATTGACAGCACGAATGGTAGGCAGTACAGTATCTATGGATACATAGAAGGCGCCAAACTCACGCGGCTTAATTGTGGCAAAGCCATTTTCGAGTATCGCCTTTTTAGCAACGGAGCGACCTTTTTCATCTCTCCAAACTATCACCGCTTTGCTTGCTTTGTCAGTGGGAAGGCCTGTTTTTATAGATAAAGTATAGTTGTCTAAAAGATGTTCGCTAGCTTCATTTAGTTTTATAATAGAGGAAAGAATAGCTGGGCTGCTACTCTCCGAAACACTCACAGATAATGGCGTTTGTGCTATGAGGCATGAAGGTGGAACACTAATTTTAAAATTTCCTACATTGTATTTATTGATGCTATCCATACCCAATAACGCATTGTAGGTAGTTGATTTTTTGGAGAAAAAATTAGTTGTTAGGTTTTGTTGAAAGTTGATTTTTATAGTTGAAAGATTATTATTGAAATCACGAATCTCTGCGGTAATTTCATGCGTATTGCCATCAGTCAAATCGATGAAGCCATCATCAATTTTGGTTGGATAGGCACTCAATTTATTACCCGATTCTACAAAGGTTTTATGAAATGCCCGAAAGCCTTGCATCAAAAAAGCACGATAATCCAAATGTGCTATTATCATACGCTTTTCGTCAAATGAATGTCGATCATTTTTATACTCAAAAAAGGGTGCTCCATCTTTCTTTATCAAAATAGAATAGATCCCAAAACTATTAGTTGAGTTTGTCATTCTATCAAACGTATTGATAGCGATACCAACTTTAGCTGCATTGACTTGGAGAACAGGCTCTTCCGAAGTGTAGTAGCTACCGGCATTTCGAAGGGCAATGGTGCGCATGGGTTTATTTGAGATAGCTTCATCGAGAGCGTAAACTTGCAACGCACTCACTATAGGCGCTACAGCATCATTGACCTTGTACCCAAAGTGCAAGGGATTGATAGGTCGTTCAAACATATCTCTGATTTCAAAATGTAGATGTGGCCCTCCACTCCCACCACTATTGCCACTCAAGGCTATTTGCTCGCCTTGCTTTACGGGGTATTGATTTGGGTTTGGATAAAAATCTGTGGCAAACGATTGATTCTTGTATTGTTCTACTCGAAGTACCTGCATAAAAGGCTCAGAAAATCGCTGAAGATGCCCATACACACTGGTGTATCCATTTGGATGTGTGATATACAGGGCATTGCCATAGCCATAGGGCGATACATTGATTCTCGATACATAGCCATCGCCAATGGCATACACTGGTTCTCCTTCTTTTTCATTGGTTTTGATATCTAGCCCCATGTGGAAATGCGACTTTCTGGTTTCTCCAAAATTGCCCGACAAATTCATCGGTACATTCATCGGCATGATGAAATCGCCCTTCGGGAAATCAGGCAAGGGATAGTTAAGCGTAGGAGCCTGCTGTGCTTTTGCAGCAAGTGAGGCTAATATCAAAAGTGTAATCCAATTCATGGAAGCCAACTTAGTCAAAATGAAGGGATAAAAAAAACTCCACCTGCGCAAAGCAAGTGGAGTTTAAAAAAATTATCAAAGTTGTTATTCTGCTATTAGTTTCCCAGCAGTTCGTTTGGCTCCATTTTCAAACACTACATAGTTATAGATACCACTAGCTATGCTATTTCTATCTATGTTGAATACACCCTCGCTGTTTGCTTTTTGAGAATAAATAATTCGTCCTGTCATATCTAAAATTTGCAAATCAAATACTCTTCCATCAGCCTTTTCGATTTGGATAGTTGTATGTGATTTAAACGGATTGGGGCACAAGGTCACTGTCAAATTTTCTTTTGTAGGGTCAGCTATTGAAAGAGCATAATCAATTGTATTCACCGTTGTATTAGTTATCACCGCTTCATTATAATCAAAGTAAATGTGTCCTGTGTTGTTCACCACTGTGCCTTGTGGTAGGTTTGGTTTCATGTTTACGGTATAAGATAAAAACCCATGGCTTTCTGGCTCATTTGTATTAGAATCTGGAAGCATTATCTGACTATACTTCGCATTCAAAATGCCGTTTTCAATAGTTACATTACTGCTATGGCTAGATTCTTTTACCTCCACAGAGTTCCAATCTAAGTGCGGACTAAGCGTATCTATCAACACCACATTCACCGCAGGAGCAGTGCCTGTGTTTTGGAAATTGATGGTATAAGTTAGTTTTTGACTAGATTTTAATTTACCCATTTCGCCTACGCCTGTTGGGCTAACTAATTTGTTGTTTGGATCCCAAGATGCGGTGGCTAATTGATGCGTAGTGTCAACATTATTGCTCAAATCTACATCCGTACAATTTGGATTAAAATCCGCTAAAGCGAAAAATGGCTGACCAATTTGTACTGTAGTAGGTGCGCTGAGATTGATATAAAAATACTTATAACTACCCGGTGCTATAGCCCCTACATTCCAGCTAATAGAGTTGGCAGTGTAAGAAGTTTGCGCAGGTGAAGTATAATTAAATACAAGCAGTGGATCATGGAAAAAATCTAATGTGCCTGTAATTACGCTACTACCTATATTATACACATACACTTTATACATAGCTGGGAAACCCGCAGTAACCGTGCTATAGGCTATTAAATTTACTTTTGCATTGCAAGTGCCAGGCACTATGTAGAGTCCAAAATCATTTCCTCCGTAGGAGTTGCCTACTGTAGTAGCTGCGACTGTACGAGATACAGGGTTTACCGTATAGCCCACATAAGAACCCGAAGCTGTGTAAGTAACCAAATAAGAGGCAGCAGGGACTTGGCGAGTATAAAAGCCTACCGAATTTGTATATACAGAGTAAGCTCCTATTTTGACCAATACATTCGGTACGCCATTTTCGCCTGGGTCTTGCACGCCATTATTATTCAAATCAAAATAAACTGTGCCTGAAATAGTAACTCGCAAATCTTGAAAGCCAAAATCATAACCACAATGACGACCTCCACCCGAAATCACTACACTATCATAACCTCTAAGTGTATTCGGATTGCCAGAAGAGATAGGGATAGTAGGGGAAAGGCCGTTAGAAACATAGGTATAAACGGTATAAAAGCCCGCAGGTACAGCAATATAATATTGCCCATTAGCATTTGTTTGTGCGCACTGCTGAATTCCGCTTCCATATAAGCAAACAGTTTGGAATTTTAATACTGAGTCTGTGTTGTCAAAAACACCATTTCCATTTAAGTCTATAAAAGCCACTCCACAGACTGTATCGCTGTAGCAAGGAGCAAGTGTTATTGTTTTACGCATAGTATCTGTACATCCATTGTTCAAACTATACTCTAGAATAATATTTACAGAAACTGCGCCACCTAAGATGGATCGATGAAGTTTTAAGCCATATAAATTAGATGTTAGCGGGTATGTGTTTGTTCCGACCTTCCATGTACCACTGTTATATGTGCCTGTTCCAATAGTAGAAGTGTTAGAAATGAATATAGAATCACAAGTAGAGGTTACTTGAAAATTGGCAGTACAAAGCTTTGGGCATTCGATAATGAAAGTGCCTGTTTTTGAAGTTGTAGTAGATTGAAAAAACTCTCTATCACCCACTAGATAATAGCTTTGACCTGCTACTAAGGGGCCTATCTGATAGGTAGCAGTATCAAAAATATCTTTTATACAAGTCCATCCATTTTGATTACATCCAGAGGATGTATTTTTCCATAACCAATCTATATAATCCGAACCCTGAGAACCAGTAAACTTGATAGTGTACATACCGCTTTGTGTAGCATAAAATCTGTACAGTCTTTCTTCACCTGGAGTTGCATATCCGCAGCCATTTACAGCTCCCCCACTATTGACAAAATTCCAAATTCCATTTCCTGTACCAAAACTAAATGTAGTGAGATTACCACAAGACACCTGTCCCATCAAAGTAGGGCAATTGTTGGTTGTATTGCTTCCGAAAGTATCGCATTTGCTATTTGTACATCCCAAAGCATCTGTTACTGTAACACAATAAACGCCTGAATTTGCATTTTGAATCACTTGTGTAGTAGCTCCATTGCTCCACTGGTAGGTATAAGGCTGTTGTCCGCCTGTGGGATTAGCGTAGGCTGAATAGGTCTGTGTAGCTGTGTCTAATAATTTAGAGATGGTGAAATTAAAGTTAGCACAGTTTGTATTTGGCAATTTAAATGTATCACATTTTGATTTCACACAGCCATTGGCATCGGAAACTGTAACACAATAAATACCCGGATTTACATTTTGTATCACTTGTGTAGTAGCCCCATTGCTCCAACTATATGTATAGGGCGATTGTCCACCAGTAGGGTTAGCATAGGCAGAAAACTTTTGGGTAGCAGTATCTAACAATTTTGAAATCGTGAAATTAAAATTGGCGCAGTTGTTTTGAACAGTGATAAATTGACAGGTAGAATCAAAACACTGATTAGCGTCATAAGTGTATAAACAAACTTGATTGACACCATTGGGCAAAACGACAGTATAAGTCGGCTGTGAGGTATTTGTTGGTGTTCCATTCACATACCAGTAGTAGTTATATGGACTTGTACCTCCCGTTTGGGTTGCATTCAATATCGCTACACCATTGGGGTTAACTGTATAAGTAAATGCCGTTTGCAGATTACAGCCTGCTATGGATACTACTTTGCAAATAGAATCTTGGCAAAAGCTTTGGGTTTGTGGGTTGTATGCTTCTACTTTTAAACATACATTGTAGGTAGATCCTGGTTGAAAAGAATGAGAAACAAACCTTCCTGATCCTATAGTGCCATCTCCAAATGACCAAGTATAACTTGCATTGGTATATCCCGCTGCTATAGTAGAAGTGTCTTTGAAAATAAAAACAGGTGGATTTGTAGGAAAATAGTCAAAATTGGCTTGAATACAGCTTTGACCTTTGCTTCCAAAAGAAAAAAGCCACAATACTAAATAGAGTAAAGTGTAGTGTGTTGTCTTTTTCATAGTTTTGATTTAATAGATGATTTAATATTTGATATAAAAGTTGCATCGACAAAAATAATTTCTAGCAGTATGCCCCTTTCTTGTTGTAAAGCTACTAGACCATTTTGTACTTACGGAAAATAAATACAATCAAATTACGTATCCAATGGTGTTTTTTTAAACTTTTCAATTAACTTTAATAGCCATTGATTATAGTTTATCACCTCGCTTTCTTCGGTAGAAATTTCTGTTTTATTTAGCAAAAATTTATTGATTAAAGTTACACTCATATCATTATTTTTAACTTTTGGCGCAGTAAGCAGATTAGAAATGATAGATATAAGTTTTGTTTCTCTACTAAACTCCTTTTGTTTCAATAATGGATTATTTTTTCTTACCTGTTCAATTCGTTTTTCCAATCCTTTAATATCTTTTGATTCGTACCAAATGATCAATTCTGCCACTTCTATTTTGAGCTGAAATGCTTTATCAATACTAGCATAAGATGGGCTCACATAGAGCTTATGTAGATTGCGAATGGCCGCATCAAACTTTTTAACTTCAAACAAAAGAGTGGCCCGATTTAGATAGATAAACTGATCATAAAAATTGTTTTTTCGCTTTCGCATGAGTCGTTCAAACTCATCTAACTTAGCTAATGCTTTATCAAAATCAGTATGTGCGTAATTGACTACTAAAGAATTATAATAGAAAAATAAATATTTCTCGTAGTGCAGTTTTTCGTATGCTAAAATCTCCTTGCCTAGCTTTTCTGCATAGATTATAGATTCTTTATGTTTTTGATTATAAAACTTAGCATTCACTATATAAATTAGCATTTGCAACTGTAGTTCATGGTTCCATTTATCAAACCAATTGTATTGCTCAAATCGTTCCAATGCTTCTAACGCGTATTGTTCTAATTCCTTAAAATTATGCTGCTGCACGAGCACCTGACTGATAGCTTTATAGATTCTAGTTTGATAATTTTTATTTTCCTTTATACTATTGTCAGTTTGATATTCTTTAAATGTTTTTTCAGCTATTTTAAGAAGACTTGTGTTTGTACCTGCATAGTTTTGAGAACGCCTCAAGCGGAAATTTAATGCCGCCAAAAGCTGATCCATACTTCGTATTTTGTTTAGCTCTAAAGCATTTGCTTTTCGAAGTGCTAAATAGGATTCGGGATTTAATTCTAAAATATCATTAGACAGTCGAATAAAGTTTGCATACACTAAATCCAACAATTCAAAATTTTCAGATTGCACCGCTTTTCGTTCTGCTTTTTTTAGGTGTGAAAGTGCCAGTTGGAAAAACTGTCGATCATAAAACAATTGGTATAAACTCAAATGCTTAAAGAGCTCACTAGTATCCTTTTTTTCTGCATACAGCAAAAGTAAGGATGTGCCGATATCTTCTTGCAGTCTATTTTTTAGTCGATAGTAGGCATTTTTATCGCTACCCTCATACAGCTTTTTAAAAAATTTTTCGTCATCTATATTCTTACTTTTTTTGTATAAATCAAAAAGCAAAATGTCTTTCCTCTCCTCATTATCATTACTCCTTAGCGCAAATAATTTATACGCTCGTATCTCCTCTTTAGTAAGTGATTGAATATATTGTTGTAAAAAATCTATCATTTTGGACGCGTAAGTTGATTTGAAAATAAAATTTTAACATTAGAAAAAGAAGTATCTTTATATAAAATCAATATTCATGGAAAAGACTATTCAGATATTCACGACAATTTTAGCCGTATTTTTTCTTTCAACGTCTGCTTCTGCTCTTACGAACATAGGGTTTCAAAACACTACAGTACAGCAAAACAGCCTTCGCATCAACGATACGCTAAGAATAAATACGTTCGTTTTTAATTATGATACAGCATCTTTTTCTGGAAATCTTGCCTTTGGGCTGTCTATCAATGGATTTATAGCTCAGCAAGCATATGTAGAGGTAGATACTTCAACCTTTACTCTTGCCCCTAACTCGGGAAGACAAATGCTTTTAAATGTTAAGATTGTAACTCCAGAATTTATAGTTGGTCCAAATGTGGTTATCATCTGGCCCATCACTTCTAGACCTGCACACGACTCCATTAAAACAACGATTTATATTAAATATCCTGATGGCATCCAAAACACATTGGCTGATTTAGATTTTTTATCCATTGGATTCAAAAAAAATGAAGCAATAATTTCAAATTTAGAAAAAATAAAAACTCTTAAACAAGTAAGAATTTTTGACATTTTAGGTAAACAGATTTTTGAATCAAACGATAATTTTCAAAAAAATATCCCCTTTGACAATTACAATGCAGGACTTTACTTCTTTGAGTTTGTAACCACAAATAATCAACGAAAAGTCATAAAAGCATTTTACCCCTGATATTCTCCATAAACCCTTCTCAGCACATCGCTAATCTCACCTAGGGTGCAAAGTGCTTCCACAGCTTCTACCACAGCAGGCATAAGGTTAGTCTGATTGATAGCACAAGCACTAACTGCTGCTAACTTTTTAGCTACCACATCTGCATTACGCTTTGCTTTGAGTCTGTTGAGTTTTGCTGTTTGCTGGGCGCGAATACTATCATCGATTTTAAAAAGTGGCGTATCGTCATCACTTTCATCTACAAAATCATTTACACCTACTATTTTCTTTTCCCCCTTCTCTACAGCCATTTGGTATTGATACGATGACTTCGCTATTTCATCTTGAATATAACCCTGTTCTACAGCCGCTACAGCTCCGCCCAGTTGGTCAATGTGACTGATATACTGCCATGCTTTTGCTTCTAAGTCATCTGTAAGCTGTTCTACAAAATACGAGCCTCCCATCGGATCTACCGTATCTACTACCCCACTTTCAAAGCCTATGATTTGCTGGGTACGGAGTGCTAATTTAGCTGCAGCCTCTGTAGGCAGCGACAATGCTTCATCAAAACCATTGGTATGCAAGGATTGTGTGCCTCCCATCACAGCAGCTAAGGCTTGCAAACTCACTCGTACTATATTATTTTGCGGTTGCTGGGCAGTGAGCGTAGAGCCGCCAGTTTGAGTATGAAATCGCAGCATCTGGGCTTTCGGATCTTTCGCTCCTAAGTCTTTTGTAATCTTTGCCCACATTCTACGAGCAGCTCTAAATTTGGCTATCTCCTCAAAAAAATTGTTGTGTGCATTAAAGAAAAAAGACAATCGCTGACCAAATTGATCTATGTCCAA
Organism: uncultured Bacteroidota bacterium; assembly: GCA_937894725.1. Lineage (GTDB taxonomy): Bacteria > Bacteroidota > Bacteroidia > Chitinophagales > LD1 > CALAYL01. Next base: position 38,428 of record CALAYL010000031.1, read on the forward strand.
TCCCTTGTCAATAGCAGCTTTGCAGTATGCTTTCCCATTGGCTAAAGTGAAAGCTAACTCCTGTACAGCCGTGCTACCTGCCTCTCTAATATGATAGCCTGATATAGAAATAGTATTCCATTTCGGCACCTCTGTATTGCAATACTCAAAAATATCAGTGATGATTTTCATCGAAGGTTTTGGAGGGTATATATATGTTCCTCTTGCGGCATATTCTTTGAGAATATCATTTTGGATAGTGCCAGATATTTTTTTCAAATCTGCGCCTTGTTGCTTTGCGAGAGCTATATAAAATGCCAACAAAATAAAACCTGTAGCATTGATGGTCATAGACGTGGAAATATCCTCTAATTTTATCCCTGCAAAAAGTGCTTGCATATCTTCGAGCGAATCTATGGCTACACCTACTTTCCCGACCTCTCCCTCCGAAAGTGGGTGGTCTGAATCATACCCAATCTGTGTAGGCAAATCAAATGCCACACTCAGTCCGCTCACTCCTTGCGAAAGCAAATAATGATAGCGTTTGTTACTTTCCTCAGCAGTGCTAAAACCTGCATACTGACGCATCGTCCACAGTCGGGAACGATACATGTTTTCATGCACACCTCTGGTAAAAGGAAATTTGCCTGGCTGCTCTACAGGTCTATCTTTGGGTTCGTAAGTGTTTTGTATATCAATTCCCGAATCGGTAGTAAACTGCTTTGGCATGGTTTCAATTTTGTGCAAAATAAAGATTTTAGGCTATTTGGTTGGTGATTTATTGACTATTGAAAATTCAGTTTTATTGCTGGTCATTTAATTTATCAAAATGGAAATCCGCATACGAAAAGTTGGTAAATGGTGCATTCTTATTCTGGAATTATTCCGTTATGTATATAAACCCATTTAATGCTACACCAAGTACTTGATTGCTTTATATTTAGCTGCTCACAACTGCTTCTAGAAATTTTCAATAACACTTACAAGCCCGAAATCTTATTCGTTTAGGGAAAAGGAGAAAAAATATCGGACAAAAAAGCGTTTACCCTTTTAGGGTACTTGATAATTAGATACAGCTACTTCTCTCCACGCAGATCTAACTCTGTATTGTCGCCTATATTTAGACTTTGGCTCAATCCAGAGATCATAGAATCAGAACCTATTAGGGACTTGGATAGTACTACATTTTCGAGTTTTGAAAAATTGCCTATAATGGAGTTTTTAATTACGCTATTGTTTATTTCTGCATGTGCGCCTACTGTGGTAAAAGGGCCTATTACAGCATTGTTTAGTATGGCTGTGGGGTCAATAAAGCATGGGGCTATTACTACAGAATTTTGCCCTTTGTAATGAACGTTGAAATTTGCGGTATCTCGTTTGAGCAAAATTTCATTTGTTTGGAGCAAAATTTCTTTTTTACCTACATCAAACCAATGTTCTACTTTGTAGCTTTTAAAAATTACGCCCTCATTTAGCATCCGTTGCAAGCCATTAGTAAGATAAAATTCATTTTTTACTCGCTTATCTTCAGCCATATTTTGATAGAGTGCATCAAATAGTTTCTGGGTTTCTTTGATAAAATAAAATCCAACTAAGGCCATGTTTGAGCGAGGAATCATCGGCTTTTCAACAAGATGAGTAATGCTATTATCTTCACCTATTTCTGCTACGCCAAACTCTCGCGGGTCAGCTACTTTTTTCACACAGAGTGTGGAGTTGGGTTCTTGCAATATTTTTTTGATGTCAGCATCAAGAATCGTATCCCCTAGCTGAATAATAAGCGGTTGATTTTTATCTATTTCGTCTTTTGCTAAATAGATGGCATGACCTAATCCCTCACGAGCCTCCTGTTCAACAAAACTACTATCAATATGAGGGTAATTCGTTAAAACAAATTCCTTGATTTTATCTCCTAGGTACCCTATCACAAATACAAATCGCTTTACATCAGCTCCAAGCAGCTGGTCTATGATATAAGACAAAATAGGCTTGCCAGCTACAGCCATCAATGCTTTGGGCTGAGTGTAAGTATGTGGTCTAAGCTGGGTGCCTGCACCTGCCACAGGGATTATTGCTTGCATTATTATTGTTTAGTTGCTATAAAGTTTAAAGCGGTTTGTTGCTATCAAAAATACACTATCTAGAATAGGTTAGGCTGGTTTTGACAAAATTTTGTCAAAATCTTTCACTCTCTCCAAAATTAAAAAAACCTCATTGGCTTTCAATGAGGTTTTTTTAATTCAGTAAACTAGAGACTTAGTCTATGTTTTTACCGGTCTTTTTTGCATAGCGAACAGACTTTCCATTCTCACTTTTACGACCCACACGAGTAGGTTTTCCATCAGCGATGTGTGATAGATTTGAAAGGTGAATAGTACCTTCTTGCTTCACGATAGCACCTTGAGGGTTTTGTGCATTAGGTTTAGTATGTCGGCTTTGTACATTGATGCCTTCTACAAGAGCACGATGTTTATCCACCAATACCTTTGTTACTACACCTGTTTTGCCTTTATCTTCTCCGGTGATTACGATTACGTTGTCCCCTTTTTTAATGTTTAGTTTCATCTTATCTTGAGTTAAATACTTTGATTATAATACTTCTGGAGCTAGTGATATGATTTTCATATACTGCTTATCACGTAATTCACGCGCTACAGGCCCGAAAATACGCGTACCTCTTGGCTCATCTTGATTATTGAGCAACACTACTGCGTTGTCGTCAAATCTGATATATGATCCGTCTTTTCTGCGAATAGCTTTGCTTGTGCGCACCACTACGGCTTTAGACACGATTCCTTTTTTAACTCCACCATTCGGCATAGCTTTTTTGATACTTACGACTACTTTGTCTCCTATAGATGCATAGCGTCTTCCTGTACCACCGAGTACACGAATTACGAGTACTTCTTTTGCTCCGCTATTGTCAGCCACATTGGCTCTTGATTCTTGCTGTAACATTTTCTTCTCTTATATTTTTGAAGGGAAATACAAATTATTTTGCTCGCTCGAGAACTTCTATAAGTCTCCAAGTCTTTGTTTTGCTTAATGGGCGAGTCTCCATGATACGAACTGTGTCGCCTGCATGTGCATCGTTTTTCTCATCGTGCGCTACATATTTTTTGGTACGTTTCATAAACTTACCGTAGAGTGGATGTTTGATTTTAGTAACCTCCGAAACGGTGATAGATTTCTCCATCTTGTCGCTTACTACTACTCCTATTCTTTCTTTTCTTAAATTTCTTTCCATGATTCTTTGGATCTATTTGGTTGTACTTATTTAGCGTTACTAGCGGTTAGCAATTTTGCAATATTTCTACGTTGAGCGCGGATACTGAGCGGATTGTCTAATGGAGTTACTGCATGAGAGAAAACCATTTGCTTCAAGCTTTGCTTTTCTGCTTTGATTCTTTCATTTAATGCTGCTGGTTCTAATCCAGCTATTTCTGTTTTGAAACTTTCTTTACGGTTTGCCATGATTCTTTAAATTTATACGGTATATTCTGCAGCGTCTCTTCTTACGATGAATTTTGTTTTCACTGGAAGCTTTTGTGCAGCTAGCCTCATTGCTTCTTCAGCTATTTCTCTTGATACGCCTTCGCATTCAAACAAAAGGTGTCCTGGCTTTACAGGCGCACACCATCCTTCTGGATTTCCTTTTCCCTTTCCCATCCTCACCTCTAATGGCTTACGAGTGATCGCTTTATCTGGAAATATTCTGATCCAAACCTTTCCCTCACGCTTCATAAAACGAGTCACCGCGATACGAGCAGATTCTATCTGCTTATTGGTAATCTTAGCGTACTCGAGTGTTTTGAGTCCAAAAGTACCAAAGGCAATTTCGAATCCACGTGTAGCCGTATTTTTGTTTCTGCCCTTTTGGGGTTTTCTAAATTTTGTTCTTTTAGGTAATAACATAGCTCCCTAATTTATTGCTTTACTTAATTTCGTTTATTTCTTTGCTCTTCCTCTACCTCCTGCCGATTCTCTACGTGGCTGTCTGCGTTGGTCAGCTCCTTGCCCTCCTTGGTCAGTACCACCTTCGAGAGAAGATGAACTCACTAGGTCTCGCTTAGATAAAATCTCCCCTTTACAAATCCACACCTTGATACCTAACTTTCCGTAGATTGTCAAGGCCTCAGTAATACAGTAGTCGATATCCGCTCTCCAAGTATGAAGAGGAGTACGTCCTTGCTTATATTCTTCCGAACGAGCCATTTCTGCTCCTCCTATACGACCAGACACTTTGATTTTGATTCCCTCAGCTCCCATTCGCATAGCTGATGATATAGCCATCTTCAATGCTCTACGGTAGTTGATACGAGCCTCAAGTTGTTTAGCGATAGTTTCACCTACGATAGCTGCCTCAAGTTCTGGACGTCTGATTTCTACAATATTAATTTGCACTTCTTTGCCCGTCAATTTCTTCAACTCTTCTTTAAGGCGATCTACCTCATTGCCACCTCGACCAATGATAATTCCTGGACGAGCAGTATGGATAGTGACAGTGATACGCTTTAGCGTACGCTCTATCTGCACCTTGCTAATGCCGCCTTTGTTGATACGGACATTGATGTATGAGCGTATTTTCTGGTCTTCTACTAGCTTCTGACCTGCGTCTTTACCAGCATACCATGTGCTATCCCATCCTTTGGTGATGCCTAATCTGTTGGCTATTGGACTTGTTTTATGACCCATTCGGTAACGTTTTTGTTCTATTTTCTTAAAAAGGGAACGCAAAGATAGCACTTATACACACTCTTTCAAATATTTCTATAAAAAAAATGGACTGACCGTGTAATCTGCTGTAAATCAGCCTCTTTTTGTACCAATAAAATATACACTCTGCTTAAAAAGCTATCCATTATTGCTTCTTTGGCTATACTAAACTAGCTTATTTATTAATGTTTAAGCACATTTTGTAGATGTCACCTGAACTTATTGTACTGTACCACATAACTTTCAGGATAGTTTTTCTTGGTTTTGAGTGCCAACTTATCTGCCTCTGATTTATTTGAATAACTTCCTAAAAATACGCGATACAGCTTTGTGCTACTCCCTGTAGCTACATCTTCGATATGTGCTGGAAGTTTGTATTTCGCAACTAGGGTATTGACTGCCTTCATAGCATCTCCAAAAGTTTCAAAAGTCGCTAGTTTTACACCATAATACTCAAAAAACAAACTATCCGAAGGGATAATAGTCAAGAATGTAGATGCCTTGGGTATAGAAAGCGTATCGATTTGACGCAGCGTATCGATTTTAGGATCATCTTTTATCTCTTTAAACTCTTCATACATTACCGTAGTCATGCCTTTATTTACAAACCCAAGTACTTTGGCCGCAGCTAGGCTCAAATCCAATACTCGGCCTTTTACATAAGGCCCTCTGTCGTTTACTCTTACTATTACACTTTGGTCATTTTGTGTATTGGTGACTTTAAGCAATGTGCCAAATGGAAGGCTTTTGTGGGCACAAGTCATTTTATTATTGTCAAAAATCTCTCCATTGGCGGTTTTTTTTCCGTTGAAAAAACTATGGTAGAATGAGGCAATACCTACCTCTTGAGCATAGATAGCTGTGGTGAAAACTACAAGACAAATAGTCAGCAATAAGGTGATTTTTTTGTGCATCCAAACCTAAATTTACACTTTCAGTTCAATAAATGTGCCATAATAGCTGTTAAGTTATTTTTATGGTCGTTTGAAATTTACTATTTTAGCGTTTATGTATCGCTATGCAAAACAACTTATTGTATCGTTACTCCTTGCGTTTTACAGCTTTGGAGCAGCTGGATTTAGTTTGCAATTTCATTATTGCCATCAAAAATTAGCGTCTGTTTCTATCATTCAGAAAGCGGAGGCTTGCTGCTGCGATGCAAAGAAAAAAATGCCTAAGAAATGCTGCAAAGATGAAGTGGTAAAAATTAAAGTAGGCGATCATCACCCTAAGTTTGCTACCGAAAATATCGCATTCTCTGATTTGTTTATTCCATCACCAGTAGTTTGGTTAGATGCTCCTTTTTCGTTTTACGCCACTGTCAAAAAACATGTGGCTGTATATTCCCCTCCATTTTTATACAAAGATAATCCCCATTCCCAATTTTGTGTTTTTTTGATTTAGAAAAGCCTTTTCGCATTTTTCTAAATCTTTAAAATCATAAAAAATGAAACACTATATTTTAATGTTGATGAGTTTATTCATCAGTATTGTAGCTAATGCACAAGCCAAGCCTATAGTATCTACCATACGGGTAGAAGGCAACTGCGAAATGTGTAAAAAAAACATCGAAAATGCCTTGGTGATGCCAGGTGTGTATGGTGCTTTTTGGAATCCAGACTCAAAAAAACTTAAGATCAAGTATGACCAAACGCAAATTAGCATGGACTCCATACAACGCAAACTAGCCAGTATAGGCTACGATAATCAAGGGTATAAAGCGACAGACAGTGCTTATTTTTTACTACATAAATGCTGTAAGTATGAACGCAAGTAATCTTCTGCTGGGTATTGGGTTAGGTCTTATATCCATACAGCTTTCTGCGCAAAGTATCGATTCTACTCATCGTTTTAATGAGGTCGAAATCATTCGCAAACAAGCTCCACGAATGCTGATGGCTACACAGAATGTGGAGCTGATTTCCTCATCCGATTTGAAAAGCGATGCCTGCTGCAATCTAAGCGAAAGTTTTATGCGCAATGGAGCGGTGGATGTGCAATATTCGGATGGCGTATCGGGAGCTAAAGAGATTCGGATGCTCGGACTCGATGGCAATTATCTACAAACGATGTTTGAAAATTTGCCCGGCATTCGAGGTTTGCAAAATAACTTTGGAATGGAACATTTGCCTGCTACATGGATAAGTTCGATACAAATCAATAAAGGTACAGGCAGCGTGGTCAATGGCTATGAGGCCATCACAGGGCAAATCAATATCGAACTCCAAAAACCGCAAAGTGCCGATAAGTTTTTTTTTAATGCCTATGTAAATCAAGATGCTCGTTTTGAACTCAATGCCCATATCGCGCACAAAATCAAAGATAAACATTGGTACACTATGACCTCTGCACATGGGGCAGTCAATTGGCTAAAACTTGATTTTAACCACGATGGATTTATGGATAACCCGCTCTTTAATCGATTTTCACTCATGCACCGTTGGTTTCATATCAAAAAAGATGGAGGTATGTTTATGGTCGTGGCTAGAGTAAATGCCGAAGACCGAAAGGCGGGACAAATGGACTATAATCATCGATCAAAAAATGACCTACAAACGGCCTGGGGTACACAACTCAAAACATTGAATGGAGAAGTTTTTGGCAAGACCTCATTCTATCTACCAGCCGATCAAAATATCGGATTGCAATGGAAATTTACCTATAATCAACTACAAGGGTTTGTAGGATTAAAACCTCTTTCGGCACGTCAATACACCGGCTATGGCAATTTTATTTATCAAAAAGATATAGGCGAAAAAAACACCCTCAAATTAGGCGCATCTTTATTAGTCGATAATCCTACAGAACGTTTTGATACATTCGAGTTGAAAAGGCTTGAGATAGTGCCGGGCGCTTTTGGAGAGTGGACAGTCAATCCCTTCAAAAAGCTCAATATCGTAGCAGGATTGAGAGTAGATCAGCATAATCTATTCGGTACATTTTTATCGCCTCGACTACATCTCAAATGGGATATTCTTCACGACCTTACACTGCGTGCCAGCGGAGGCAGAGGCTATAGAGTACCCAATCAGCTCAATGAAAATTACAGCTTATTTTTCAGCAATCGAAAAATTGAATTAGCAGAGCTAAAGCCAGAAATAGCCTGGAATTTTGGGGTATCGGTAGCGAAAAGTTTTAACCTTGCTTTTAGAGAAGGCTATATTCACTTTGATTACTATCGTACTCAGTTTGAGCAGCAGCTAGTGAGCGATTTAGAGACTCCGCAGCTACTCGATATCTATGTTGCCAAAGGCGGGTATTCCAATTCTATACAAGCAGAGGCGAGCTATGAAGTGGTCAAAAATGTAAATTTGAAATTGGTGTATAAGTGGGACAATGTGATGGTGAATTATAAAAGCGGATTGAAAATAAATCCACTTCGACCTCAACATAAAATACTGCTCGTAGCCGACTATACTTGGCGAAAACCGCAACTCAAATTTACGACCAATCTCGCTTGGTATTCGCTCGCTCGCATACCTAATACCACCGATCCTCTAGGCGGACATGTGCATGTAGCACCATCGAAAAATATGTGGATATGGAATATGCAGATCTCGAAAACAATCAAAGAACGTTGGGAAGTATATCTAGGAGCAGAAAATATGTTGAACCATCGGCAACACAATCCAATAATAGATGCCAATCAACCAACCAGTAGCGCATTTGATGCCACATTGATATGGGGTCCTATCAGAGGAGCTATGGCCTATGCTGGAGTAAGGTTTCATTTAGAATAAATCATTACTTAGTATTTCTTTGAGGCGATTATCGAAGACGATAAATTGGATTTAAAACTGGATTTAAAATTCAGTTTTTTCTGATTTAAGATCGTACTTCGTTTATCATCAGAAGAGCGGTGAATTGTAGCTTTTATTTAAAATTCACGCGAGTTTTTGCATTTACATATATATCTAAGGCTATGTTTAGTCTCGGGTTTTGGCACTACTCAATTCCATTTGTGCTAGTTTAGGAAAGTGTTTTCCCTATCTGAAAGAGGTTAACAAAACATCAACTCAAAAATCCCTTTTATTTATGACAACATTTCTCGGCTTTTGCCTCTGTATTGCTCAATGTGGGGCTTACGTAGGGGATACCAAGATTTAGCCCTCGCAATATCAAAAGTACAGCCATGAGCACAAGATAAATGGGCACCGCTTTGCGCATCATATTTCGTACAGAGGTAGAAATATACTCTTTGAAAAACTGTAGCGTAAACATGAGAAAAGTAGTACCTACACCAAACATAAACATAAATAATGCGCCTTTACTTGGGCTACCCGTAGCTATAGCTCCTGCTATACCTGCATACACTAGACCACAGGGCAAAAACCCATTTAAAATACCTATTAGGAGATTGGAAGAGTAGGATTTTCCCTTTAACAAAATACCTAGTTTCTTTGATAAAAATGACCAGTGTCCTATCGAAAAACTATTGAACCAAGGTAGATTGAAGTGGCTCACTGCTACACCTACTATTATCACTACACCAATAAATACTGATAACCCTTGTTGCCAACCTGCGATTACCATACTTTTGCCTGCTAACCCAAAAAATGCCCCCATAAAAGTGTAGGTAACAACCCTACCAAAATTATAAGATAATATACTGATAATCTTAGAAAATGTATCATGTGCTTTCAAGGGTACAGCTAGCGCAATAGGACCACACATACCTATGCAGTGAAAACTTCCTGCTAGACCTAAAAGGAATGCCGTAATAATTATTTCAATAGGAAAAAACATACGCTATGAATCTATTCGAACGATACCTTCATTGTAATACTCGACTGTACCACTTTTCCAGAATAATTTCATCTTATACCTACCTGAAACCAACAAAGACTTTGAAAGAGTAAATGTGTTGCTTGTATCTGCGGTTATTTTAAAGGTTTTATCTTTTGAGCCATCTGAAGGGCAAAAGAATTCCACATTTCCAGTTATAACATCATTGTTTTCAAGCTGCGGAAATGTAATTATAATCTCCTCACTAGTAAGATTCCAAGAGGGTTGCACAGCAAGATTTTTTGATTTTTGTTGTCGTTCAATTTGTTGCTGATAGATGAGTTCCTCTGCGTAATAATCTTTGTCAATAACATCCACTTTTAGATTTGTACATTTATATACTAGTACCATCATTAGTGATATAAATCCCACATAAAGTAGGATAATAAAAAATTTATAATTGACCTTCATCTCCTCGAATTTAGTAAACTGGTGCCATAAAGTTGGTCTTAACTTTATCTACCATCTTATCTCCTGCAAAAATACCTATTTCAACTTCAGTTTTGCGCTTTGTCAATTGCGACCTTGGAAACTCAACAAAAAACACACCATCGCCCACACTTTCCTTCTTGACTTGCAAATCTTTCCCTACTATTTTGATTGAACCAGAAGATGAAGATAGCACTTTAAGGTTCAGCTGAAAGTCATTAAATGTTTTATTTACCAGTTTAATGTTGTACAAGTTGCTAATCGTATCTTGACCCTGCATTTGATAAAGTTGACCCTGCGCTCTCATGATGGTAGTTGATATTTCTTTTCGGCTAAAAAGCAATACCGTGAGCACACCCAATAGTATCAACAGCACTGCGGTGTACGCCTTGATTCGAGGGGTAAATGTCCATTTCTCTTTATTAGCAATATTAGCTTCTGAAGCATATCGTATCAATCCTTTTTCAAAATTAAATTTCTCCATGATGGCATCACAAGCGTCTATACAAGCTGTACAAGCTACACACTCCATTTGGGTACCATTACGAATATCTATTCCTGTAGGGCATACCTTTACACATTCATAGCAGTCCACACAATCTCCGCCCGTTCGCTCTTCATGGCGATTGAAACGACCCCTTGTCTCACCCCGCATATAATCATAAGAAACTGCTACGGTATCTTTATCTGTCAATACCCCTTGGAGTCTGCCATATGGGCAAACGATAATGCACGCTTGCTCCCTAAACCATAAATATACAAATGAGAATATACCTGTAAAGATAACCAAGGGAACAAATGTTTCCAAATGACTCAAAATTCCTTCTTTCATATAAAGGATTACATTATCCATACCTATCAGATAGGCTAGGAAATAATGCGCTATCAGAAAAGAAATGAGGATAAATAAGGCAATCTTCCCTCCTCTTTTCATAAATTTCTCACTATTCCACGGTTGTGCATTCAGCCGCTTTTGGGCATCGCCATCACCTTCAATCCAGTATTCGATTTTTCGGAAAATCATTTCCATAAAAATCGTTTGTGGACAGACCCATCCACAAAAGAGCCTACCAAAGATTACGGTAAATAAGACGATAAACACCATAAAGGTGAGCATGCCTATCACAAAAAGGAAGAAGTCTTGTGGCCAAAATATATTTCCAAAAAGAATAAATTTCCTTTCAAAAATATTGAACAAAAAAATGGGATGACCATTTGTTTTAAGCCAAGGTAGTAGGGCAAATACAATCAAGTAAACCCAAGAGAGGTATGTTCGCCAATTATATAGTTTTCCTATAGGACGTTTAGGAAATATCCAATGACGTTTTCCGTCTTTTTCTATAGTACCAATTGAGTCTCTAAATGACTCATTAGATTTAGAAGACATGATTTATTTATTTGCGAGATCATCTGCGGTCTCTGTTTTAGTATTATCTACACTAGTCGCTTCTGCAGTTTTTTCTGTCGCACCGCCTTCTTTAAATTCTTCTCCTTGAGGTGCTTTTGGATTTGGAGGATTAGTGCCGCCAAGTGATTTGATAAAGCTAGCTACATTTTTGATTTGTACAGACGACAACTCTGCTTCCCACGACTTCATACCCTTTTCTGCAGCACCTAGTTTGATGAGTTTATATACAGAAGTCAAGTCTCCGCCATGCAGCCAATAGTTGTCGGTCAAGTTCGGCCCTACAGTACCTTCCCCAGCTGCACCATGACAAGCAGCACAATTGGTTTTGAATATCTCTGCACCATCTGCAATACCACCTGCATCTGCCATTGCTACATTGTTCTCATCTACTTTCGAAGCCATCAATTTGGCAATTTCTGCCTTTTCAATCTTAGCTTGAGCCATTTCATTTTCATAAGACTGAATGCTAGATTCTCCATCTCCACCCATGTGGTAGTATCCAATATATAAGATAGCCCAAACTATAGAAGCATAAAAGCTATATTTCCACCAAGGTGGAAGATTGTTGTCAAGTTCACGAATGCCATCATACTCGTGATCCATTTCGATATCTTTTTCCTTTTCGATAGCCACTGAGGCATTAAAATTATCCCAAAATCTTGGCATGCTGAAGTTAAGTTCTTTGCTATGCGTAGTTTCTATGACATTCATTTTTTTAAGAAATCCTGTAAGCTTTAGCACGAAGAATATAATCACTAAAACTTCCAATCCAATACCTAAGGCCGCTAAAAATGCAGTGGTATTGCTTATGGGAGCATATACAACTTGTGTTTTGAATGGAGTAGCCACTTCTTCGCCAAAAGCCGTACTTGCAATCAATAAAAGAGGCAAAAGTATGGCTGAAATTTTATTTAGGTTCTTGGTAACTACCTTTAGATAAAGTCTTGATAGAAAAAATATAGCGACTAATAACCCAAACATTATCCCTAGGATAATCCATATCAATGGATGTGTTTTCTGCTCTACTATAATCTTTACTCCTGCTGCATCCTGAGCATGCAATTGTTGAAAGCAACTAACAAAGAAAGTAGCTACTAAGCTAATAAGGCCTTTTGTTTTCATGTTTTTAAAAGTTTTATTCACGAGTTCTTTTGTTCTAATGGTTTGTATTCTGTATTCTTAATCCAATGGTATTCGCTCCAGTTCACTTATCGTTTTCTTACTCATTTTGAAAAGAGCGATAATAATGATACAGAATACAGAGAAGAAAATCAATAGCGATATTTTGGGATATACATCTACTCCTTGAAGTGTTTCTGCGTATTTTTTTATGAAGCTAAACATAGTATGCTTTTAATAGATTTATTATTTCGCTTTTATATCAGTACCGAGTCTCTGTAGATAAGCAATCATCGCTATAATTTCACGATCCGCAGCTATTTTGATACCGTTTTTAGCTAAGTCTGCTTGGATAGATGCGGCTTGCTTTTTCACATCTTCATTCGCTATTTTGTCATATCCTTTTGGATAAGGTACTCCTAGCATTTGCATAGCTCGTATTTTGCTAGCTGTGTAATCTAGGTCAAGTACATTTGTGAGCATAAATGAATATGCTGGCATAATTGAACCTGGTGACATAGAGGTAGGATCTTCCATGTGATTAAAGTGCCATGAGTTTGGATATTTACCCCCTTCACGCTGTAAATCAGGACCAGTACGTTTTGACCCCCACTGGAATGGATGGTCGTACACAAACTCGCCCGCTTTAGAGTATTCGCCATAACGCTCAGTTTCGTTTCTGAATGGACGAATCATCTGTGAGTGACAAGTATAACAGCCCTCCCTTACATACATATCACGACCATGCAATTCGAGTGGAGTATAAGGCTTCACACTAGCTATCGTAGGTACGTTAGATTCAATAAGGAATGTAGGTACAAATTCAACTATACCGCCTATCATCACTACCACCAAAGAAACTACTAGAAACTGTACTGGCTTTCTTTCGATCCATCTATGCCAGTAGCCATCAGAGTGTACTTCTTGACCTTTAAGTGAAAGTGCTTCTGCGGCTTCATTAGCCAAGAATTTACCTTGAACACCCGTTTTGAATAAATTATAACAACCAATAAGTACTCCTGTGAAATATAATGTTCCACCTACTACACGCATCCAATACATTGGTAGTATAGCGGTCACTGTTTCTAAGAAATTTGGATATTTCAATACTCCTTCTGCTGTAAATTGCTTCCACATAGCAGCTTGAGTAAATCCAGCCCAATAAAGAGGTATAGCGTAGAATAAAATACCTAAAGTACCTAACCAGAAATGATAGTTCGCCATTTTCTTACTGTAAAGATTGGTTTGGTAAATACGTGGTATCAACCAGTACAATACACTGAAAGTAAGGAATCCGTTCCAACCTAATGCTCCTACGTGTACGTGAGCTACAGTCCAGTCAGTATAATGCGATATAGCATTCACTACTTTTATCGACAGTAATGGCCCTTCGAAAGTTGCCATACCGTATGCAGTCACAGCCACTACCATGAATTTCAAAACAACATCATCTCTTACTTTATCCCAAGCTCCTCTAAGTGTCAAAAGTCCATTGAGCATACCTCCCCAAGATGGCATAAGGAGCATAATTGAGAACACAGTTCCTAGCGATTGTGCCCAATCTGGTAATGAAGTGTATAACAAGTGGTGAGGACCAGCCCATATATACAAGAAAATAAGTGCCCAAAAGTGGATGATTGAAAGTCTATACGAGTAGATAGGGCGATTAGCTGCTTTAGGCAAGAAGTAATACATCAAACCTAAGTAAGGAGTTGTAAGGAAGAACGCTACCGCATTGTGACCATACCACCACTGAATCAAAGCATCTTGAACACCAGCATAAAGTGAATAGCTATGTGTCAAAGATGTAGGGATAGCTAGTGAGTTAACAATATGCAGCATTGCCACTGTAACCCAAGTAGCAATATAGAACCAAATGGCCACATATAGGTGACGCTCTCTTCTATTCAAAATAGTCATAAACATATTGATTCCGAATACCACCCAAATTAAGGTTACCATGATATCAATAGGCCAAATAAGTTCTGCGTACTCTTTTCCCTGGGTCATACCTAATGGGAAGGTAATAGCCGCACAAACGATAATAAACTGCCAACCCCAGAAATGGATTTTTGACAACTTATCACTCCACATACGAGCTTTCAACAAACGCTGTAGCGAATAGTAAACACCCATAAAAATACCGTTTCCTACAAATGCAAAGATTACGGCATTTGTATGGAGTGGTCTCAAGCGACCAAATGTATGCCATTCAACAAAGTTGAGAGGCGGATAGACAAGTTGGATTGCAATAATAATACCCACCAACATGCCCACCACACCAAAAATAAGCGTGGCTAATGCAAAATTCCTCACCGATGTGTTGTCGTAGCTAAATTTTTCAGTTGTCATTGTCTATCGTTTGTTTTTTTTGATTATCAAATAGAATCCGCATTGAGGGCGTTACGGTATCGTCATATTGGCCTGACTTTACAGACCATAAAAATGCAAATAAAAATATAAATGCTACAATCAAACTTGCCCCAATCATGATGAATATTATTTGCATGGTCCTTTTTTGCGGTGTAAAGTTAAGACTTTAAAAAAGAGGGTATTTATGCGTGTAATCATAATTGAACTTATATTTATTTATCGTACTTGAGAGTTTCTTTCACTACCGAAAATGTATTTTCCGAGCAAAAGCGAGCTCAAACTAGTAAAAACTATGATACTTACCGAACTTATAGGCATTAAAATAGCGGCTACAATGGGCGACATCGTTCCCTTTACCGCAAAAGCAATTCCTATTATATTGTAAATCAATGATATTAAAAAGCTTACTTTGATTATTTTTACAGCGTATTTAGCGTATTGTAAGACCTTATCTATGTGTACAAATTGAACACTACTCAAGATACCATCACAAGCTGGAGAGAAATTATTCACATCGTCCGAAATGGCCATTCCTACATCTGCCTGTTTTAGTGCCCCAGCATCATTGAGTCCATCACCTATCATCATTACTTTTTTCCCTTTTTCTTGTAGTTGCTTTATGAATTGCAATTTATTTTCTGGCTTTTGATTGAAAACTAAGTTTTCCTTAGCCACATATTGCTGCAAATATTCCTTTTCAGCATCATTATCGCCCGAGAGGATATACGTTTCATATCCTTTATTCAACTTTTCAAACAATCCGTCAAACCCTTTTCTGTATTGATGTTTATGCTCTATAAAACCGACATTTTCCCCATCAATAGATACAAAAACAATAGACGATAGCTTGTCATTCTCGTTTGTTTTAGCACCAACAAAATTGGCACTGCCAATCTTTATCAAATGATTGTTTATCCCACCACTAAGTCCCTTACCTATCACCTCCGAAAAGTCGGCTACCACTAAGTTCTTAATCTCGCTTCGTTTTTTCAACGTATCGACAATATTTCTGCTGAGCGGATGTATGCTATGTTGTGCCAATGAATAAATATAGTCCATCATTTCGGGTGATTCGTTTTCTAACCGAAAATGGACTAGCGTATCTGAAGTGTCGGTGAGTGTACCCGTTTTATCAAAAACTAATGTATCAATATCTGCTAATGTTTCGACTACCAGTGGATTTTTGATATATATATGCTGCTGTGAAAAAATCCTAAGCACATTGCCCATGGTAAATGGCGATGATAAAGCCAATGCACATGGACATGTGATAATCAGTACTGAAGTAAAAGCATTGAGCGCTAAATGAATATCGGAGGGCCAATGAAATAGCATCGCAGCTATGGCTACCACAATCACCGTAGGGGTAAAAATATTGCTAAACCTAGAGGCCAACGAACTCGATTGTTTTTCAGCTTTCTTTTGAAAAGCATCGTTATTCCACAATTGAGTCAAGTAGCTTTGCGACACCTCTTTCACAATCTCAATAATCATATTGCTACCATTGTGTTTACCACCAGCATACACCAAACTATTATTGGGTGCGTATTCGGGTTTTGATTCGCCTGTTACAAAACTGTAATCAATATTGCCTTCGCCATTTACTATCACCGCATCGGCAGGTATCAACTCTTGGTTGCGTATGATGATCTGATCACCTACTTTGAGATTGCTCAAGGGCAACGAAGATTCTACATTATCTTTGATGATAGATACGGCTATAGGAAAATAAGATTTATAATCTCTCTCAAATGAAATAAAATCGTACGTTTTGTTTTGAAACCACCTGCCTATCAGCATGAGCATCACCAAGCTAGCCAAAGTGTCCATATATCCTACACCTGTTTTTGAAAAAATCTCATAGCTACTTCGGACAAACATAGCTATGATACCTAGCGCTATAGGCACATCCATATTCATAGTGCGCTGTCGAATGCCCGCCCATGCAGATTGAAAAAACTCAGTAGCACTATAAAACAATACGGGAAGTACTAATAAAAAATTTAAGTAGGCAAAAAACTGGCGATAGTGATCTTCGACTATTCCCTTGAGCCCAAAATATTCTGGAAAACTGAGTAACATGATATTGCCAAAACAGAAAAACGCAACGCCTATTTTGTAGTAATATCTGCGCAGGTGGTCAGTCTTTTTTTGGTTCACCGCTGTATCAAATGTGATAGCAGGCGCATAGCCAATCTTATCGAGCAATTCAGCTACTTTCCGTAGGCTTGTTTTGGTATTGTCGAAAGTGATATATACTTCTTTTAATGCAAAATTGACCGTAGATTGCAATATACTCGGCTCGATTTTATATAGGTTTTCTAACAGCCACAAGCAGGCGCTACAATGTATCGAAGGCAAATAAAATTCTACTTTAGTAATGGTGCTATTCTTAAATCGAATGAGCTTTGCTGCGATTGCATCATCGTCTAAATATTCATACCTTACCTTACTTCCTGTTTTTGAAAGTCCTTTTTTAACCTCTTGTAAATCATAAAATTCGCAGAGGTCATTTTGTTGTAAAATCTGAAACACCGTCTTACAACCCTCACAGCAAAAGGGCTTTTCGTTAAACTCTATTATTTTACCATCGCAGTCTTCTCCACAGTGGTAGCAGTTGATTTTACTATTTGATTTGATTTGAGCCATGATTTTCGGGCGCAAATCTACGTTGGTTTCCTCAGATATTTCGCTAAAAAAAATTAGCTACACCAAACAAATGTCTTTTCTCGATCTTGGAGCGCTGGGTTAAACTAAGATTATTGGGGTTGGTGCTACGTATAGGTATATGCGAAAAATTATTGAAATAAGGCACAACATTTTTAACAATAAAAATTTCATTCTCAAAAATTTTTTCTCAAAATTTGGGATATAACTAATCAAAACCCCAATATTATGAAAGCAAAAAACACATTCTCTGCGGGTAGTTTTACCCCCCTCCCATTTGTTAAAATCCCTTAATTTTTTAACCATCGGGCTGATAACTACTTTTTCTTCAAGCCTAATGGCACAAAATCTTTTTCCAGCTACTGGAAATGTGGGAATAGGAACTAGTACCCCTCAAAATAACCTAGAGATATGGGTCTCTTCCCCCATTGGTGCTACAAATCCAGGTGTCCAAATATCTGGCTTGCAAAGTGGTATGGGTTCAAATCGAGATCTTTTAAACATGAGAGTTTTAACCAATAGTTGGACATGGAGAACCGACTTTGCAGTAAACAACAACGGGAGAATAGGCATAGGTATTCATCCAAATGCACAACCTTGGTTTGGTCATGTAAACGTACAAACTGATAATACCACCGCACTAAACCTGATCGCTTTAACTACAAATGCACAATCAAATGGTATCCTATTCTCAAACAAATCTAGCCCTAGGCATATGATAGCTGATGACTTTACCACCCAGCGATTGCTTATACAACCTGGTAATAGGCGGAGCGGCTGCAAGCCATAAAATAGTACAGGTCAAAGGTAGGCTTTTGGTAAATGATGACAATACAGCTATACTTCCTCAAAATCCTTGGGATTGGAAGATGGCAGTGAATGGGACAATAGTAGCTAAAAAAGTCTTGGTACAGATAAACTCATGGTCTGATGATGTGTTTGCCGAAAACTATAATCTCACACCTTTGGCAGAGGTTGAAGAGTTTATAAAAGAAAACAAACACCTACCTGAAATACCATCCGAAGAGACTGTATGCAATGAAGGGGTGAGTCTAGGTGAAATGAACAACCTTCTACTCCGCAAAATAGAAGAACTCACCCTACACCTTATCGCTCAACAGAAGCAGATTGATGAACTAACTAAAAAGTAAAAGCCATGAAAAACATATATTTGTTGTTAGTGGGTTTACTCACTATTTACGCACCTAAACTAAGTGCTCAATGTAACGTGAATGGCGGAACCTTGAGTGCAGATGCTATAAAAATATGCCCCAATACAAGTACTTATCTATCTTTGAATTATCATTCTGGAACTATTACATCGTGGGAACTTAGCACAAATAATGGGTTTAGCTGGTCAACTGTTAGTACAAGTAGTAACTATTTTTTAAATCAGTATTTTCCCTCAACTGGAAATTATCTGTACAGAGTAAAAGTGACCTGTGTATACGATGGCGATGTGTTTACTGCTTACAGCAATATCTTAACGATACAAGTAACTAATGCTGTAGCTGGTACTATCTCAGGTGGCAATAGTAGTATCTGTGTGGGAACAGTGCCTACTAAGCTATCTATCTCTGGACATTTTGGAGACATCGAGTGGCAGTATAAATACAATGGGGGAAGCTACACTGCTACCTCTTGTGGCAATGCAACTAGCTGTACACCTTCTTTTCCTAATGGTGCGGGCACTTATACCTATAGAGCTAAATTAAGCTGTTTTAATAACCAATCTTCACCTGCATATACCAATGAAATCACAATGGCAGTAAGTAATCCTACAACGGCCGCTATATGTGATGATCCAAATGAACTTCGCAGATCGGTAGCTAAAGTAAGCATCTCGGGCATACCCTATGCTTTTAGTGGCTTTTTGGTCAATAGCCTTGCCAATGATGGTAGATTGTTGTTTCTCACTACCTCACATCCTTTTACTAGATATAATCCCAATACATCAGCATTAGCATCTGCCACCTTTGCGTGGAATGAAGATTTAAACACATGCAGTAGTGGTTCAGCTACTACCGTAACTTCTACTGGCTGTACGCTATTAGCTACCGATGGATTTTTTACACTACTCGAGCTAACGAATGCGCCTAACCTACCACTTCTATGGTACTTAGGTTGGGATATCAATGCAACTGGCAATTTTAGCAGTATTTTCCAATCTGCTAGCGGTATAAAAAAAGGAAAAGTAACTACTACAGCAGGGGCGAGTGCAGTGTCTGCTACTATCAGCAATTCGAATGATGCCCTTACCGAAACGAGTGGAAACAATGTGCTGAAATTTACGAGCTGGACGGCAGGCAATACCGAAAAAAGGGGTAGAGGCGCACCACTTATAAGCGACCAAAAAGCCCGTGGCGTATATATAGGCGGACCAGAAGTAAACTGCGGCAACGGGCC
>CALAYL010000032.1 GCA_937894725.1 uncultured Bacteroidota bacterium
GTGGAGCTGGCGGGAATTGAACCCGCGTCCGGACAAGATGGCGATAGACCTACTACATGCTTAGTTTCTTATTGTGTTGTCGGATATAGCGCATGTTAAGAGACCCACCGTGCTGTATCGTACATTCGTCAATTGTCTTCGCTGTCTGTGAATGATTCAGACAGAAAATAAGTCACTACTTTTGACTTCAAGCTCGCTGTGTAAGTAACCTCAAGCGAGGAGAAGATGGTGGTTAATCGATTAGATTAAGCAGCCATAGCGAAAGATTCTTCGCCTGTTATTGTTTGTTGTACATGGATTAAAGTGCTATGTACACTCACTGCATGCAAGTTTACCGGCATGGCTCCCCGTCAATACCTGGCAGCCCCTAAATAAAAGAACATTTCTTGATGCGTAAAGATACAAAATTTTAAACGACTATCGATACGCTGCTACTTGACATTTAGACTATTTGTGACAAAAAAACTATCCGCATTAAACGGCTAATTTGGTAATCACCAATTGCAATAGGCCAATCATAAAGCCAATAAAACCACCTACGTATTCTACAAATCGAAATTCTTTTTCTAAAATAGCCATCAGCAGTTTTTCTAATTTATCCACTTCGAGAATCTCCATTCGCTCCCGAATGATTTTAGCTACATCGAAGTTTTGCTCTACGGTATGAAGATAGGCATCTATCATTTCGGGTACGGTATTGTCCACCTCTACCAATAGCTCAGCTTTCATATCGAGCATTTTTTGTCGAGGTATCAAAGCCGCTAGTATATTATGTTTGACTGGAAACTGCTCAAAAAGGTATTGATCTATTTTTTGCTCTACTAGCCCACGCAGTTTAGCCATTTGTTCTGGCGAGCTAGCTACGGCTTTTACATCATTGGGCGTGAGCAACTCCTCCGCTACCATTTTACCTACTTTGGCGGCTATTTCTGCTTGATTGGCAGGAAAAATACCCTGCCACGAAAAGAAGATGAAGTTGGTTTTTTGCTTAGGATTAAAGAGCATTTTTACGGCTATCCAATTGGTCAACCAGCCTATAAATGCCGAAATCAAAGGGAGTAAATAGAGTATCAAGGCTTGAGTAGCTTAAATGAAAAAAGCATGTTTTCTATGTCTTTTCCGTATTTCAATTTTCGGTCTTCCCCTCTAGTCCACGCACATACTTGATAGTAGCGGGTAGGCGTTTCGAGTAAAAGGTGAGAATAGTAAATGTTTTCTGTTTGCATCACACCCGATATTTCGGTATGGATACCCATAGCTCCACCTACTTTTACAAAAGAAGAATCACTCACACCTGGCTTTATGAGTGCGTTTTTAAGCACGTTGATTTGTTTGTCATAATACTGCTGAAAAGATGTATCGGTCAACTTTTCTTTCTCATCAAAAAAAACGGTGGTATAAATATTTCTAAATCGATTGGCATATCCAAAAGGCGCTCCTGGCTTTACTTCAGCGTCTTCTTTCAGGTATGAAGGCACTGCCATTGAGAACTCATCGTTTACGGTTACTGTATTTATTGTTTCCTTATAGCTACAAGCGTTGAGCAAAATAATAAACAGGAAAAGGGCCGAAAGTTGTTTCATGATACAATAAAATGTAAGGGCAATGTTAGTAAATCCATTCGACTATACTCCATTTTTGTTAGCTAGGTTTTGAAGGTATTGCTTGCGGAGGGTTTTGGCTCGCTGATCTTTGCCATCTGCACTCCAACCTGGTGGGTAAAGCATATATTTTAACTTATTTAGCAAACCTCGACTCGATTGCATATCGTGCCAAAGGGCTATAAACTCATGACTCGCAATTTTCAACGGATTATAGGTAGTAATGTTAGTAGTGATACCATACACAGGTTTTTCTTCTTTCAACTCTGGGGCAAAAGTACCGAAAAGCCTATCCCAAATAATCAATATGCCCCCATGATTGCGATCGAGATAACGAAGATTAGAAGCGTGGTGAACCCTATGGTGCGAGGGGGTGTTGAAGATAGCTTCGATAAAAGCGGGAAATCTATCTATATACTCCGTATGTACCCAAAACTGATAAATGAGCGAGATAGACATCATCATCAAAATCATAAGTGGAGGAAAACCCACTATCGGCAACCATATCCACCAAATATATTTGTAAAACAACTCTGCCCAACTCTGACGAAGTGCGGTAGCTAAGGTATAGTTTATCGAGGAATGGTGATTGACGTGTGCCGCCCAAAGTAAGCGCACCTCATGGCTCAGTCTATGGTGCCAGTAAAAAGTAAAATCATCGGCAAAAAAGAGTAATACCCATACCCACCACTGCCAGCCAATGTCAAACAGCCGAAATTCGTATAGATACGAGTATGCCGCAAAGGCTACTCCTTTCATACCAAAATTGATAACAGCCGAACCTATACCCATAGAAATAGACGCAGCCGCATCTTTGAAAACATAATTGCCTCGCTGCTCTTTGATAGATATGACCGCTTCTATGGCTATCAGCAATAAAAAGAAAGGCACTGCATAAGCTACAATTTCATTTTGAGGCGGAAAGGGCTTAAACCATGTCATATATTATTTTATTTACGACCTGGAGGCAGCACCCCGCTTTTAGGTTTGGTAGATTTGGGTAGCTGAGGCTTTTGGGCTCCTGGCTTTGTTTTACTTTTCTTTTCAGGGAAAGAGTTGGCATAGGTAGGACAAGCAACCTTGTTTCTATTGCAAGCAGGTAGCACTAGACTCACTACCAATAAACTCATTATTAACCAATATAATTTCATCAAACCCTTTACTATTTTGAAATTAAAGTTAATAAAAACTATCATTCTATTTCTCTTCTATTTACTACCTATTGTTACCCTATACCTCCAAAAGCCACACTATCAAACCATTTGAGCACAAAATAGCAACCCAACTTATCCACAAAAAAAAATATAAACTATACTTTAGAAAATGATTTACAAATTTGATTATCAGTATTTTATTTAAAATTATTGCAACAAAAATAACGAAAACACTAGGTTATCAACAAGCGAAGGGGGCGCAATGCTTGTTATAATGCCATTGAGGCGTAATTTTGAATGCAATTACAATTTTAAAACCAACTTAAATCAATCAACATGAACAAAGGAGATTTAGTCGACAGCATCGCAAAAACTGCGAAAATTACAAAATCACAAGCTGGTGACGCTTTAGATGCATTCTTAGGAGCAGTAACTACTACTTTAGGAAAAGGCGGAAAAGTAACCTTAGTAGGCTTTGGTACATTCTCTACATCTAAGCGTGCGGCACGCACAGGACGTAACCCACGTACAGGAAAAGAAATCAAAATCAAAGCTAAAAAAGTGGCTAAGTTTAAGCCAGGTACTTTGTTAGCTAAAAAAGTAAACAAGTAATTAAAACTTCCTGTTTTATTGAAGATCCTGCTCCTAGTAGCAGGATTTTCTTTTTGGGAGAAGATTGGAGTTGAGTTTATCATAGAGGGTATCCTTGTTGCACCACGCTAAACATAGTCAAGGCTGCGGCACCAAAAGGGTTGTATTTTTTTATTATTTAAATCAGATGACGTAATAGGCTGATTGAGTTTATACATATAAATTCGTTTTTTTCTGTATTTTCATATATATTGCAACAATTATATAACTAAAAAAACAGGCATATGAAAAAAACAATTACCCTTTTAACTATGGTTTTTCTTTGGGCAGGCATACAAGCTCAGGAAAAAAACAACATACCTCAGTGGTATAAAGACAGGCATCCAGAGCGATTTTCAACTGTAGCCCCTAACGCTCCAACCACAAACGCCACCTTCAAAACCGATGCGATCAATTCCCGACTCATTGGATATAACCACGAAGACTGGACTGCTGGAGCTTGGCTAGATAGCGACTCCTCTGCCATGAGCTATAGTGGCACTAGAGGAGGAGATTGGAATGTAGGCAACTATCCTGATGTACAAACAAACTACAATTGGAATGCAGGTACATGGGAAGGCAGTAGCAGAAACATATATACTTATGATGCAAACAATAACCGTTTAGTTCAAACAAACTTAAATTGGGTAGCTGGTGCATGGGAAAACACTTACAAGTACTCCTACACATTCGATGCAAACAACAACCAGACTAGTTCGCTCACACAAAATTGGAATGCTGGTGCATGGGAAAACTCAAATCGCGGCACCTTTACTTATGATGCTAATGGCAACAGAACAGAATCCTTATATGAAAACTGGAGTGCTGGAGCTTGGACACCCACCTCTAAGTATGTATCTACTTATGATGCTAACAATAGACAAACTACACAGACATCCTATTCTTATTCAGGTGGAGCTTTTGTGGAAAATAGCAGAAGTGCCTATGCCTACGATGCAAACGGCAATCAAACTTCATATACCTATTACACATGGGTAGCTGGAGCATGGGTAGCTAACAATAGGAATATAAACACTTTTGATGCAAACAACAATAGATTAACTCAGCTAAGAGAGAATTATACTGCGGGTGTATGGACTCCGTCAAGCAGATCCACTTATACCTACAATGCTGCCAATAAAATGCTATCACAATCAGAAGAAAGTTATAGTGCAGCAATATGGACAAATACCTACAGATACACCTATCAGTATGACGCCAACAACAATAACACTCTTTATCAGTACGATACCTGGACTGCTGGGGCTTGGGTAAATTCAACTCGAACTGCTTATCAATATGATGCGAACAATAACCAAACACTACAGACTCGATATAACTGGACAGGGGGTACTTGGGTAGAAAACAGAAGGTATCAATATGCCTATAATACTTATCGTCAATATACCACTTCTCTGAGACAAAACTGGACAGCAGGGGTCTGGGAAAATGATTGGAGAGAGTTTTATTATTATGAAACTTACCAAGACGGAGTAGGCATCTCAGAATCTAGCATCAAGGCTAGCTCTGCTTATCCAAATCCATTTACAAAAAATACCTTCATAGATTTCTCTACCAAAGCAGATGATGATTTGACATTCACTATCACTGATATGAATGGCAGAGTGCTACACTCGGAAGCAGGGCATTACCCAGCAGGGCAAAACAGCATCCTTTGGCAAGCAGAAAGTGTGAGTGCAGGAGTTTATGTATATACCATCAAAGGCAAAACAGGCACTGCCAACGGCAGGCTGATAAAGCAATAATTTGATTTCAAACTCTATAAAATGCGACCTCAATAGGGTCGCATTTTTTTTATTTTTATAGAAGGCTTCCTCGTTGCACTTAGCTAAACAAGACCTAGAGTGGGCAGATAAAACGCCTACTCAATATCTATCATAGGATAACCAGAATTAGATATTAAATAAAAGACCAGTTTCTTGTCTTTTATCTTGTGCTTGACAGCATTTCCTCTTTTGATAAAAATGTCCATTGTTTTTGCTGATGGATCGCTAAGAAATTCATCCAACAACAACTCCCCAGTATCATCCATTACAATGCTTTCTGACAGTAATGTTTTCCCTTTGCCTCCAAATGGAAAATCATATACACTGATTGAGACTAAAACGCCAAGCGTATTCTCTTCATCTTTATTCCATGTGATCAACGTACCTTTCCTGTTTACTTTCCCAATCTCAAACAAGTTTTGGTCTATTTTCAACAGCTGAGGTACATAAATATCAAAAGTCTCTTCCGATTGAGATGACTTTATAACTACAGGCATTTGTCTCCCATTTTCGGTCGCTAATGCTGGAATTTCATATTTTTTTGTTCGCCTTTTGGAAATTCGTACTTCTCATCCAAAAATTGAACACTAACATCAAAAATGTCTATACCTCCCATTATGCTTGGAATACTTCCAGAATTATAATTTACAAAAAGGTCATAGTCGTAGTTATCAAAAATCTTATATAAGCGACCTAGTTCTTTATCTTTTTGGGAGTCTTTCGTCTTTTTACTCTTTAAAATTCCTTGAGAGCAAGATGACAGCAGGAAAATCAACAGGGAAATATTTATTGTCTTTTTCATGAGTTTGATCTAGTCTTCATCTGTTTGATAAGTCCAACCCAAAGATAAAATAAAAAGAATTTTACATCCCGCTGTGCTGGCGATTACTTTTACCCCAATTTTACTTTGCGTTCTTTTTGGAGTCGTATCATTTCGGGGTAGCCCATCTGCAAGCCTAGGGCTTCTAGTGCCACCGTTATTCGTTTAACTTTAGTAGCTTCGGTTTTGGCAGCGCCTATCCATTGCGAAAAATATTTACGATGCGAAGGAGACAGTGTCTCAAAATACGCTTTAGCTTCGGGAGCATCTGCCAAGCAGTCCAATAAATCATTATCCGGTTTTAGCGGTTCATCATCATGTGCTATTTTGAGCTGTACGGTTTGTCCCTTTGTCTTGCCTACCTTTTTTCGGATAGTGGCGTTTAGCGGTAGTATAAAATTACCTTCGCCCATTGGCCATAGGGCTATTTGGTGTATAGCGCAGCTATCTATCGTACCACGTACTCTAAAGCTTTTTTTCTCATCTGGCAAAAGCAACTGAGCCTGCTCTGCAGCTATATAAATATAGGTCCAACCCGATTTTTCGCCATTTTCGTCATACTTCTCCAGTGTAGCAGTAGTCTCTAGCATAGGCTAAAACTAAGAAAGGTTGCTCAAATGAGCAACCTTTCTTTTGAAATTTTTCAGTAAAAACTACCAGCCTTTTTTAGCTACGCCATCTTTTACTGCCTCCAATGCTCTAGCTTCGCCCAGCATTGTAGTCATTTTGTTTCCTTTTCCATCATTGCCTTGAGCCATATATCCGCCACGAGCAGTTTTGGTAATTACCGCATCTTTCATCGGTACGTCTTTTTCTTTTGTTTTCATGCAATAAGCAGTTAGCATCTTTGCCATAGTCTATTTGTTTTTAAGGTTAAAAATCATCCGTTTAATTTAGAACGAACACTCAAAAATACAAAATAATGAGGTTTTGGGAAATTAAACTGTCCACATATTATAGAATAAAAACTATTTGTATCTTACGCTATTAAAACCACGCATGAACTGGAAAACTCGCCTAGTACTTCTTTTTGCAAATATTAATAAACCACTCACTCTCCGTAGAGGCAAAGAAATATCGAAACTTCGTTCAGATGCTGTAAAAGCTGCTAAGCTCGGCTCTTTTCTTTTTGATAAAAAAATAACAGTTTTCAGCACCCAAGATATTAAGCTAGCAAACTTCAGCATTCGCATCTATAGACCAAACGACAAGCAGCACTTACCCGTGATGATGTATTATCATGGTGGTGGGTTTGCTCTGTATGGCCTCGACTCTCACGACCTAGTGTGTAGGCGGTTATCTACTATGAATCAATGTGTTATTGTATCTGTTGATTACCGTCTTGCACCTGAATTTGCTTTCCCCACTGCGCATCAAGATGCTTTCGATGCGATCTGCTGGACTATAGAAAACATAAAATACCATGGCGGTGATGCTACAAAATTGATTTTGGCAGGCGATAGTGCGGGGGGCAATCTGGCGGCTACAATGGCGCATAAATGTAGAGATGAGCAAATCAAAATAGCGGCACAAATTCTCATTTATCCATGGGTGGATGGCAAGCTCAACAACCCCTCTATAGCCCGAAATGGCGAAGAGTATATGCTTACTCGAGATACCATGTTATGGTTTCAGGAGCAGTACACCCCAGACCCAAACGATTACTGTAATCCTCTTGTTTCGCCAATTTATCAACAAAATTGCACTGACTTAGCTCCGGCTTTTATACTCACAGCTACCTTCGACCCGCTAATTGATGATGGTCTATTTTACGCTCAAAAACTCAAAGAAGCGGGAAACATAGTGCAATACTGCGAATACAAAGGATTGATTCACGGCTTTTTCAATCTCCCTTTTTTGTCGCCCGAATCTATAAAAGCCTATGATGATATCGCCCTTTTTTTAAAAGACAAAATAGTGTGAAATTATTTACTCAAAACCCCTTTGGCTATCAAATAGGGTATCAGCAACCACATCAAGCCTTTGATAAGAAAGAACAAGAATCCTATCAGACCGATTTTTCGGACAAACATGATTACTTTTTCTTTGGTTGAATACATAGCTAAATAGTACTTACTGCAATAGTATTTTTTAAAAGGCGAAACAAAAAAGTTTTATACCTTTTTTATCAAATTACGCCTAGTTGCTTTCCAACTTTTTCAAATGCGGCTAAGGCTTTATCCAAATGCGCTTTGGTATGCGCTGCCGAAAGTTGGACTCTAATTCTAGCCTGCTCTTTAGGCACTACTGGAAAGAAAAAACCAATTACATATACGCCCTCTTTCAACAATTCATTTGCAAAAGTCTGCGATAACTTAGCATCGTATAACATCACCGGCACTATGGCGGACTCACCATCTTTAAACTCAAGTCCCGTTTTTTTCAAGCCCTCTTTGAAATAGCGAATATTCCAATCGAGGGTATCACGAAGTACGGTGGACGCTCTCAACATGTCGAGCACTTCGATAGAAGCGCCTACTATAGAAGGAGCGAGCGAATTAGAAAACAAATAAGGACGTGAGCGCTGACGTAGCAATTCGATGATTTCCTTTTTTCCTGTGGTGAATCCACCCATCGCGCCACCCAATGCTTTACCTAAGGTGCCAGTGATTATATCGACCTTGCCCAATACGTTGCGCAGCTCTATACTCCCTCTACCCGTTTTGCCTATAAAACCCGTAGCATGACATTCATCTACCATGACCATGGCATGGTACTTTTCGGCTAGTGTACAAATCTGGTCGAGTTGAGCTACATAACCATCCATCGAAAACACGCCATCTGTCACGATAATTCGATTTTTTTGATCTTGCGATTTGATGAGTTGTGCTTCTAAATCTGCCATATCGTTATTGGCATAGCGATAGCGCACTGCCTTGCAAAGTCGTACTCCGTCTATGATGGAAGCATGGTTCAGCGCATCTGAGATAATGGCATCGTGCTCATCAAAGAGCGGTTCAAATACGCCTCCATTCGCATCGAAAGCTGCGGCATACAAAATAGTGTCTTCGGTATGGAGGAAGTCGGCTATTTTATGCTCCAGTGTTTTATGAATATCTTGTGTGCCACATATAAAACGCACACTCGACATCCCAAATCCATGTGTATCGATAGCTCGCTTAGCAGCTGCTATCACACGCGGATGCGATGAAAGTCCAAGATAATTGTTGGCACAAAAATTTAAGACTTTCGCACCATCGCTCAGGGTGATTTCGGCATCTTGCGAAGAAGTGATAATGCGTTCCGATTTATAAAGACCTTGTTCTTTTATCTCAGCCAATTGGGCTTTTAGTTTTTCAGCTATAGTGTACATAATCTGGTTTTGTGATGCAATATAAGGAATCTACCGCTTGGTTCAGAAAGTAAGGACTTAAAGGGAGAAAAAGCATTCTGATGAAGAGTCAATCAGAGGGATTTTTAGAAATTAATTTTGTAACTTTAGCTAGAAATAAAAATACAAGCAATAAATGTAATTTTACGTTTTGTAAGTATGATTTATCAATGATTAAAATAATATTCCTACGCAATTATCTACTATGAAAAATTCCTTTTCGCTTATCCTCCTGCTGAGCTTGACACTCCTATATGCTTGCAATAACAAAAAAGAAACAACCACACCAACTAAAGCAAAAATATCGGAGAGTGTGTATGCCTTCGGTACAATAAAAAGTAAAAATCAGCATGAAGTATTTAGTAAGTCGAATGGCACGCTCGAAGAGATTTATGTAACAGAAGGAGGTATTATTAAAATAGGCGACCCACTCTTCAAACTAGAAAACGATAACTCACGTAGAAATACAGCCAATGCGCAACTTCTCGCTACAAGTTCAGACTATTTTGCCAATGCAGACAAAATCAGAGACGCTCAAAACGCAGTAAGTTTGGCTAGAAAAAAACTAGAAAATGATTCCATTTTCTTTTTTAAACAACAACACCTTTGGGAAAATAATATTGGCTCTAAGCTAGAACTTGAACAAAAAAGACTTGCCTACGAAAATTCGAAAGCTGCCTCTGAGAATGCAGAAGTAAGATTGCAAGACCTCAAAAGACAACTAAGGTTGGTTTCTGACCAAAGCAAAAACAACCTGGCAATAGCCCGAACTTTAGAGTCTGATTATATCATTCGAAGTGATATAAACGGAGTAGTATATAAAATAAATAAAGAACTTGGAGAGTTGGTGACCAGTGTTTCACCCCTTGCAGTGATAGGCGAAAGCGAGTTTTTGATTGAATTCAATATTGATGAAATAGATATCGTTAAAATTCAAAAAGGGCAAAAAGTAATTATCCGCATGGATAGCTATAAATCGGAAGTATATGAGGGGGTAGTATCTACCATCTATCCCATGATGAACGAACGAACAAGAACGTTTAAAGCAGAGGCCACTTTTACAAAAAAACCAGCACAGCTCTACCCGTATTTGACGCTTGAGGCAAATATCGTTATCAATTCAAATCCAGATGCATTGACTATACCCAGGAGATTTCTTTTGACAGATACAACAGTATTGCTCGAAAATGGCAAAACACAGCGTGTAGAAACAGGTCTTATGGACTACAGTACTGTAGAAATAAAAAGAGGCCTGACCACCAACACAAAAATTGTATTGCCGTAAAAATGAAAATCAAACACATAACTGAAATAGCAGAAGCTCTCTTGCTTTCGAGATGGCGACAAACCCTTGTGGCTGCCATAGGAGTGGCTTTTAGTATTGCTTTATTCATCGCATTGCTTGGATTCATGGAGGGATTGAATCGTCTTCTTGATGGATTGATGATGAACAGAACTCCACACATAAGACTATATAATGACATTCAAGTTTCGCCCATACAGCCCATTGATATGGATCAAAACTACCATGACTACCACAACTTTGTAAACTCACTAAAGCCAAGCAATACAAGAAAAGGGATTTTAAATGTAGATCAGATTCTTAAAAACCTCTCTAATGACAATCGTGTGTTAGGTATTGCTCCGAAAATCACTACACAAGTCTTTTACAACCTAGGAAGTGTAAATCTAAATGGTGTACTCAATGGAGTAGATGTTGATCAAGAAGCCAAACTGTTCTTCCTCCAAGACTACATTGTAGGAGGAAATTATAATGAATTAAAAAACACACCCAATAGCATTATACTCGGAAAAGGAGCCGCAGATAAGATGCTCGCAAAAAAAGGAGACATTATAAATATTACTACAGTAGGAGGCGAAAACTTTTCCTTAAAAGTTGTTGGATTCTTCCAGTCAGGTGTAGCCGAAATTGACAAAATACAAAGCTATGTAAGCCTTGTTACTTCACGAAAGCTACTCAATGAAGCGGGTACCTACATGAGCGATATTCAAATCAAACTAAAAGACATGAATCAAGCTCCTGCTATATCAAAAGAGTATGAGAAACTATTTGAGCTAAATGTGGAAGATATTCAAACTGCCAATGCCCAATTTGAAACTGGGAGCAATGTACGATCAATTATTTCTTATGCAGTAGGAATCACTTTACTGATTGTGTCTGGTTTTGGTATATACAACATCCTAAATATGCTTATTTATGAAAAAATGGATACTATCGCCATACTAAAAGCGACTGGTTTTGCTGGTGCTGATGTAAAAAAGATTTTCATCACTATTGCACTCACCATTGGAATTTCAGGAGCACTTGCAGGCGTGCTGTTCGGATTTATACTTTGCTTGCTCATAGACAGGATACCATTTGTGACAGCCGCGCTACCCACCATCACAACCTATCCTATTGACTACGGAATTCAGTATTACGTTATTGCAATCGTTTTTGCGGTGGTCACTACATTTTTTGCAGGATGGTTTCCGGCTGTTAAGGCTAGTAGAATAGACCCTGTAGTAATCATAAGAGGAAAATAAAATGAAAGGCGAAAAAGTTTTAGAAGCAAAATCCATTTACAAATCATTTAGTGATATTAATGTGCTGAAAGATGTGACTTTTAGCATAAATAAAGGAGAATTCACCTCTGTGATTGGTAAATCTGGTTGCGGAAAATCAACCCTGCTCTACATTCTATCGACTATGGATACCGATTATAAAGGCGAATTGCTGATCGACAACGAGTCTATGAGTGGCAAAACAGAAAAAGAATTAGCACTTGTAAGAAACCAAAAAATTGGCTTTGTATTTCAATTTCACTATCTGCTCAATGAACTCACTGCCCTAAAAAATGTAATGATACCAGGCTTCAAAGCTGCTAAAATTTCAGACGAAGAGCTAGAAGAAAACGCAATGAAACTAATGAAAGTGTTAGGTGTCGAAAAATTGGCACATAGAATGGCTCACCAACTCTCGGGTGGCGAAAAACAGCGTATCGCTATAGCCCGAGCTATGATAAACGACCCTTTGATACTCATGTGCGATGAACCCACCGGCAATCTTGACAATAAAAACACCGATATAGTTTTCGATATTTTTAGTGAGCTTGCCGAAGAGTATAACAAAACATTATTAGTTGTAACGCATGACTTGAACTTCGCCAACAAAACAAAAAGAATAATACAAATGGATGATGGAAGAGTCGTAAACTAAAAATGGAATTCAAAACAAAGTCAATTGAAACTTTTCTCAGAAAAAATTAGCTTATGAACTACGCAAAACTAATCGTCTTTTCACTTTGCTGTGGCTTGCTTGTGACCGCTTGTGGTGAACTCGAAAAAACTCGAAAACCAAATACTCCTATAGCGCCACAAAGCAATGATATCAGCATAAGTAGCTACCGATCTAACAATGCGGTAGATGATTTATACTTACCCCTTCTAGATAAAAACTCTACACTAAAAAAGCTTGAAGATGAAATCGTAAACATGAAGGCAAAAACAAAGCTGGTCACAAAAAACTTTTACAACTACGACAACAAATCAAAAGCTTATTACAACGAAGCTGACTATCAGGCGGCATCGATAAAAGATAGCCTACTGCAAAAAAAACTTCTCGCTTCTATAGATTCAAGCAAAAATCTATATACCTCAAAGACGAATGAATTGCGATCTATCGTAAATCAAATTGCTGAAAACAACACGCTGCTTAGCGATCGCCATGCTGCGTTAAAAATCTTGCTGACCCTACCCCTCATAGAAAACTTTCAAGCCCAGCAGCTACCCCACAACAATGGTATGGTCGAATTGATTTTAATACAAAAAAAATTATTGATACAAATCGATAGCCTAACCACTATCCACTAAGTTTTTTTTACATAAGCATGATTGCAATCATATAGCTGATTTTGTTGTAAAATCCTTCCTCGCAATAACAAAAAAATCCTTTATTTTTGTCGCATTATGAAACCATTTCGCACCCTACTTTACTACAAATACGCTACTATTCCCAACGCTGAAGAATTTGCAAAAGAGCATCTCGCTTTTTGTGAGCGCATAGGCATTGTAGGGCGTATCATCGTGGCAGACGAAGGCCTGAATGGTACTGTATCAGGCACTATTGTGCAATGTCAAAAATACATGGACAAACTCAATGCCGACCCTATTTTATCGGGTATCGATTTCAAAATAGATGAGGTGGATGAGCCATCGTTTGCGACTATCCATTTGCGCTATAAACCTGAGATAGTAAATTCTGGACTCACCGACAAATCAGTAGTGGATCCTACACGCAAAACCGGCAAGCACCTTGATCCAGCTGACTTTGCAGCGATG
This sequence comes from uncultured Bacteroidota bacterium, assembly GCA_937894725.1. Taxonomy (GTDB): domain Bacteria; phylum Bacteroidota; class Bacteroidia; order Chitinophagales; family LD1; genus CALAYL01. The sequence continues at coordinate 13,665 of CALAYL010000032.1, forward strand.
AAAGACCAAGAGGATGTGGTCGTATTAGATGTACGCTCCAATTATGAACATCAGCTAGGACGTTTCAAAAATGCAATAACCTTAGATATTGACAATTTTAGAGAGTTTCCCGAAAAGGTAAAAGAGCTTGAACATCTCAAAAATAAAAAGGTATTGACCTATTGCACAGGCGGCATCAAGTGTGAAAAAGCCTCCGCTTACTTACTTGCACAAGGATTCAATGAAGTGTATCAACTCCATGGCGGTATTGTGAAATATGGAAAGGAAGTAGGTGGTGTGGATTTTGAAGGCAACTGTTATGTCTTTGACAAACGAGTATCGGTAGAAATGAATGCCGTAAACCCAAAAGTAATCTCTACCTGTCGCAATTGCGGCACAGCATCTACTCACATGATCAACTGCGCCAATGCTGATTGTAACGAACATTTCGTGCTCTGCGAAAAATGTGGTTGGGCATTAGATGGCTGCTGCTCTACGGAGTGTAAAGAAGCTCCTGCCAAACGTGTATATGATGGTACAGGCTATTATTCAAGATTTTGAAAAAAGAACACAGAATAATCTTTGCTAAATCTAACTTAGATTTGCTTGAGCACGATGTTTAATAGCTTAAATCAATCTCGAATCAGACTTAAAATAAGAAAGCTTACTGTTACATTTATACTACACTCCACAGTAGTTAGTTAGTTGTGTTTTGAGCAAAAACTAGCATTATCGTATTGGTTGACTTATTTTTAATCAAAGAATAATAGAAGTAAGCATATCATGAGTCAATCGTACGAAGTAATAGGAGGTAATAAATTAAAAGGAACACTGCAACCACAAGGCGCTAAAAACGAGGCGTTGCAAATACTTTCGGCTGTTTTGCTCACACCCGAAGAGGTTACTATCCATAACATACCCGATATTCGCGATGTAAATCTTTTGATAGAAATATTGAAAGATATGGGCGTAGAAATCACTCCTAATGGTGTGGGTTCGTACAAATTTAAGGCCGCCAACATTGATCTAGCTTACTTACAAGGCGATGTGTTTAGAAAAAAAGGAGCTTCACTAAGAGGCAGTATAATGATTATAGGGCCACTTTTGGCAAGGTTTAAAAAAGCCTACATGCCTAAGCCAGGTGGTGATAAAATAGGCCGTAGAAGACTCGACACACATTTTTTAGGTTTTGAAAAACTTGGCGCTACTTTTCAGTTTGATGCAAATGAAGCATTTTTCACCATTGGTGCTGAAAACCTTACTGGTACATATATTTTACTAGATGAACCATCGGTAACTGGAACAGCCAATATCGTAATGTCGGCCGTACTAGCCAAGGGCACCACGACCTTGTACAATGCCGCTTGTGAGCCTTATCTTCAGCAACTCTGCAATATGCTCAATCGAATGGGTGCAAAGATAAGTGGTATAGGCTCAAATTTATTGACCATAGAAGGCGTAACCGAATTAGCTGGCACTAGCCATACGATGCTACCTGACATGATTGAAATAGGTTCATTTATTGGATTGGCGGCTATGACCAAATCTGAAATTCTGATTAAGGATTGTAGAATTGACCAACTAGGCAATATACTGCCCGTATTTCAAAAGCTTGGTATCGCCATGGAATTTAGAGGTGATGATATTTTTATTCCTTCTCAAGAAGAATATCAAATCCAAAGATTTATCGATGGCTCTATTCTTACCGTTGCAGATGGCCCATGGCCACTGTTTACACCCGATTTGATAAGTATAGTACTCGTTACTGCTACACAAGCCAAAGGCTCTTTGCTAATACATCAAAAGATGTTTGAGTCACGATTGTTTTTTGTAGATAAACTCATCGACATGGGTGCGCAAATCACCCTCTGCGACCCGCACAGAGCATCCGTTGTTGGCATCAACAGAGAATATAATTTAAGAGGAATTACAATGTCTTCGCCAGATATAAGAGCGGGCGTATCGCTGCTCATAGCCGCACTCTCTGCCGATGGCAAATCAATCATACACAACATCGATCAAATAGATCGTGGCTATCAAAACATAGACAAACGCCTCAATGCAATTGGGGCAAACATAAAACGAGTAGAATGATTCACCAACCCCTACCGCCAGCACTATGGACGTATTTGCACAACAAATACAGCATCCTTGACGCTTGTGTAGTAAAAGGGGGAAGCATCAATGAAGCGCTCAAACTTTCGACAAAAGCAGGTGACTTCTTTCTAAAATGGAACGACCATTTTTTGCCCGATTTTTTTGAAACAGAAACTAAAAACTTAGCGCTTATTGCCTCTACAAACACCATCAAAACACCCACAGTTATTGAGTTTGGAGAAACAGCCGATGCCGCTTTTTTACTGCTAAATTATATTGCTCCAGGAATACACAGTTTCAAATCGATGCAGCAATTCGGTGAGCAGCTCGCACAACTTCACCTCGCTAAAAATACAGCTTCAGGATTGAGCTATACCAATTATTGTGGTTTGGTATTGCAACAAAACAACCCTACGCAATCATGGACAGATTTTTTCGTAGAATATAGACTAAGACCATTAGTCAATTTGGCTTTTAGCCGCAAACTTATTTCACTCGAAGAGGTAAGCTTATTTATCAAATTGTTTGCCTCTCTACCGCAACTGTTCCCAGACGAAACACCATCACTGCTTCATGGCGATTTATGGAATGGCAACTTTTTGATTGATGCCAATCAAACACCCTATCTTATTGACCCAGCTTGCTATTTCGGTCATAGAGAAATGGATATATCGATGACATTACTTTTTGGAGGATTTGATAAATCGTTTTATGATGCCTACCAGACAGTATATCCACTACAAGCGGGCTGGAGAGATAGGATGGTGCTTTGGAATCTATATCCGCTACTGGTACATCTCCATCTTTTTGGCGAACCATATCAACAACAAATCAAGGCGCACCTAGAAGCGATAGCTGCTTAATCAATTTATTATCTCACTACCGTTACAAAACTCAACTCAATATCTGATTCGCCAGGAGATTCAGTGCCGTTCTTTGTACTCGCTTGATGGCGCAAAATGATTTGTGTTGTTCCTCTTCCAGCATTGCCTGTTCGCCATATACTATTGAGCCCCAGTGGTAAATTTTTTGAATCTTTATCTGTTATAGCAATACTCAAGAGCGTGCTGGAAGATGGTTTAAAAACAAAGAGATGGTCGTCTGCCTCTCCCAATATTTCATTTGAAATACTGTCCGTTGGATTTACACTTTCGTTCAGCAAAACTAATTTCACAGCATAACCACTCGAAGGGCTAAGCACGATGGAATCAAACTGACTAGGGGGATTGGGCTTATCGCCATCCAGATCTCTAAAGGTAAATACTTGCTCCACTCCGCTTGCGGTATCTGTAGCTACAATATGCAATGTTGTTATCACTTCATTGGTTTCATTTTGAGGTGGATCTTTTTTACATGATTGCGTAGCTAAAAGGCCAATTATAAGGCTTGAGCTTAATAAAAATTTGATTGTGTTTTTCATACTGAAATATAGCATTTTGGTTAGAATAATTAATGGAAATACAGTGGAATTTTGACGCGTGCAGTAATATTTAATCCCGATTCATCGGTGAAATAACGGAAACGATTCATATAATCTCGATAGCTACGGTTGAGCATATTTTGAATAGAAAAACTTAACACAATACGCTGATTTTTGACTCGAGCAGATGCACCACAATCAAATCCCAACAACCAGTAGGCAGCTGGAGCTGGCAGATAATCTTGATAATAAGCTGGTAGCTGCGTTTGTTTTAAAACCTGATTTATATTCATGCCGATATACCAATTTTCAATAGTTCCCCTCAATGGTAAATCGTAGCGTATGCCATACTGAAAACGATGTGATGGCAACTGTTCTAACCAATCATTCGTTTTTAAATTTCGCCCAAAAAGCAAAGATGCTTTAGCCGATAAACTCAAATTCTTGATAGGAAAAAAGACAAGATTTATATCACTTCCGCTGATGGCAGCATCGGTTTGTATATACCGCAATACAGGAAAAAATCCACGTATAGTCAAGAAAGGGGTAGTGTCAGGGATAGCGTAAATATAATCTTTAAATAAATGCGAAAACACTGACACCTCCGCATCAATCCATTTTTTTTGAAAGTGCAAACCCGCAGTAATACTGAGCGATTTTTCCGATTTTAATTTTTCATTACCTATCTCTACCGTAGCCGTACTATGATGCAATCCACCTACAAAAAGTTCACTCATAGCAGGAGATCTCCATGCTAAACTCGAATTTATATTGGCTTTCAGCGATTGACTAAAATGATGATCTACACCTACCGATGTAGTAGGAACAATAAACTGATAAATAGGTTCACGCTTTTTTCCACTTTCATACAATATAGCTTGCATCCATTTGTAATCAAGCCGTGCCCCTAATTCGACTTCTGTTTTATTATTTGACCATCGCTCAATTGCAAATGCTCCTCCAGAAAAATTCCAATAAGCAGGAATTAAGTAACCGTACTTGTAGGTATTTGTTTGAGTTGAAAACTGCGCCCCTACTTGACTTTGCCATTTTTTGACATGATGTTCCCAGCGTAGTTCGCCCGCTATGGATTGTATCCAAAGTTTGAGCGCAGGCAAATTCAACTTAGCTATAGAATCATTTCTGGCTTTATGTTTGTCGAACTCCTCACGTACATTGAGTTGATAATTTACGTCAAAATAGAGTGTGCCTTTTTTAAGTAAAAAATAAGAATGAAGTTTAGCTAGGGTATGTTGTACCTGCTGATAAGGACGACCTATTTCATACGAAAATGGGCGCTGCTCTTTAGGTTGAGGAGCAGCTATAGCTGTGTATAAATCACTCAAACTACCCGTGTGCGATGATGACAAAATACCAATTTTGGTGCTAAAAAAAGAGCCAAACAATGATATGCCATAGCGTTGCTTTTTCCATGCTAATGCTATTGAGCCATTTGCTTCGCGAAAACCTGTATTTTGTTGTAAATAATGTGGTGTAGCCACATCGCCTCCTCTCCGGTAGGTGCCTTGTACTCGCCAACTAAAAGGACTCAATTTTGCGTGGTTTCCTTGCACCAAAAGTGACAAATCTTGTTGTGCATTTACCGATGAAGCCACATAGTTTACTTCTGCCCCTATGCCCGCTGCAGTAGGCAGTGGCTCGGGGTCAGCAAGTATAACACCTGCTATGGCCTCGCTGCCGTATCGAATCGCAGATGCACCTTTAATAAGCGTCAACTTCTTTGCTAGATAAACATCTATCTCTGGCGCATGTTCTGAACCCCACTGCTGACCCTCTACACGTACTCCATTGTTGATAAGCAATATTCGATTGCCTGTCATTCCATGTATGAGTGGCTTCGCGACCACACTACCTGTCTTCAACACATTTACCCCAGTCAGATTTTTTAATGATTCAGAAAAACTCGCTCCACGTGTTTCAAATAAGGCTTGCTCCTTGAGTGTTTCTACCGTTTGTGTAGGGCTACTTTCGAGCCTATGCTGCGATATAGTTACTTCATTTAAATCAATTTCATGATGGTGCAAGGTGAGTATTAGTGGATTTTTGAGTGGTATGCTTATTATTCTGGTTTCTGTTTTACAACCTGGATGAGTATATGCCAATGTGTATTCTCCAGCACAGATATTGTCAAAATTAAATGTACCTGTACTATCCGTTACGATTACTTTAGCTGTTTGCAAAAGCTGCACTGAAGCGTAGCTTAGTTCTTCCTTTGTATGCTCCTCTTGCACTACACCTGCAATGTGGTATTCGCACTGCGCTTGTGTGTTTCCAAAAATGAAAAAGAAAAATAATATGATAAGTGAATTACGCATCTTTTATGCAATAGCACAAGTAGGACAAAGTCCAAATACGGTATAGTTAAATTGTTGCGCTTTGAACCCTTTGGGCATTTTTATATCTATTGTTTTTTTGTCAAAGCAAAACATCTTACCGCATTCATTACAACCAAAATGGAGATGATTGTCGTGGTGATGCACCTTGGTTTCGCATTTATTTTTGCAAGTTGCATAGCGCGCTTTACCATCTTGGCCTACTATTTTATGTATGACCCCTTGCTGCTCAAATCCAGCAAGTATGCGGTATAGCGTGACTCTATCAAACTCGATAGCCGCTTTTGCTTCTATATCGCTATGCGATAGCGCAAAATCATTTTGCTCTAATATACGGAGCACTTCGTCTTTTGTTTTTGTATTTCTGAGTTGCATCTTATCGCTACTTTGTTGCAATAATAAGATTTATTATTGATGCAACAAAATTGCAATAACAAAATTTAATCTTCTATGAGTTTGTTGTACACTCTCATCCAACGGTCGGGTATCTCCTCCTTGCAGGCTAGTTCATAATCGTGATAAGTGCACGGCACCATTTGATGGCGTTCGTATTTCTCTCTATCGCCAAAAGGCAGCTCCATCCACCAACGATCAGACGTTTTGCTTTTCCAAAAAATCAACTCGTGATCTAGCTCATCGAGTTTGACCATAAATTTCAAGAAGTTTTCTTCGTTTTTCGGATGGTCTCCTTTTCTATTATAAAAACCTTCTACAAAGCACCAAATCATTTGCGCAGCCAGCTGACTTGATTGATAACGGTGGTCGTACAGAGGATTGAGTTCATATATACCAAAAGAGCTCAATTTGTCACTCAAACCCGCATAGCGAGCCAATTGACAAAGTTCCTCACCAGTAAACCCATTGGGTGAAGGGCTAAAATGTGCAGGTGAATCTGCCATACGAATGGCGGACATGTCTATACTTACTAAATCAGCATCACGTAGGAGTGGCTCAAGGGCATCGATTTGCTGTCGGGCTATGCCGAGTCGAACACAATCATAATTGAGCGATTCGAGCATTTCTATTACAAATGGATTGTTGAGATAAGATTGAAATCCGATAAGCGAAAGATTGAAAAGGTAGTTTGGATTGTGAGTAAGAATACAAGACAAAAAGGAGCTGGCGTCTTGGCATTTATCCTCTGTTTCGAGTATGTCTATTTTCTCATCTATCACGACCATATTCACGAGTTTATATAACTCTTGGTAGCCTAAATATTGTCCATAACTAAGGTCATGCCCTCCTCCTATAATTATGGGAATCACTTTGCGCGTGAGCAAGTGTAGTACTACAGATGCAATAGCAAACTGGGTATCTTTTTGCGATTCACCTATAATGATATTGCCAAGGTCAATGATTTTGACTTCACGCTCTGCAAAGGGGATATGCAACTTAAAAAACTCATCGCGAATAGCATCAGGGGCTTTATCATTACCCATGTTAGTCCTCGAACCACGATCGTCTGGCACACCTATAAGGGCTAAATCGTATTCTTGTAGATCAAAACTTCTGCCGTCAAATTTCACGATAGTCGCCCCTATTTGTGTAGGCTGATATTGCGATTCATTTTCAGAATCATCGAAAGGAGTAAAAAACTCAAAAAACATATTTGCTGTTATGAGTCTAAATCAACTAAAAAAAATAGAAACGACAAAACTAAATAGTCGCAGTATGATAAGAACGTTGAATAAAATCAGCTAACGATTTGCCAGTAAGCATACCTTGTGAAAGCAAAGCTAGATCACACAAATGCTTTGCTTTTAGTTCATTATCATCGGCTGTGGCAAGCAATTTATTTACCAAGGTATGATTTGTATTCACTACAAGGCTGTACATATCTTTTCCCACACCAAAACTATCTTGACCAGAGAGTCGAGACATTTCTTGCATTCTACGCAAAAATTCATTTTTGGTCACCACCACGGGGTCTTCGCTAGGGGAAAGCGCTTTTGTTTCTACAGTTGCATTTTTGTCATCCAACACTTTTTCAAAAAGCGATTTGATTTGTTTTTGCTCGTCATCGCTCATCACTGATTCGGCCTTTTCTTCTTTCTCTATAAGATGGTCGAGTGTATCTGCATCAATTCGTTTGAACGTAATATCTCCGCCTTTGTATTCGAGATGCTGGATAAAATGATTGTCTATCATAGAATCAAAATACAACACATCATAACCACGCTCTGTGGCCTTGGCTATGTAGGTATAGTGAGCCTCTGGGTCGTTTGTATAAAGCGCCACTATCTTGTTATTTTTATCCGTTTGAGTATCCTTTATTTTAGCTTTGTATTCCTCTATGGTAGCCGTTTGTAGTGCTGTATTTTTGAGCAAACAAAAGTCTTTTGCCTTCTCCGCAAACTTCTCATCCGAAATCATCCCATATTTTACAAATACGGAAAGTGAATCCCATTTATCTTCAAAAGAAGCCCGATCATTTTTGAAAATCTCTGCCAATTTATCGGCTACTTTTTTGACGATATGTGCGGTGATTTTTTTCACATTAGGATCTCCTTGCAGATAGCTACGCGACACATTGAGTGGTATATCTGGAGAATCTATTACCCCTTGTAGAAGTGTCAAAAATTCAGGCACAATTTGCTCTACCGCATCCGTTACAAATACTTGATTTGAGTAAAGGTGAATCTTGCTCTTATTTACTTCGTAAGTACGTTTTGCTTTCGGAAAATAAAGTATGCCTTGTAGGTTAAAAGGGAAATCAGTATTGAGATGTATCCAAAATAATGGTTCCTCTTCGTAAGGGTACAATTCGCTATAAAATGCCTTATAGTCTTCATCTTTCAAATCATTTGGACTTTTTATCCAAGCGGGAGTAGGATTGTTGATTTGGTGTGGTGTCGTGGTCTTGACTTCTTCTCCTGCCTCATTCTTTTCTGTTTTTTCATCTTCACCAAAAAAGATTGGATAAGGCAAAAACTTACAATATTTAGTCAATACTTCTTTGACTTTATATTCTTCTAGATAGTCTTTTGCTTCTTCTGAAAGATGTAAAATAATCGCTGTACCTCTATCTTCTTTTTCGATAGGCTGCATTTCAAACTCCGTAGAACCTGTACACGACCAAACTGTAGCGGGTTCGTCTTTGTAGGATTTAGAGCGAATCTCTACCTTGTCGGCTACCATAAAGGCAGAATAAAAACCTAATCCAAAATGACCTATAATAGCCGATTTGTCATCTACCGATTTGAATTTTTCAATAAATTCTTCTGCTGAAGAAAGGGCAATGGTGTTGATGTAGCGTTTAATTTCATCGGCTGTCATACCCAAGCCACGGTCAGCAATAGTGAGGGTTTTGGCCACTTTGTCTAGCGTAATGTCGATACGCAATTCGCCCAATTCGCCTTTCACTTCGCCCATCTGTGCCAGTTTTTTGACCTTGGTAGTAGCGTCAATAGCGTTTGATACCAATTCGCGCAAGAAAATATCTTGCTCTGAATACAAAAACTTTTTGATAATAGGGAAAATGTTGTCTGTGCTTACGTTTATAGTTCCTTTTTCCATGATGAAGTATTTTTAACTTACCATTTGCAAAGTGTGTGCCACAGCAGGCAAGTATGACAAAATGACTTTTTGATACAAATAACGTTTGCTTTATTTCTCCAATTCACTACTGCTTTTGTATATTCACTAAAACAACGATATGAAATTTGCACTCCTCTACCTTGCCATCATTGCTAATATCCTAACGAATATTGGTTTTAATTTTTCGGCTATTTACGACAAACAACCTGTCAAAAAATGGGGATTTCTGGCCATTGGACTTATTTTTGGGTTGATAAATTCGGTGCTTTTTACCGAAAGTTTAAAACACATATCGCTGCAGGTAGCCAGCGCCATTTTCTTTTCTGTCACTATCGTTGGGTTGTTTTTAGTAGCCCACTTTTATTTTGGCGAAGAGGTGACGACCATGCGAGTAGCGGGTATATTTGTTATCACTGCGGGTGTGGTGATGGTATCGCTGTGAAAGAAAGACGAAAAATAAACTTCACCATTCAATAAAAGTCTAAAAGCATCTTCACTCAAATCCCTTCCTATCGTCCTTGTTTAGCGAAGCGCAACAAGGATGCTCCATTTCATTGCATTTGTAATGCAACTTCACTCTTTTTTTCAAATCCTCAAGGTTTAAAAAACCTTGAGGATTTATTTTTTAGCAAACCTTTTCCAAAGTTCAGAAACTTTGGAAAAGACATCTACTTTCAGCTATCTATTGATTCATCAGAATGTAAAATCTTGTTTACCTTGGCCTTGGATTGAGCTTTACTTGCCACCATAAGCGCATAGAAAAGCAATGTACCACCCCCTGCACTCGCCAGCGGGGATAAATACGCTGAGGCATGACCACAGTACAAGTGCCGATCGTTTCTTTCAAAACTATCCCGCCAAAGTTTGCTATCTCCATAATGGATAGTATTTTCACGAGCAGATTATATGATTGATTTATCGTCCACTTCCCATCAAATACTTACCGTTACTAGCTTTCAAGAGCTTATAGCTACACCATTTGTTGGCGAGATAAATGCGATATGTTGGAAACGAAATCTTATAGGTGATTTTTCGGAGATAGTACATAAGGTAGTAATAGACGAAAACATAGCGGAGCTTGATGAACAGCAGCTACTAGAACTTAGATTGAGCGAACAAGGACAACTGGCTCGTGAAATTCTTAGGCAAGATTTAGCACTACTGAAGGCGCATGGCGCATCGCCCATCTTGAATATAATAAAGCACTATGATAGAGATGATAGCTATCCGTTTTTCCCTACCGATGTGTATTCGTATCATGTGGATCGCTCTCCTATACCTACCGATACCTTTTTATGTACTTACTATGGCGAGTCGAGCGACATTTTACCCAATGCCCAAGCCGAACAAAAAATCCTTGTTCCCGAAATACGGGCTGAACTCAAAAAATTATATGATGGAGCGGAGGATGAGTTTGAATCGTATTTGATGGAACATTTTTTTGATCTACATTATCAAGCAAAACCCAACACACAGCCTACCAACTTAGGTATAGGTCATCTATGGCGGCTTGCAGTAGATCATCCTGAAAGTCAAGTACTCCCTTGTGTGCATCGTGCACCAAAGGAAAAAAAGGGAGAAAGCCGCTTGCTTTTGATTTGCTAAATCAAGATTACTACTTCACTACAGCATTCAACCCACACTCCAAAAACGCTTTATACTTAGCAGCATCAGCATCATAACCATTCCAAGGAGTGTTGAGTAGTTTTTCATCTGGTGATACTAACACATATTGTGGTTGTGTATTTGTATTGAAAACTTGGGTCTGAAAATCGCTCCATTTGTGACCATAAGAGTTGCGCTTGCTACCATTGAATGGCGATATATAGTGCATCGAATCTGGTAACATTTTCTCATAATCATCTACATACAACGACACCAAAATATACTGTTCGCTGATGAGCTTAGACACATCGGCATCTGTCCAAACATTCTCTTCCATCCTTCTACAATTAGCACAATTGTAGCCCGTAAAATCAATTAGCAGTGGCTTATTTTCACGCTTGGCTGCGGCTAATGCTTCATCATAGTCTTTATAGCAGTTAAAGTTATTAGGACATTGATTTTCTTTCGCCACAATGGAGTAGTAATTTGGTGGCAAAAATCCGCTAAACAATGACAAATCTTTGCCTGTGAGTCCCCAAATACTGTACACAGTAAAGAAACTAAACAATGTAGCAAACACTAGTCGCACAGGCGATTTTAGATTTGGTTTTTCGTTGCCTTTCATTTTCAAAATACCCAACAAATACAATACTATCAGCAAGCCCAATACTGCCCAAAGACCCAAGAAAATTTCTCGTTTCAAAATACCCCAATGCCCCACTAAGTCTGCATTTGACAAAAATTTCAAGGCTAAAATCAACTCTACAAAACCTAGTACTACCTTGAGCGAATCCATCCATGAGCCAGATTTTGGCAAGGTCTTGAGTAGGTTTGGAAAAAAGGCAAAAAGCGTAAACGGCAAGCCCATCGCAAAGCCAAAGGAGACCATGCCTACCACCAGATTTAGTTTGCCATTGGGCGTAGTGGCCATACTACCTAATAGTGTACCCAAGATAGGTCCTGTACACGAAAACGATACGATTACTAGCGTGAGTGCCATAAAAAAGATACCTATCAATCCGCCTGTATTTGAAGCAGAATCTACTTTATTGGCAAGTGAACTCGGCAGTGCAATTTCATAATAACCAAAAAATGAAAAAGCAAAAACAATGAAGATAACGAAAAAGCCAAGATTCACCCAAATGTTGGTAGCGATAGCGTTGAGGGTATTGGGCGATACATTAAAAACCAAAAATGGTAAAGCCAACAAAAAAAAGATAAAGGTGATACTAAAACCATAAAAGACCGATTCGAATTTACCTTTTGTGCCTGCTTCATTTCGTTTTGTAAAAAAACTAACGGTAAGTGGAATCATCGGAAACACACATGGCGTGAGTAGCGCTAGCAAACCGCCCCCAAATCCCAATACTACGGCTAGCCATGTAGTGATGGGCGCATCTTTGGTGCCACAGTCGTTGATCGTTGCACCAAATCGAGATTTGTCAAAAAATCGAGTATAATATTCGCTTAGAGGGTTTGTACTTGCAGCAGCTATGGCATCTGTTTTATCTAAGCTGGTTTCCTCCGTACTATTCTCAAGTAATGGATTTATCGTGGTGGGAACTTCAATTAATTCCTTTTTTTTTTCGCCTACTGCATCAGTAGCCAACTCAAATGAAAATGCTTTTTGATCTGGCGGCAAACAGGTCTTGTCATCGCATACCATATATTCCAATTCCCCTTTTAGCGTAGTGTTTGCCTTTACTTTTACCAGCTGTGTAAAAGTGACTTTATCTTCAAATGATTTTTGATATACCTCAAATACGGGATCAATTCCTTCGTGCGTTTTTGCGCAAACTTCTGTAGCTTTCCCTACTATCGTTACGTTTGGATTAGTCGTAAATTTAAAACTCGTAGGCACTGCGCCATCATTGCCCTGAAACTGAGAATAGGTGTGCCATCCTTTTTCTATCTGCGCAGAAAAAATGAGTTTATACTCATCGGTAGCAGTTTTCTCTGCTTTCCAACTCCATTTTACGGGGTTAACGATTTGGGCTATTGAAGAAAAATAGTTAAGCAACGCTAGAGACAAAAGCGTAATTCTGAAAAATTTCATAGAGGCGTGTTTAAATCAAGTGGCAAAATACACACTTTGAACGAGAGTAAAGGAGTTTCATTACCTCAGCCCTATATAAAAATTGCAAAATTGGGAATAGGACTAGTCTTGAGCAACAAGCAGATTAGCTATTGACTGAAACAAAATCAAACCATCGATGTTGCCCAAATCCTCCTCAGATGCACGTTCAGGATGCGGCATCATGCCAAACACATTGCGTGTTTCATTGCAGATACCGGCTATATTTTCGATAGAGCCATTTGGATTTGCATCCTCGGTTACTTTTCCCTGCTCATTGCTGTAGTTAAACAAGATTTGGTTGTTTTTTTTCAAACTAGCCAATGTGGCTGTATCGCAGTAGTATCGACCATCGCCATGTGCAATAGGTATTTTAAGAGTAGTGCCTGGGGCTACTCCTCTGGTTAATTCACTTTGATTTGTAGCTACATTTAAATACACATTTTTGCAGTTGTACTTCATATTGGTATTGCGCAGCAATGCGCCTGGTAACAAGCCCGATTCGCAAAGTATCTGAAATCCATTGCAGATTCCTAATACACGTCCACCTCTATTGGCAAAGTCAATAACAGCATCCATAATAGGTGAAAAACGTGCAATAGCGCCCGTTCGCAAATAATCGCCATAGCTAAAACCTCCTGGTAGAATGATACAATCGCGTGTGCTAAAATCTGCCAAGGATGTTTCTTTATGGAAAACGGCTTTTACTTCAGCTCCCAATACATTGCCTAACACATGAAGCATATCTCTATCGCAGTTAGAACCCGGGAAAACAATTACACCAAATTTCATTTTAGTACGGTTTTAAAGTTGAAAGATAAAACTCATCACATTTGTGACGATCAATAATGCAAATATAACATTCGGTATGACACGGTGATGAAACTCTAGTATAATCATACCTAATAAAAAAGTCATTGTAGGCGAAATAAACAACCATTGCGCCATATAATAATGAGTAGGCATAAACAACGATAATCCGAAAAATAGTACTATCAGCCCCATCACACCTGTCATTTTTCTGGCTTTAATATTGATTGCAAACGGAAAAGCAGAAAACATAAACGCACTCAACGCAAGCCATCCAATACACATACCACTAAGAATAATATAAGGTGTAGTAAAAAAGGATTTTGTAATGAAAAATAAGTTTTCACTATTGAGTACATGCGATGGCAATAAAGTGATATCACTATATAGAAAATAAAAACCAAAAGCAATAAATAACGGAGTCAAAAAACCAATGGTCATTCTTAGAAATTCTACTACCGAAAAAGGTCTAACAGAATATAAGGCAGGCAATATGAAAAGCATCATAATAATAGACGGGAAGAAAAACAGCACAGCCAATGAAAATATAAACCCCAAATCGAATAGCTGAGAGTAGAATTTTTCTTGATGCGAAAGTACGAATATTCTTTTTATTGCTAACATCATCAGAAAAGCACTAATCAGCTGCGGAGAAAGCACTAACCAACTAATCGAAAAACTACTCACTAGCACATAAAGTACACTGAAAAAGTAAGTCTTTTTTGAATTGATTTTTTCCTGATTGACAATATCATTAATCATCCAAGCCATGATTGATTGGACAGCCGCACCAGCAGCTAGCATAATACCCCAAGCTACCGTATTATCTATCTTTTGAAGGCTACCAAAAACATACTTACTAGCAGGCTCATCATACTGCATCACAAAATTCAGATCTTTCGTAGAAAAGAAGGCTAGCACATGAAAAAACACCGACAAAAGTACAGCCAATAAATACAGCGAAGGATTGTTTGCGCTTAGTAGCTTTGTCATCTGCTAAAAGTATTTTAATCTCACTAGTTTAAAAACACCTCTCTTGATACTCGGCATCACTACTTCACCTAGAGCCGTTTGTTTGCCTTGCTTAGGTACTATTTGTATATCTCTATCCGATTTATTGACTATAAATCTTTTTTCAAATGCACCGTCACTACTCAGTACAAAAGTACTAATATCGGTAGCTTGCTCTTTATCATCAGCAAAAACAAAATGCAATCTATCCTTTTGATTCATCATAAAAAATGAAGAATAAAAGCCATTATCTTCTTCAGAATATTGTCTTTTTTTCAAGATCGCACTCCACTCCATATCGCCACTTGGTGCTATGGAAAAGGCAATAATATCGTTGTATTGGAAGGTAGCTACCGTTCTGAAATTGCTGATAGGGTTGATAACCGAAAGGGCTATCGATTGTTCTTGCCGAACATCACGGATATAGGACTCGGCTATGATACCCACACCTCCGTCTTGTCGCTGGATTATTTTGCGTAGCTGAAATGTATAAAGCCGGTTGTTCGTAACCGATGGTTCACGACCAGTAAGCTGCCGCATAAAACTATCGGGCAAGGCGACAGTATTTGAAGCCACTACAGTGCCCGTGGTAGGATCATACCGCTGATAAAAAGTACCATAGGCAGCAGACTCGCCAGTGCCATCTTGATTGTCATAAAAGCCCGCAAAAAGAAGTTGATGATTCGCATTGTCTATCTCAAAGTAAGGATCGCCAAATGATTTTTTTCCATAGTTGATCTTAAAATTGGTAATGCTTTGGTTTTTGTCTTTAGGTATCCAAGTAGCATCAAATTGTTGTAGCGCTGTATTGGTAATAAGCAGACTGTTGCCCTGAGTGTCTATCAATGCCCGTGCGTATTCCATTACCTTTTCGCTTCTATTGATGGGCACAAAAACTTGATATACACTTTTGAGTTCGCTATCCACTACCTTCATTTGCATAGCTTGTACCTGTTTCCCACTAAAAATAGGGATATAAAACAATACATATTTTTGATTGGCGGCTACTTGAAGGCGCAAATTGGCATTGGCAACTTCTTTCGTTTCATAAATGGTATCCAGCGTTATGACCTCTCCGGTTTTTTGAAAAATACCATTGACTGCCTGGCCTATCAGCAGGGTATAGTTTTTCTCACTTTTGAGCGAATATACAATAGCCCCTGTTTTGTAAAGTTGTACATGCTGTATGTACCCCTCGTTTTTATCAAAATCGTATTTTTTTGCAAGGCTTAATCTTAAGTCACTGTTGTAGGTTTGAAATGTTTCTTCGCTCCCCGAAAGTCGCACCACATAACCATCATCATTTTTACCTATGATTTTTATTCGGTCTATATCATTGCTGATTTTTGATGGACTCGATACACTTATCTTTTGTGCATTAGCTATCGAAGCTGCAACAAGCAGTAAAGTCAATCCCCAAAAATGAAGGCTATTTTGCATCGGATGAAAGTAAGCAGGATTTTTTATTTTTTAGAAAGAAAAGTCAATCTACCCGCTTATACACGGGTACTGTAGAGCAAGGTTCGCCATACGAAATAGCCTTAGCCACCGCAGATAACTTAAATGAAACGAGTGTAAACGCTTGCTCATCGATAGTCTTGTCGCCACAGCCTTTTATGACTAATCGCTTGTCTTGATATTCGCTCACGGCTATATTTCGAATAGCCTCATGCAAAAACACCAACGGAAAATCTTCTTTTTTCCCAAACAAAACAACCTCCGCTACTCCCGCCAAAGAAGTAGCGATGACCATATATGCCCACATAGGTACAATAACATCGGCAGAGCAAAATAAACCAACTTTTTTGTGGCGAAAAAGTGTCCAATCCATGGCATCCATGGCGGCTCTAAAATCAGCTTCCTTCAAGATTAAACCTTTAAAAAGATAATCCTTTATGTCAATATACATGCAATCCACCTCGGCAGGATAGTAGTCCGCTAAGTCTATACTTATTATGGCTCTTGATATGGCCGTATTTTTAATCATTGCTATTATTTAACTATTCTACTGTTCGACACTCCCACTACGGCAGCAATCTTCCATAAGAACGAGGGAATGGTATCGTTTCGCGAATATGTTGTAATCCACACACCCACGCTACCATGCGCTCTAGTCCGAGACCAAATCCAGCGTGAGGTATATTACCAAATTTTCGCAAATCTAAGTACCACTCAAATGCTTCCATCGGCAAGTCGTGTTCGATGATTTTAGCTTTCAATCTATCGATGTCGGTCTCTCTCTCTCCTCCACCTACTACTTCGCCATAGCCCTCTGGTGCGAGCAAATCTACCCCTTTTGCATAGCCTTTATCTTCCTCATCTTCTTTCATGTAAAAAGCCTTCACCTCTTGTGGCCAGTTATAGACCATCACGGGTTGACCAAACATACGGGTAAGCACCGTTTCATCACTACCTCCAAAGTCATCGCCACGCTTAAAGTTTCGGGCAGAAGCGAGCCATGTAGGAATGTTTTGCGCCTTTTCACTCAAGTCGTTCAACTCATTTTTAAGTTGATCAATTTTGTTTTGCGTAAAGTTGCGTTCGCCCTTGCTCAGTGTACCACTTTCGATTTTGGCTTCACGCTCAGCTATCTCTGCTTTGATGCGCATTTGCTCGCTTTCGATTGCAGCTAAGTCTTCTTCCAAAAGTTGGATTGAGGTTTTGCCGTTTACTTCTTTTTCGCCTTTGATTATATCTACTGCGGCTTCATATTTCATACGAATAAAAGGCAAACTTATTTTTTCCAAAAAAGTAGTATCACGCTCCAGTACGCTCAACTCTAGCTGATTAGTATCAAGTACTTTTTTCACTACATATTGTACAAATTCCTCAATCAAATCCATGTCCATTTTGAGGTCAAAAAACGCCATTTCGGGCTCTATCATCCAAAATTCAGAAAGATGTCGTCTTGTCTTTGATTTTTCGGCTCTAAAAGTAGGGCCAAAAGTGTAAATCAAACCCTGCGCCATTGCCATCGCTTCGCCATATAGCTGCCCAGATTGAGATAGATAGGCTGGGTCGCCATAAAAATCTGTTTCAAACAATGTGCTCGTACCTTCGCAAGCATTGCCAGTAAAAATTGGCGCGTCCATTTGTACAAATCCTTTTTCTTGAAAGAAAGAATGTATGCCAAAAATAATAGTGTTGCGCACACGCATTATCGCCCATTGACGCTTTGAGCGCAGCCACAGGTGTCGCTTATCCATTAAAAAATCAACTCCATGTTCTTTTGGGGTGATGGGGTAGTCTTCCGCCTCGGCATAGATACACACACTTGATGCGTGTATTTCTACACCGCCAAACTGTTTTTCATCTGCCTTGACCGTGCCAGTCACTGCCAGTGAGCTTTCTTGCGAGAGCTTTTTTACACTTTCAAAAATCGCTTCGCCCACCACATGCAGATCGATGACGCACTGCACAAACCCAGTACCATCGCGAAGTGTAGCGAATATAAGTCCTTTGCTATCGCGCTTTTGCGCTAGCCATCCTTTTATCAATATTTCTTGTCCTACCGACTTGGGTAGCTGCTTAATATAGGTTTGTATCATGACACGAAGATAAATAAAAACGTTTCTCAAAACGAGTTAGGTACAATTTTTGCTAATCATTTTTAGGAATATTCACGCCTTTGGCTAAATTTGGCTACCACCAAGCTATCATCACCATGCGCCAAGGTCTATTTTTAAAACAACTCCAAAAGCTATCTCCACAGCAGATACAGCTGATGAAATTGTTGCAGGTACCTACCGCACAGCTCGAAGATAGAATCAAAGAAGAGCTTGAAGTCAATCCTGCTCTAGAAATGACAGTGGAAGACGAATTTGAACAAAAAGAAGACCGATTAGACACTCCACTATCGGAAGTGAGCGATGGCGAAGACAATGATGCGGATGCCGAAACCGAGTCGGGCATAGATGACGAGTTTGATATGACCGATTTTTATGATGAATCAGACGAAGGAGTAGCAGAGTATAAAACCCGCGACTACAGCGACTTTACAGATCCAGATGATGAAAATAAATCAATTCCGGTAGCTAGTTTGATGACTTTTCATGAGTATCTCGAAGGGCAGCTAGGCCTTATGGAACTGGATGAAAAAG
Source organism: uncultured Bacteroidota bacterium (assembly GCA_937894725.1). GTDB lineage: Bacteria > Bacteroidota > Bacteroidia > Chitinophagales > LD1 > CALAYL01. The sequence continues at coordinate 32,652 of CALAYL010000032.1, forward strand.
AATATGAGATTGGCCTACATCTCATAGGTAGCCTAGACGATGATGGCTACCTGCGAAGAGAGCTCGATGCTGTAGTTGATGACATTGCATTTAGTCAAAATATAACTACCGATGAACATCAAATTTTGACTGTGCTGGATAAGGTAAAACGACTCGACCCACCTGGCATAGGAGCACGAAGTTTAGAGGAATGCTTGGTATTACAACTTGAGCGAAAACTACAACCTACTAAATACACGGCACTTGCTATCAAGATTTTGACGCAGTATTTTGACCCATTTGTAAAAAAACATTATGATAAGCTCGAACGCTCATTGGGAATAGACTCTAGCGAATTGAAACTAGCTATCGAAGAAATCACCAAGCTCAATCCAAAACCAGGTAGTGCTTTTTCGGGAAAACTAAGACCAGAGCAGCTCATCACCCCCGACTTTATAATCACCAACAATGCGGGCGATTTGATGCTCACCTTAAATTCGGCTAATGCGCCCGAACTTAGAGTAAGCCAGTCGTTTAAAGACATGGTCACAGACTATAAAAAGTCAAAAAGCAAAGATAAAGACACCAAGGATGCGCTTACGTTTATAAAGCAGAAAATAGAATCAGCTAAATGGTTTATAGATGCGATAAAACAACGACAAAACACGCTACTCGTTACCATGAATGCCATAATGGAGCTGCAATACGACTATTTGGCTACAGGCGATGAAAAGCAAATGAGGCCCATGATACTTAAAGATATAGCAGACAAAACAGGTCTCGACATATCGACCATATCGAGAGTAGCAAGTTCTAAGTATGTGCAAACAGAGTTTGGGACTATTTTATTGAAATTCTTTTTTTCAGAATCGCTCTCTACAGATAGTGGCGAGGAAGTATCTACAAGAGAGGTCAAAAAAATACTGAGTGATATGATAGAGCGAGAAGATAAAACGAATCCTATCTCAGATCAAGAACTTACTGACCAACTCAGCAAATTAGGTTACAATATAGCCCGCAGAACGGTAGCTAAGTATCGAGAGCAAATGAATATATCGGTAGCGCGGCTCCGCAAGGAATTGTAATCTAATAGAAGTCCCTTTTTTTTCAATCTTCTCACCTTAAAGCAATTTTATGCAACGAGCAGCCCGAGCCATTTCCGTAATTTCCTATCATTTGACTGGTACGGTGAAAACACCGACCAGAGGAGAATCAACGTAATGAAAACTGTTTGGTGGCGGAACACCAACAAGAGGGGATAGATTTGAAACCATAGGATAAATGTAATGAAAACTGTTTGGTGGCGGAACACCAACCAGAGGGGAAAATCCGACAGCTATGCAAAAACGCATAACAGTCGGATTGAAAAATTAATCTACACCTAAGGTGGTGTCACCTCATAAGAAAAATTCACCTTGTAATCGTGGGGTATGCTATCTACTGCTACTGCAACACATGAAATCGCAGGTGGATTTGCATATCCTCTATTTCCAAAGATCTTCACAAAGTATTTGAAATCAATTTCCTTTGTACAGTCGTTCTTCGAAATAGAAATAGAATTCTGATTACTATCTCCTAATATATAAATCGGTGCAGTTTGAGCCAATACTATTCCATTAAATCCTAGTGGAAATGGGATATTAGTTGGAAAACAAGTGCCATTTTGATAAAAGTCTGCTTGACTGTAAAAAACTCTTTGAGCCATTGTATCCCTACAGTACAGACCATATTTTGCCCAATTCTTTAATTCTCCTGATTTATCAGAGACACATATTTTATTATTTTCTTTTTTACAACAACTAAATAAAAACAAAGCTGTCATAAAAATCAATACAACAGTTAATCTCATTACTTTATAATTTTAAATGTTTTCTGAAAATCATCCACCTTAAAGGAAATCATGTAAACCCCTGATGACAAGTTAGGAATAAGCATACTTGATTCAGAGTTTCCAATACCTACTTCACCAGAGAAATGATTTTTCCCTACCAAGTCATAAATTTCTACATCGGCTACAGTTTCTTTATTGGCTATTATTCTTAGCAAGTTATCTTGAGAAATAATAGTAGGATAAACTGATATGTCTAAGGCATCTTTGCTAATATCAATCGTCTCAAATATATTTTCTTCTAGAACAACATCATCCGTTTTGGAAGCTATGATAGAGATATCAGCCACTACTGGCGCAAGAATGCAGGGTTGGTCTTTGGTAGGGGTTCTTGTGCCATATAGTTTCATTCTATTAATTTTATCTCAACAAATCCTTTCTTACCGCAATAATCACTAGCACTACTATATCTCCAATCCATCGGATTATTAACAAAACCAGCAACGACAGGGTTATTATGAATGTAATCCAGTTTCTGTTGCATTATTTCATTTGAAGACAACTCAATAGGATGGCTCTCATGTTGCCAAAATTGATAACGACTCGTATTACTTTTTATTTGCCCAGCTTCTTTAAACATTGCCAACATCCATTCTTTTCTACTTTCTTGGTTGTTTGATTGAATAGCCTCAATTATTTTGAGTGATGTATGCTTTTTTAAGTCCCGCATGATGTTAGAAAGCTGAGCTGTTGGACTACTTACTATCATATGGACATGACTGGGCATTAAACAATAGCCATACACTTCCAACTCTTTATGTGTCGAGCAATAATTTACACTGTCTACCCATATCTGACTGTATTCTGCTCGTATAAATACATCAATCCAATAAACTGTTGCATAAGAAACAAAATACAACTTTTGACTGTCTCTAAATTTATATTTAGTACTCATTGGTCAAA
>CALAYL010000033.1 GCA_937894725.1 uncultured Bacteroidota bacterium
ATTATTAATCCCGTTCTGTCTATTTATGACCCGTCCTAATAATGGGGTGGTTACATATCGGATATAATCCGCAGTCTATCTGCCGAAAATGACCTACCAAAATACTTCGCCAACATCCGCAGGCAGGTAGCTCCGCAGTCCATAATATCTAGTTGCTTAATAAAAAGAAACTCTTTATTTAAGAACATTTTTATTCTTAATATAATATTCGTGTTCAACAGTCAAAAATCCATTACTAATCCTCACCTCATCTGCTAATCTTATGTTTTGAATAGTATTTGGAACAAATTCAAGACCAACTTTTTCATATTGAGTTCCGTATAATTGATACCCTTTAGTGTCTAGGTGAAGTCTATCATTTAAATACATCAGTATTCTTGAAATAAATATCTCGCTCCTACTATTTTTAGCTTTGGCCTTTATTGTATCAAAACATCTTATTGTCTGCTCCAAATCTGTGTAATTACTAGAATGCTGGATTATATTGAAGTAAGCCTTGTATAAAATGAAATTATTATCAATATTGTATGTAAGTAATTTATCACAAAATTTACTTGATAAGACAAAATTTAAACTTGTGGAGTTTGATTCCATAACTTCCATTAAAATTACTTGGCCTCTTTCACTTTCAACACCGTATTTGTTTACTATTGAATCAAGGAGAATCAGGGAGTTTTTTTGATCAACTTCATAATATGATAACAAATCTTTCATTAATGTATCTTGGTAGATTTTGTCATTTCTTTGTATATAAAAATGTTTCAAACGGTTATATTGCTTGTGGACTTTTATTTCCATGTCCAATATTTGTTCTATTTCAACAAAATCAACATAACTTTCTAAAAGCAGATGCTTGTTTAACATGCGAATTGCGCTTTTAGTGCTTTTGATATTCTTATAACAATTAATAAACTCTATTTTTTGTGAAAGAAAAAGTTTGTTTTCAATTATTTTGAAAAGTTCAATCGACTTAGATTTATCCTCACCAGCGCAACTACATTTCAGCTCAAACAACCTCGACTCAAAAGTATCATCAAAGTAGGTCTCTTGCTGACATATAGCTGTCATAAAAGACAACACTAGAATTGGACTTAAAAGGATTCTTTTAAATCCAATTTCCTTCAAATGGATCATAATTGCATTTTTGGGGTTTATTAAGATTGCCATCACTACTATCTAAAGAATATGCTCTGCAATCAGTACACATGTATCTATACTCGCATATTTTGCAGTCCGATATTACATCCTTATTTATATACCAATATTTTTTAAAATCTTTATTGCTTAACGATTGCTCTAATGATAAAGAATCCACATTCCCAAATATAATTGACGTTGATGGGCAATTTTTTATATTCCCAAATCTATCAACTGATAGCTTATATGCCAAACAATTATTGTGAGTTTTACTTTCTCTAAAGAACAAATCATTTACAATGAAATTTTCTTTATTTATTACTCCACAATGAGTTTCATTAGATATATTCGCGCTTGTATAGCTTATTTTCCAGCACTGATTTTTTACTTCTGGGATAGTATCGGGTTTGCTATGAATAAGAATTCTATTAAAAATATCATTTTTATTTATGAAGTTAACAAATCTCTTTATCGGTTGTGATTCATCATGTTTTAATATCAAATCAATAGACCTAAAACTCATAAATTCCAAAAATTCCAACTGCTTTTTTAAATCATTATATCCGATGTTGTCAAAATACCTTATTTCAAGTGCTTCGCATTTTAACTTTTCGAATTGACTTACTACATCTTGAAAACTATATGATGAATTACTATCACGATCTATTATCCCATTTGTAATCAAATATGGCGTTTCAAAATTATCGCTTATAGGGGTGTAGTTTTCAGGAGTATCAGTAAAAAAAACTATTTCTTTATCTAATAAAAAATTTAAGTACTCTTGGGCATATTTCTTTTCGATTCCTGGATATTGATTTATAATTGATAGCTTGGATTTACCTTCGCCATCTTTTAAAAAATCAATTAAGCTATTTGGGACTTCATAGTAAGAATATCTTTGTAAGTCATATATTACAGCCTTTGTAAACCCTTTAACAAATTTGCATGATTCAAACGCTTTTAATACTTCGACAATATTATTCATGTGATTTGAGAAATTTTCTTGTGAAAGGGGTATTTTTCTCCTACTGTAGAATATCTTTTGCCATTTTTCTTATATTCAGATATAAACTGTACCATAGTCAAGTTTACTGGAATTGAGTACTCATGTTTAGCAAGGAGTTTTAGAATTTCATTTTTAAATTCGTCTTTTTTCATTTTAAGTTAACATTTTAGCTAGTTCATTAGCTACAATTTTTTCAATGTTATAGTTGCATGGTTGCGAAACCATTCCAAACTGTCCAGAAGGGTTTACCTCTAAAAAGACTAAACGTTTCTTGATGTCATAAATAAAGTCAAAGCTTCCTGTTGTTAAAGATACATTCTTTGCAAAATTGAATATTTTTTGTTCAAAATCTTTGGAAAGTTTATATGGAACACAGCGGTTTGCATTCGAAAAGTCATACTGCCTAAAGTCGTTAGCTGTTTTTTTGTTTCTTTGGGAGAATATAGCCATTGAGTAAATCTTGTTCTCTAACAAGAATGATCTTATTTCAAAAGTTTTAACAATGTTTTCTTGTATCAAAATGGGGAAAAAAAAGTCAGGCATTTTTTCTAAATCAGATTCGGTAATTTTTGTTGTGTACAATAGAAATAAATTGTTTTCGTATAATAAGTTTGACAAATCAGAAATTGGCTTTGTAATAATTTCCATTTTCTTCATTATTTGAATAAGCCTACTTTTTGAGGATACTATCTCTGTATAAGGGATAGTCATACCCATTTCTTTTGCAATTTCAAGCTGGTTTATTTTAGAAAATGATTTAGAAATACTGTCAGGTATATCGATCCATTTGGCATTTGAATATATATATCGAAAAAACAACCTAGACATTTCATAATACTCCCTCCAAACATAATTCTTTAATGATTCTTTTAACTCAGGTTTTTTGCTTTTAAAGTCTTCAAAAGTGCTGAATGTATCCCACCTCCTAAACCATACAACTTTAACCTTTTCAATTTCAAACTTTTTAATCCTAATGAAGCTTTTGGAATTTGATAAAATAAATTCTAAATTCCCATTTTCAATTATCTCGTTACTATTTATTCGTACATAAGGGGTTTTGCTATTCTCTAGCCAACTTATAACTATATCCGAAGTCAAATCTTCTGTTGTTGTAATTATTGCAATCATAATCATTGAAAAAGGCGGTCAACTTAATGTTGACCGCCAATAAATTTATGCCCTTCCGTCATCAAGTCTTATACCATCTGTAGGGACATTTAAAGCTGTTGGATTTCCAAAAACCCCACCTCCACCAACTGGAGCCATAGGAGCACCTGTTAGTCTTGATGTAATTCCTCCAGTTGTAGATTTTAAGGTGCTTTTGTGCTCAATTTTATTGAGTCCAAATTTTGCTAAACTTTCTAATCTTTTCATAATCCATCCCCTTTTTTTTACTAAAAATGCGAGGCAAAAACTTGGTTATTAAAAATTGGTAGGTCCATCCATTTCGCAGCTGCATAACCTAATGGGCTGGTATCCGTTTTAGGTGTAGATACGCCACCCTCTCCATCGGCTTTTTTTGGATGCTCGTCAGCAGCCTTTTTGCTTCTTTCGATTGGCAGTATTTAGGGGGCTACTACCCTCGCCCTTTGTTTCAGATAAATTATCTTTACATAAAGAAAACGAGATTTTTTTATATTAGTATCATCAAATGTTATTTTTTTGTTCCGATTTTCTTTATGTTTGTTCTGATATTATATATTTAAAATCAATACTATATGAATATAAACGAGCTAACCGCCTTGAAAATAAAAGAAATTAGAAAAGGGGCTAATATAAGCGCAGAGGCAGTAGCCGCTAATTTGGCTATCAGCAAAACTGCCTATTCGCAGTTAGAAAACGGAAAAGTAGAAATAACACTCTCTCGATTAGAAGCTATAGCCAAGATTTTCAATATGCCCCTATATTCTCTCATTCACCAATCCAATGGTTCGCAAACTATACAAATAACGAATGGGGAAAACTCGCAAAATATTCAAACCCAAAACAACAATGACCCACAACTAGTAAAGAGTTTACAGTCTAGTATAGATGCCCTCCAACTTAGTATGGAGTTGCTGAAAAGAAAGAGTGAATAGTGTTTTTTTTTGACCAATAAAACGTTGAGCTAGCCGACACACACACTACACCAACTTCCTATTCCTTTTTCGCTTAGCTATATAATCTTTAACCGCCTTTTCGGTAGTGAGCCAATCTCGCCCTTCTTTGTAAGCATCTATCTTGCCTTGGCGAGCGAGCAGACTTACATACTCCTGACCATAAGGCACATCAAGCTCAGACACGATACTCGATATCAGCTGGTACTCTTCTGCATCTGGGTATGCCCCTAGGTAAATATCTATAGATCGTTCTAAAGCTTGCATCATCATCAACACTAACTTGGCATAAGAACCTTTGTTTGCTTGATTGAGCGCATCATAATATTTCTTGCGATCATTGCGTAAAATGATAGCAGGTGGAAAACCAGCTCTCATCAAAATCAGATTCATCATTAGACGGACAGTACGCCCATTGCCATCAAAAAATGGATGAATCCACACAAAACGATGATGAAAAATAGTCGCCAATGCCACAGCAGAAATTTGTAAAGGGTTATCATTTACAAAAGCGACCAAGTCGCTCATCAAATCAGGTACTAACTGGGCATTGGGTGGTATAAAATTAGCCCCTACTATCCGCACACCGCCATTTCGCCACCGCCCTGCATAGTCTGCCTCAATTTTATTTAAAACCAAATGATGGATATCTAAAATATCTCTTTCAGAAAGCGTATAATCGGGCTTCACTAAAGTTTCTAAATGATCGATAGCCTCATGGTGATTCATGATTTCAAAATGCTCCTTGAGCGATTTGCCTCGCACTGTCATGCCATCTTCCAGCACTATGCGTGTTTCGCTCAGCGTGAGGGTATTGCCTTCTATACTATTGCTATGGTAAGTCCACTCTACATACAAGCCTTCTTTTATACGTTGCATAGCTATAGCGGGCAGAGGTCTTTGGGCAGTAAGGGCTTGCTTCTTTTGCTCTAGCCTTTCGATTTGAGGCAGTAGTCCATTAATATCGGTTATATCAATTTCCCATTTCATCCGATAAATATACATCGTTTTTTTTGATTTTAAAACTATCCGATATTAATTTTTTTTATTTTCAACTTGCTTCATACCATTTTACAGCATGAAATGAATTTTAGCTAGTTACTATATCGAGAAAATAAATTTGAGTAGAAAAAGTACCAACTACCAATCGGCTACTTAGTCTTTGGTTTCCAAAGGTTAAAATTCCAACCCAAGCCAGCTGTAAATCGCACATCATCAAGCCGAACTGTTTGCTTTTCAAGTTTAAAAAACTGACCCGATACTCCTTGAGCTTTTACAAAAAAATTGAACACAGAACCGATGTAATAATTGCACCCAACTGAGGCACTCAAGAGCGGTACAACAGACAGAGGCGTACGCTTAGTTAGTCCGTCTTTTTTGTATTCCATTTGTACCAGCCCAATACCTGGAGTCAAGCCGATATATGGATCCCATCGGCCTTTTTTGAGCGGATGATAATTTACCCCTCCCAGTATAGCATGATTATGCACAAGCCCACTTTTCGTAGAGCCAATAGGGAGCGATATCCAAAACGAACCAGCAATCGCAACATTATTGTCAAAAAACAAATCCAAATCGCCCGTGACGTAAGGAATAAATACTTTTTGTTTAAATAAATATGCGCCCGCAATATTTCCTTGTACACGAAGATTACCCTTTCGCTGTATAACTATCGGTTGGGCAGCGATGTGAGTCACGAAAATCAGACTCACAATGGTAGTTATAATTTTGTTTTTGGTTTCCATAATTTCAAAAATTTATAGTTAAAACTAAGTGTGAATAATAGATGTCCTTCCCAGCCTGCATTTTTATGTTCTTCTACATGCAAACTTCCATCTTCTTCAGCATGTGCATGAAGCTCCTTACCGAGGTGTAGCATATACTGCGATACTAAAGTGATGTCAAATTTTGGGGTGATATTGTAGCTACACCCAATCCCCATTTGCACAGCCGAACTCCATCGCGAATGTGCAGGATTTTTTTCTCCATTTAGCTTGATTTGAGTAAAATCGAAGCAATGCCCAGCGACAATATAGGGTGTAAATTTACGCTGGAAACCTCTAGGATGAAGAAAGTAGTACATTACACTCCAACCAACATGATAATCGTATCGGTGAGCTATATTTTCAACGTTATTTGAAATCACATCGCCATACCATTCCGTATTGACCCGGTCTGTAAGTTGCAATCGCAATTGTCCGCCTACACCAGTGCCTACTTGTGCCCAATTGCCATGATTAAAAGTGCTAAGTGTATTGCGCAGACCGATAGATAAATTACCTCCCTGCTTTTCGTAAAGGGAATTGTCTGTTTTAAAATGCTTCGGCTGCTGCGCTGTAGATTTTTGAGGTAATAGAATGCCATTGAGCAATACGACTACCAAGAGTTGATATGGGCGAAACATAGCTGGTGGTGTTGGTGAGGTAGTCGTAGTGCATGTACTGGATTTATTGTTTAACGTTATTTAGCAAAAAGATATTGTACTTAACATAAAAACAATGACTATTCGGGAATACTTTCTCCCACACACCAGCACAGTCAAAATTGCTGAATTGCTGAATACTCACCTACCTTTCTAAAACAAAGACAGTCTTATTTTCTACTGCTATACAACTTTATCTCTCTGCATTGCTTTTTACCAATGGCTTATTCAAAAAACAGCGAATTAGAGTATATTTGGACTTATAGCATGAAACTATTTACAGATAAATTTGCCAAATTCCCGACACAGCTACTCATCATTATGATAGGACTGGTCATTTTTGTATCGCTATTGGGCAATGTCAGCTTGTTCGATACAATCGAGCTACGCTTTGCAGAATATGCCAGAGAGATGTTATTAAGCCAATCATTTAGACAAGTGCAACTCAACTTCGAGCCTGTGGCGCTCACTCCTCCCCTTTTCACATGGCTCCAGACAGCCTCCTTCTATGTTTTTGGAGTCAACGAATTTGCCGCTCGTTTTCCTAATGCGATTATAGGTGTATTGAGCATGTTGATGGCGTTTCGTATAGGCCGTTATTATTTCAGTTCGGCATTCGGGGTGTTTTGGGCATTGTTACTCGGCTCTTCATTCCTATCTATCTTCTATTTCAAATCGGGTATCAGCGACCCACTCGGCAATTATCTTGTGTTTTTGAGTGCCTATTTTTTGTTTAAAGTGTCTATCAAAGATGAATTTGCTCCGCGCAAAATGATGAACAGCCTAATGTTTCGTTCCGTGTTTTACTCCGCTCTTCTTTGCTCACTAGCCATGCTCACTACTGGTAGTATCAATTTTTTGATTATAGTGGTTTTAGTCACAATTGTGTTGTTATGGAACAAAGGTAGAATAACCTTTAGTTTTAGCAATTTCGTATGGTGGTTTTTGTTTCAAGCCTTGTTTATTTTTCTATGGGTCAATTTTGAAGATGGGTCATTGAGCTTCTCAAAACTCACCCTTTACATCAAGTCGCAGATTGGCATTTTAGCCACCGAGAACACCAGTGGCATACGCTCACTCCCACTTTTTATGTTGGTTTTATTAATCGGATTTTTCCCTTCGTCTTTTTTGATTTGGCGAGTACTCAAACGCAATGCAGACGATACCATTCATCAACTTTTACTCAAGCGGTGGATGCTTTCCCTCTTGCTTCTAGTATTTGTGTTAATCTATTTCCACCATCGCCAATTTATTAATCAAATCACGCTGGCCTTTTATCCCTTATCCTTTTTGGGTGCCTATTTTTTATACAAACTCTACATCAAAGCACGCAGTTGGAAACTAGTGGATAGCGCGATATTGCTCACAGGTGCAGTCATGTGGGCTGTGGCGGTGGGTGGTGTGATGTATCTCTTTAGCAGTGGGCAGCAAGACCGCTTATCTGCTTATATAGATTCTCCATTTTGGAAATCTGCGCTCACAAAACAAGTCTATTGGAATAGTTATGAAATCATACTCCCTATCTTGTTTGTAGGAGCGATAATTGCGGCTATTATTTTGTTTCATTTGAAAAAAAACACACCTGCTATAGCGGTGATGATAGTAGGTTGTGCGTTATTTTTCAACCTAAGTTTAGTGCTTTTACTACCTCGTCTTTCGCTTTATTCTCAAGACACATTTACGAGCTATGTAAAGAAAAATAATGCTCACTTTATAACTAAAGATTTTGAAAGTTACATACCGCTTTTTTATTCAAAAAGCCAAATAAAAACAGACACGATATTCGTTACAAAAGGTGAAAATAAAATTGGGAATTGTAAAGATGGATATTGCTTTTCAAGCAAGTAAATAGAAACGCTGGTTACATTTTCTTATTTCTGTCGAAAATATTCACTTTGTCTATACAGTATAATTTTGCATCTAAAATAACGTGAATGATATAAGCATGAGCCGTTTCTACTAAACCATACGATTCGGTACCTACATAAAAATTTATGGCACCCTGTGGTTTAAGTTTATTATCGGTAGCAAATCCCGAAAAAGTAATTACATCAATTTGCTTTCTATTGGCAGCTAAAGCCGCATTTACCACATTTTCTGAATTGCCAGATGAACTAATGGCCATGAGTGCGTCACCCTGCTCTCCAAACATTTCGATAGCTTTTGAAAACACTTCGGCATACGAATAATCGTTGGCTAAAGCCGTCAACAGCGAAGAGTCATTAAATGCAGTAGCTTTTACGTGAGCATTTTTCCAAAAATCAAGTGCCATGTGACTAGCTATAGCTGCACTTCCACCATTGCCTACAAGCATGAGTTTTTTACCTTGTTTTTCGATAGCTAACAAAAGCTCTACCGAACGGCTTATCCCATCATTGAAACTCATTTCTACGCCTTCATTGTCAAAGACTTTTACGTTTTCAATACAATCAACAAACCGTTTTTGGAAAGTAGATACAAAATCAGGAATGAGCATAACAGTAGAATAAATTATTTGATAAAGTGCGCTATAAATTTAGTCAAATCTTTTTTATAAACAGGATGCTCATTGCCGAGTATGTTTACCGCCAAGGAGCCCACACAATTGCCTACAAACGATACTAGCTCTGGAGCCATACCATTGAAAGCACAAAGCGAGGTCACCGAAAGCACTGCATCGCCAGCACCTACACTATCTTTTACAGAAGCCGCAAAAGCAGGAGTGAAATAGAATTTTCCATTTTTATACACCATAGAACCTTTTGCTCCAAGCGTGATTTGGATATATCCACAATGATTGATTTCATGGAGTTTTAGAATCAATGATTCGATACTGCCATACGCATCGCCAAATGGAAGTCTGAGTTCTTTTTCATCTATCGAAATAAAATCCGCCTTGGGGTATTTAGTGATATAATTGAATCCATAGTTATTAGAATTCGTTTGTGCATTTACAGCCAAATACTTTCCACTTTTCGCCAGAAAATCAATGATATTGGGGGTGATAAATCCATGCCCAAAATCAGCTATCATTACCATATCGTAGTCGGCTATTACTTCCTTGAGGTAAGCTATCACTTCTTGCTCATTGGGCGTTTCGAGATGGCGGTCGTTCATGAACGTAACCTCAAACAATTTGAGATTGAGATAGGTGTCGATGTATCTGCGCTTAGTAGGCGTAGGCGCATCGGGGCGGTAAAAATATTTTCTAGACACCGCAGTCGATAGCTTTTCATCGATCAACTCTTGTTGCGAATTCTCTTTGCCTAAAAGCGTAACGATGTGCACCTGTTTAGCATACTGATCGAGATGATTGGCGATAGCTAATGTCCCTCCCGCATACGATACCCCAGAGCGAAAAATGGTAGATATTGTGGGCGATTTAGACGATTTCCCTATTGGTGTGCAAGTGTGGTACTCATCAATAATTGTATCCCCTATAACCAGTACTTTTAGTTTATTTAGATCCTCGAGCTGATTATTTATACTATCAGGATTATGCTGCGCCTTGAACTCCTCAAGATACTTCTGTACGGTATCGCTAAGTTGTGAGAAATGCGAATTGATAAGCTGCGATGATGACATCGTTTCATCATCGGTGATGTACATCACCCCTCCTGCCGCTTTTACAGCCTGTTCTTCGAGTCCAATGTTGTTAGTGAGGTCTTTAGACTGATCTTTGTAGTCAGGACCTTTTACATAAAAATCGGGCTTTATCAGCTGAATAGTTTCAATAGCGGTAGGCCATTGATTGATGGCTACGAAATCGACACAAGCCAATGCAGCAATAGTTTCGGCTCGCACTTGCTCGCCATACACTGGGCGACCCGGGCCTTTATTTACAAATTTATCTTGTGTGAGCGTGACCACCAACACATCAGCCACTTTAGCAGCAGATTGAAAATGGCGAATATGCCCAGGATGCATCAAATCAAAACAGCCATGACAATGGGCTATTTTTTTACCTTCTGCTCGAGCTTGATCACAAAATATTTTTAATGATTCTAGAGTCACAACTTTTTCTCTCATAACACTGCAAGTATAATAAAATGAAAATGATTGTTATAACACAATAACTTAAACTAAAAGATTCGCAAAATCGAATTACGAACGGCTAGTTATGAAAATAAAAAAGTAGCCTAAAAAGGCTACTTTAAAATTAAAAAGAAACGATATACTTATTTACCATTTAGGACTTGCATCTTCTTAGAATCAATTTCTTTTCCGTCAATAATTAAACTATATATATACATGCCATTTTGAAATTCAGAAGAGTTAATCGTTATTTTTCCATCACCCTTTTGATTTACATCATAAATTTTTAGAAGTTTTCCAGTCAAATCCATAAACATAATTTTAGCACTAAAAAAATCAACAGCAATATGGTAACCTATTTCTGATTGAATACTTAGTGGATTAGGATTATTTTGCTCTAAGTAGGTCTTATCATTTTTTAATGGCACTAAGTTTGATTCTTCTTCCACACAACCACACTTCGCAAGCTTTTCTTCCAAAATTTCAATTCGTTTATTTTGCTCTTTTATTGCTTCCGTGAGTAATGGAATAAATGCATTATAGTTCATAGCATAAAATCCTTCATTGTCTTTAAACACTGCCTCTGGAAAAACTTTTTCAACATCTTGGGCTAAGAAACCAACTTGAATTGAGTTGTCTAAATTACGACTAGGGTATGCCTCTTTGTTCCAATTATAACTTACTCCTTCTAATTGTAAAATTTTATCAAGAGGATTTTTTATTGACTTAATATCTTTTTTAAGTCTTTTATCAGAGGAAACTACAAGTGAATTAGTAAAAGTTAACCCTCTTACGTCTAAAGAAGCAGTTGTAGGGTTTGCGGGAGATCCAACAATTGACACACCAGTACCAGTAAATAATCGAGGAGCAGCAAAAGTATTATTAATGACCACTCCAGTACCATTATCCCAAATCCTACTACAACCAAATGAGTTTGTTCCAGTTCTTCTTGGAACATTACTTGTGGCGCAAGTCCCAAAAGTTGGGCTAGTTAAGCAGCAATTTGTTGTATCAATAACAATTCTTATTCCACACACAAAACTCATACAGGTTGGATTTTGATCACGTGCTTCAGCAGCGATAACATTAACACCGTTATTAAAGATAGAACAAGCCTGCTGAGAGTTATAATTTAAAACTCTTTGAGCTGAAGTGCTAGTTCCAACTTGACTTCCGTTTATAAATAATGTAGAAGCATCATCAGAAGCAAAAGTTACTGTTGCTTGAACTATTCTACCGCATGAAGGTATATTTATTATTCTTCTAAAACAAGCCGTATCGCCTGCAAATCCAGTCTGTCTTGACCAAATAACTGGTAATAGAATACCTAAAACATTCCCACCTGTAGGCACACTATAAGGAGCAAGGCATGTACTTCCTAAAGTACCACCATTTCCATTAAATGGAGTTACCCAGTTTTGCGTAGAGTAAGAAACAGTATTCCAACCATTTCCAGCAAGTCTTGAAGACCCATTAAATGCTAACCAATCAGTTGTGTTAGTAACGTAATCAATTGTTTGTGTTTGTGAAAAAGTATGTAATGAAATAGAAAAAAAGAAAATAACCAAGAATTTTTTAATTGTTTTCATAGCTTTTGATTTTATAATTTTAAATACTTAATTTAGAATTATAAAATTTTCTTTGAATTCAAAAAAATAATCTATTGAATGATAGGAGTAAAGAAAAACCAACTTTGGGTATAGTTTCTTTCTATTATCAAAGTATCGGTGAGATTTGTTGGCGAAAACTTCTCTTTGAGTGTAGGATAGCTTAGCGAACTTTTCAGCACACTCTTGATCTCTATTAAACTGTGAGTTTTAACAAACATAGATTTAATGTATGTTGACATTTGACCTTCAAAATCATCATGTATCTCTATTAAAACATCTGTTTGCTTTAGATTGTCCATAGATTTTTGAGTAAATAATTGTTTTTCAAAACCTTCACAATCAGATATGATAAGACTAGGACTTTCAAATTTAAACGTTGATAGAAAAGCATCATCACAAAATCCTTTGTAATCAATTTTATTTTTAAGATGATTAGCTGCTACAAATCGTTTACAAAACGCAATCGCATTTAAATCTATATCAAAAGCAAAAATGGACGCATTTGGATGTTTTAATCCCAAGCCAACTACATAAAAACCTTCTGCACATCCTATATCCAAAATTTGTCTATATTGTTTTTTTTCTATGCTTTTAAAAAGTGGATGCAATTCATCTTCGTAGCTTCCTAAAATCTTAGTAAATAGACCACTACCGTAGGCTTGCAGGGTTGGATATTTCACTCCTTTAAAATAACCAGAGACCACAGTGTTTGTTGGAGAAATTAACTTACTATGCTTTCTCTCATCTTCCTCTGCTTTTGCAAAGCTTATGAGCTTAAAAACATTTTTTATAATCGGAAGTCGATTTAAGATGCTGAGTATTTTAATAATCAATTTCATAGTCCTATTTTCCTAAATATTTAAACCAACCTTCGGTAGCCTTAGCAATAGATTTAGGCTCCCAAACTGGTGCATCGCGCCAGTAATCAATGTGTTCCAAAATCTTGGCTACACCTTGCGCTAATGATACTTTTGGTGTCCAACCTATAGTGCTTTTGATTTTCGTAATATCAGCAAAAGTACAGTCTGGTTCGCCAGGTCGCTTTGGAATATAGATTTTTTCACCTTTCAATAGGTCTATTAGATCATTAATGGCATACGTATTTCCACTGCCTACATTAAATACTTCTCCACCCACATCTTCCCTCAGAGCAACATTATAACATGCATCGGCTATGTCTGTGACGTAAGTAAAATCTCTCGTTTGTGTACCATCTCCTACAATAGTGTAGGGTTTATTGTTGAGTTTTTGTGCTAAAAAAACACCAAATACAGCACCATATGTACCCGAGGTACGAGAGCGAGTGCCATATACGTTAAAAAAGCGAGTAGCCGTTACATTGATACCATATACTTGATGCCAGTGCATACAAAGTTGCTCACCCATATTTTTGGTCAACGCATACGGATATTGCGAACGAATAGGCGCAGACTCTGGTGTTGGAAAAACATCAGGTAACCCATAGCAAGATGATGAGGCTGCATAAATCATACGTTTTACGCCAGCCTTTCGCACACATTCTAACACACTAAAAGTGCCATCCACATTGGATCTAAAATACTGTTGTGGCATTTCGATGGAAGGCACTATATCCGCCAATGCAGCGATGTGGTAAACCACATCCACTCCCATATAATATGGATAAGTTTTTTCTACATCATTTATGTCAGCTTCTACAATAGTCAATTTTTGGTTGCCAGATTGATGCTCAAGATTAAGTCTGCGTCCTGTACTCATATTATCTATCACAATAACTGTATATCCTTCATTCAAAAGTCTGTCGGTAATATGACTTCCAATAAAACCACAACCTCCTGTTACAATCGCTTTCATTTGATATTCTTTTGATTAATGTTTGATTACAAAAACAGTTCCCGCATTATCTGCAATAGGAATTAAATCTACCTTTTTGTTTTTAAAAAATTCGTCTGTAGCTATTTTAGAACCGGCATAAGACGCGTTGTAGTCGTGTATCATCAATACGCCTCCTTCGACTATCGCATCCCAAAACTTCTCAAGTCCTGCTTTTTGAGGCTCATAAAGATCTGCATCCAGCAATACGAAGCGCCATTTTTTATTTTCTAAACCCTCGAAAGTAGCTGGGAAAAACCCTTTTCTAAGAATTAAACTATCACTACTATCTGCACTACCCTGCGTGATATAATTTGCTACAGACTCTAAATTTGTGTCTGAGAAAAAACCAGATTTTATAATATCACCTGATACGACTGTTTCTTTCTCTACATCTTTGCTGTCAAAGCCTTCAAATGTGTCAAAGCAGTAGAGTTTCGAGTTTTTACTTTTGTATTTGTATATAAGTCGAGCAAAAGACCCTCTATAAGTCCCTAATTCTGCATAGTCACCTACGTCTAAGGTTGCTACCATTTCAAACAGATACTTCGCTGTAAAAATTCGATTCGTATCTCTTTGAGCGTACGGCCAAGCACTTTCATAAGTTTCCAAATCTTTTCTAAAATCAGCGTAATTTTCTAAAACATAGTTTGGCACTTTAGATACTGTATATCTTTTAGGTAATAAAAAATTAATACAACTCAGATAAGCTTTTTCTAAAAAGTATAGTATTGATCTTCCTTTGTGGAAAAAAAATTTACCTAGTCCATAAAGTGGAGTATTGTTCAAGCTTTTCTCAATAAGTGTCTTCATAATGTGTCTTAAAAATTTGAAATATAGAATTCCTTCATCAGTTGATTAAACGTTATTTTTAGACTGAATAATCTTATTGTAAAACTGGTCCAACCGATGTATGTTTCTACTCAAAGCTAATTTGTTTCTCTGTTCTATCAAGTTAGATACCATTTTAGGATAGTCTAAACCCTCAAATATTTGCCTCAAATTGCTCAAGTCCTTTTTATAAACCCCAATGCCCGCACCATATCGAGTCGCCATCCAATGTTGAAATCCGATTTCTTTTGATACAATAATGGGAATCCCTGCTTCTATAAAATTAAACAACTTCAATGAAGTAGAATAATGATTTTTGTCATCAGAAAGATTGGTGTTTTCTTTAAAGAAAGGAATAATACCAAAATGATATTTTGATAGCTCGCTCGATAGCTGCGATTGAGGCACAGATTGATGAATATGAAAATATGGATTGACTTTAGCGATGGCCTCATACTCATGCCCAAATATAACGTAACTCGATGGTACAGGGTATATATGGAAATGGATTTTTTGTGCAGACAATGTTTCTATCAATTCGAAAAATTGAACATTTCCAAACTGCTTTTTATCTCTACTAGCGCCTTGTATTTCGCCCGCATACACAACAGAAATATTCTCCATCGACCAGTCCTTTTGCCTGTTTTGAAAAACATCATCATCGCAAAATAGAGGAAAAAACAATCGCTTATTTTGTGGCTTGAAGCCATAAATCTTAGTTGCAGGAATTGGTTCTAGTCCATGCGAAACCAATCCATCACTCAGTTGTAGGCAATTCTGTTCGTGTGGAAATTCTTTTTGATACCAAGGTATCGCTACGTCTTTGCCATAGTAAATAACAAGAACATCTTGCATATCATAGATAAACTTTATAGCCGGCAAAAATTGTCGTGCTATATCTGGATAAAACGACTTAGGCCCAAAAGCATGAATCAGTTCAATATTCTCAAACGATTTTAAAATTCGTTTGAGGTGCCATTCATTTCGATACAAAACAACTTCATCTATGGTATCGTTCGAAAACTGTTTTGTGAATCCATTTTCATGGCATATCAAGATAGCATTAAAGTCTGCTTCTCTTTTAAGCCATTTGATCATTCGAGGAATACGTGGTGGAAAATTTTCACCTAAATAAAGTCGTACTTTTTTTGATTGATATGGAGAATAAAACTTTGCATTAAACTTGAAAAGTATAAAATCAAAACCTAGGCTCAGCTTAAGTTTGAGTTCTCTTTTAATTTTTTGAAAAAGAATAATAATATCAGTGGTAGTCAAGGTGTAGTTTGTTTTCTAGACAAAAAAAGAAGAAGGTAGAGTGGATACTCGATTTGTTGAGATACATACCACATTGTTATTAAATAGGAGTTGATCTGTGGTCGTATTTTTTGGGAGTTTATAAATTCTATCGTTGCCTTTGTCAAAAATAAAGAACTCGTAATAGTTGAAAGAATTAATCTTGATGTTTTCTTCGAGCAGTGGTACTGTTTCAGGGTTCGCTTCAAATGAAAATATACGCCCATTAGAGCCAACTACAGTAGAGGCGTACAATGAAACAAACCCGATATTGGCACCGATATCCACCATATTGTCATCTTTTGCCAGCAATTGTTTTAACAGATTTAATATCCCCTTTTCATAAGTGCCTTTGTAATAAATTTCGTGTTCTACGCCTGCTTTGTCTTGTGCGGGATGCATTGTCATCACAAAGTTGTGTAGCGTATTTGCTATGATCTTTTCCTTTGGTTTTTGAATCAAAAAATAAAGCAAATACTTTGCAAATTTTCGAGTACCAAAGGTATTTAAGTCGATGATGCTATCGGCTACTTTCTGTACAAACGTATTATCTACCATGGTGCGAATATATTTAATTTGAATTATTGATTTTGTTTCAAAATTGGTAATCTCACGCTATTGAAGTAATTATGCGCAAATGGCAACAATAATATAAATGGGCGTAGTCAAAAGACAAGGAATAAAAAACACCATCAGTTCTTATTTAGGAATTTTGATAGGATTCGCGAGCCTCATCGTGATACAACCTAAGTTGCTACCTCCAGAAGTGATAGGTCTCAGCAGAGTAATGTTTGCTTTTTCAACCTTAGTGGGCACGTTGATTCCACTGGGTGCAGGCAATATCTGCATCCGATACTTCCCAAAGTTTTTTAACGCAGAGAAAAAACATCATGGATTTTTCGGCTTTTTAGCACTTTTTCCTGTTTTAGGTTCTTTGCTCGTATTTCTCGCTATTCTCATATTGAAAGATTGGATTGTAGCCAAATACGCTACCCAATCACCACTATTTGAAACGTACTTCTACCTTGTATTCCCATTTAGTGTGTTTATGGGCTTGACCTCCCTTTTCACCACTTATCTTTCTGCACTTTATAAATCGACTATCCCTGCCTATTTAAGCGATGTGATAGTGCGTATATTATATATCGGCTTGATACTTTTTTATTATTATCAATACCTATCACTTTCACAGTTCATGATTGGTTATGTGCTGATTTATTTTGCACAACTGCTTGCACTTGCATTCTATTTGATTATAGTGGGCAATCCTTCCTTCCATGTCGATTGGCACAAACTCAAGTCAGAAAACATCAAAGACATGACCTATTTCGGTTTTTATGTTTCGGTAGCGGGCTTTGCTAGTTTAGGACTCAACACCATTGATGCCGTCATACTCGGGGCCTATGGTTTAGGCACGTTAGGTATTTATACGGTTGTCGCATTTATACCTACCATTATTCAAACGCCACTCAATGCTCTCGATAGAATTTCTGCTCCAAAAATCGCCTTTGCACTACATGAAAATGACACCAAAGAGCTCAAGAATATCTATTATAAATCTTGCAAATACCTTTTTGTGATTGGACTTTATCTAGCGGTGATGATAAACCTAAACATAGGATCGTTGCTCTCCATGATAAAACCAGAATACCTTGCTGCATTACCAATTGTGCCGATTGTGAGCATTGGCTATGTACTCAATATGCTGGGTGGCACGAGCCTTACATTGCTTTTTTATTCGGGTAAAAAATGGGAGTCAGCACTACTTTTGATGGGCGCTTTTATGATTACACTAGTGCTAGATTTGATATTGATACCTCAGCTGGGAATGGTAGGCGCAGCATATGCTATATCTATTACCGCGTTGATTTTTACATGGCTAAAATGGTACTTAGTCAAACGAAAATTTGGACTACAACCTTATGACACATCCTTTGCTCAAATCACTGCCATCGGTTTGATTGTTTATGTTGTAGGTTACTTTTTCCCAACTATCCAAAACCCTGTACTCTCCATTTTTGCGATAGGCAGTGTAGGTACGCTCATCTATGCCGCACTCATCGTATGGTTTAAAATTATAGCTATCCGATTTGAAAACGGAAAAATTAAAATTGACTAAATTTTATTTAGTTAAAAAGTGAACCGCTGCTTGCTGGAGGCACTTTGCCCACATGTCTATATGCCTTGTCTGTAACCTCTCTCCCTCTAGGAGTTCGTTTCAAAAAACCTTGCATAATGAGGTAAGGCTCATACACTTCTTCGATAGTGCCAGACTCCTCTCCCACTGCGGTAGCTATGGTAGTCAAGCCCACAGGTCCGCCCTTAAATTTATCGATGATTGTGGTGATAATGCGATTGTCCATTTCATCTAATCCATGGGCATCTACATTCAAGGCTTCGAGCGCATATTGTGCTATATCTAAGGTGATGGTTCCATCGCCTTTTATCTGTGCAAAATCACGAACTCTTCGCAGTAGCAAATTGGCTATACGAGGAGTACCTCGACTTCTACGGGCAATCTCGAGGGCAGCTTGCTCATGGATAGGTGTTTTGAGAATAGCGCATGAGCGTTTGATGATATTGGAAAGCACCTCAGAGTTGTAATATTCTAAGCGGCAGGTAATACCAAATCGAGAACGAAGCGGTGCCGTAAGCAAGCCAGACCGAGTGGTGGCTCCTACGAGTGTAAAGGGATTGAGGGCAATCTGAATAGATCGAGCATTTGGCCCTGTTTCAATCATAATGTCAATCTTGAAATCTTCCATGGCACTATACAAATACTCTTCAACCACTGGTGAAAGTCGATGAATTTCGTCAATAAAAAGCACATCATTGGGTTCAAGATTGGTCAATAGGCCAGCCAAATCACCTGGCTTTTCGAGCACAGGGCCAGAAGAAATCTTCATACTCACATTGAGCTCGTTGGCCACAATATGCGACAAAGTTGTCTTACCCAATCCTGGAGGGCCGTGCAAAAGCAAGTGGTCTAGCGATTCGCCTCTTCGTTTGGCAGCCTCAATAAAAATGAAAAGATTTTCAATAATTTGAGGTTGCCCTTTAAAATCATCAATTGATTTAGGGCGCAGTGCGCGCTCTATTTCTTGATCTTCTGGGGCTAGATTTTGGTCGTGCAAATGTAAATTATCGTCCATGAGTTTGTAAAGATGGTTTTGATTTGCTTAATTTCAAAGATTATTTTGATGATGGACAAATTTTTTCTTTCTCAAAAAATAAAACAACTCGCAAAAGAGTTAGGTTTTATGGACTGTGGTATCGCTAAGGCAGAGCGCCTGAGCGATGCAGAGCGCTTTTTAGAAGGCTGGCTCAATCAGCATAAACAAGGAAAAATGAACTACCTCGAAAATCATTTTGATAAGCGAGTAGATCCTACAAAATTGGTAGAGGGGACAAGGTCGGTAATTTCGCTTTCGTATAATTATTTTACGGATCAAAAACAGCTTGACCCAGATGCGCCTAAAATCGCCATGTATGCCATGGGCCAAGATTATCACGACATAGTGAGGGTAAAATTAAATTCATTTTTGGCCAAAATCAAAGAAATAGATAATACGATAAATGGGCGTTCATTTGTAGATACCGCGCCTGTTTTAGAAAGAGCATGGGCACAAAAAGCGGGAATAGGGTGGATAGGGAAAAACAGTTTGATATTGACAAAGAGAAGAGGGTCGTATTTTTTTCTTTGTGAAATCATGCTCGATGTAGAACTAGCATATGACAGTCCCGTAGCCGATTTTTGTGGTAAATGTACGAAGTGTATAGATGCTTGTCCTACTCATGCGCTGGATACTCCATTCAGTATAGATGGGTCAAAATGTATTTCATATTATACGATTGAATTGAAAGATGCAGTGTTGCCGAGTGAGTTGAAAGGAAAGTTTGAAAATTGGATGTTTGGATGCGATATTTGTCAGCAGGTTTGCCCTATCAATTCACAGTCTATACCTCATATAGAATCAGCATTTCAGCCACACCCAGACTTACTTTCTATGACAAAAAAAGATTGGGAAGAGCTAGATGAAAAAAAATTCCAATTACTATTTAAAGGTTCTGCAGTGAAGCGCACAAAATTCACAGGATTGAGTAGAAATATTGATTTCTTAAAGAGCTGACATTTGTTTTGGATTACAGGTTCTTTTTAATCGTGAAATGGAAGGTAGTACCTTCTCCATATACTGAATCTACCCAAATTTCTCCCGAATGATGATTTATTACTTTTTTACAAATTGCTAGACCGATACCAGTACCACTATATTCGGTATCATTGTGCAATCGTTGAAAAATCTGAAATATTTTTTCTTGAAACTCCTTCTTTATCCCTATTCCATTATCCTCCACGCTGATTTGATGGTGCGTGGCCGTTTGGCAATAGCGTACATTTATTTTGATTGCCTGATCAGGTTTTGTAAACTTCATCGCATTATCAACCAAATTTTGTAACAACTGAGTCAGCATATACGGTTCTGCCATTATCGTAGGTAGATTCTCAAATTCAATTTGGGCATTTTTAGCGTTAATATTTGATTCTAAATTTTTAGTTACTACAAACATGAGCTCACTTAGATTGGCTTCAACAAAAGGCCTTGAAATTGAGTTTACTCTCGAGTAGTTTAGTAAATCAGCTATCAAATTGCGCATTCGAGTCGAAGAAGAGATACAAAAATTAATAAACTCTTTGCCTTCATCTCCTAGTGCGGATCCGTGTCTTTGTTCTAAAAGTTGTAAGAAACTTATAATCGTTTTTAGTGGACTTTGAAGGTCATGAGAAGCCACATAGGCAAACTTTTCTAATTCATCATTTGAATGAGTTAACTTATCGTTCTTTTCCTCTAACTCTAATTGTGCTTTTTTGAGTTCAGTAACGTCTAGTATCACTACTAATCCAAATATGATTTCATTTTGTTCATTGCGAATAGGTGTAGTATTCACAAGATACGACCTGCCAAATTCATCAATTTGCATTTGGTCACTATGCCCCTCCACTACCTTCTGATATCGAATTGCTCGCTCTTTCAATACCTCCATATCTTCGCCTGTATCTAATACATGCCTACCCTCGATCTGATCCTTAGGTAAACTTATCGAGCCTACCAGTGAGCCTTCTGCAAGGTGATATACTAGTTTTTTGTCAAAAACATAAATAGCTGAGTTAGGTACATTTCGTGCTATTTGGCGATACAAACTTTCTGAATATTTAAGCCTTCGCTCATTTTCCTTTAATTCTGACAAGTCGGTAATAACGGTCACGATTGACTTAGAATCTTGGTTTTGTAACGAAATAGACTGTTTCGCTACTCTCAAAAATGCGGGAGTGTTTAATTTTTTAAATTTATACTCCGTGCTATATTCAAATAAAATATTAGGATCTAAAATAGCATATTCATTATAGATTTTACTTTGTTCTGCAAAACTATCATCTTCAAAAACATCATTTTCAAATGCTCCATTCAATTTGTCTTGTGTCAATTTAAAAAAGCTAAGGAAAGCCTGATTTGCAAGAATTATCTCTCCATGGCTACTTTTTACATAAATGAGGTTTGGATTAGTATCGATCAATTTTTGTAAAAAAAGATTTTGCTTTTTTATTTCTTCTTGAGCTATCGTTTTAAAATTAATCTCTCGTTCGAGTTCTAAAGTTCTATCTTTTACCTTTTGATCTAGCTCTTCATTTAATTTTAATAACTGAGACTCGAAATTTTTTCTATCCGATATATCTCTGACATGTAACAACACGGACAACTTCCCATTATACTCAATAATACCAGACTTCACAGCTACAGGTATTTCTCTCCCAGAAACATGAATTATCTCTGCATCAAAAGTATCTAACTCCCCCATGGAGATACTTCTTTGACGACTATCAAACAGATGTAAATCGGCAGTAAAATCTCTTGCGTTCTTACCTAAAAGTAGGTCTCGAGTGAGACCATGTAAAATACATCCAGCATCATTTACATCCAAAATAGTACCTTCAAAATCCTCAACAAATATGGCTTCTGGAGAATTGAGAAATAAATCCTTAAATCTCTTCTCACTAACTTTTAATGCCTCTTCAACCAATTTTCGCTCTTTGATCTCAGCCACCATGTGATAATTGGCAATAGTCAATGCTCGTGTCCGTTTTTCGACCTCCTCCTCTAGCTGCTCTTTTACCTGATTTTTACGCTCTTCGTCTAGTATTTTATTCGTCACATCCTTGATTACACCAAAAGATCCAATAAACTCTCGATTGGTATTATAGGCTGGTATCCCCTTTATTTCAGTAGTGATGACAGTACCATCTTTTTTGGCTGCCTTTGTTGCATATACATCGGTGAACCCTTTACGTCTTCGCTGTAATCGAACCGCTAATGCATCACTATCCAGCGAATCATAAAACATTATAATAGATTTCCCTTCAATTTCATGCCATCCATAGCCTAGAATATCTAAAAAAGCTTGATTACAAAATAGCACTTTCCCCTCAAAATCTGACAGTACTACTGGATTTACATGCCAATTATATACATAGCTTCGCAAGAGCTCGTGACTTACTCCATGTTTTTCAAGCATTTTATAATCATTTAAGATGTCTTGAAAAACATCCCCTAAAATTGTCATCCTATTTTTGTCTTGTTGCATGTATGATTTCAAATTACGCAAAATAATTTTGTAATGTTACACTCAACGCTAATATAACTTTATATCCAATGCAAAAGAAAATTTTACTACTTGGTAGTGGTGAGTTAGGAAAAGAATTAACCATCGCTCTCCAACGACTAGGACAATATGTAATCGCTGTAGATAATTATGTAGGTGCGCCTGCCATGCAAGTGGCCCATGAAGCTGAAGTGGTAGATATGCTAGACGGCAGTGCCTTAGATCATTTGGTAGTCAAACATAGGCCAGACCTCATAGTTCCCGAAATTGAAGCTATACGAACAGAACGTTTTTTTGATTATGAAAATCAAGGCATACAAGTGGTGCCCAGTGCCAAAGCCGCCAACTATACTATGAATCGAAAATTGATTCGAGATATGGCTTCTAAAGAATTAGGGCTTAAAACGGCAAAATATTTTTATGCAACTACCCAAGAGCAGTTTACAAAAGCAGTGATGGATATAGGATTGCCTTGTGTAGTGAAGCCGCTCATGTCTTCCTCTGGAAAAGGACAATCAATAGTACGAAATGAATTTGAAATTGTAGCTGCTTGGACGTATGCCATAGAGGGTAGTAGAGGTGATTTGAAAGAAGTGATTATCGAAGAGTTTGTTCCATTTCACACAGAAATCACCTTGCTCACCGTCACTCAAAAAAATGGCGAAACCCTTTTTTGTCCACCTATCGGGCATCGCCAAGAAAGGGGCGATTATATGGAAAGTTGGCAGCCATGTGCTATATCCGATACAGACCTAAAAGAAGCACAGCAAATGGCAGATAAAGTTACCAAAGCGCTCACTGGTGCTGGATTGTGGGGCGTAGAGTTTTTCTTGACAGACAAAGGCGTATATTTTTCCGAACTTTCTCCTCGTCCGCACGATACTGGCATGGTAACTCTAGCAAATACACAAAACTTCACAGAATTTGAACTACATGCAAGAGCTATATTAGGCTTACCTATACATAGCATCGACTTACATAGAGCAGGTGTGAGTGCTGTCGTTTTGGCTACTAACGAAAGTAATAAAAAACCCGTTTTCTCAGGCATTTCAGCTGCGTTGTCATTGCCCAATACAGATGTACGTATTTTTGGCAAACCTACTACGAGACTTAATAGACGTATGGCCCTAATGCTTATTAATGACACAATTGGTAGCGATATGACTTCACTTATTGCTACTTGTAAAGAACAAGCGAATAAGATAAAAGTAGATTAAATATTTTCGCCCTTGATTACTTTTTCTCTCAAAACCTGATAGGCCGCTAACATTTTTTTCTTTGATTCGTTGGTATCTACAGCACTGGCGTTATTGCGTTTGGCATCAAAGTATTGTTGAATCTCAGTAGATTGAAATTTTGCATCATTGATAAACTGTATTTTCTTTTTCAACGCATCAGACAGTACAAAACCAATGGTCACCGAATTGTTTTTGTTGTCTAGCTCTGCCAATGGCATAAGGATAGAGATAGTCAAATACTCATTTCCCTGTGGGCTTTGACTCACAAAAGCCGATATTTTAAAATCATCTTTCGATTCCATTTCTTCGTTGAGATAGCGTACAACTATACGGGTAATCTCTCTTCTAAATGACTGTTCTTTTTGCGTATAATCGAGATTAGTAGTGGCCTTTACCAAATGCATTTCTTTTGAAATTTCTTTCAGATTTTTGTCCGCCTCTTTACTACTATATCGGATAAAAAACAATTCTGTAATCCCAAAATACTTTGGCAATACATTCGTAATACGAGTCATCAACATTTCGGGAGATGCGTTGTACTTTTGCATGAGATTGACTAAATATTTGGACTTAAATCGTGTGGCAGAAAAAAAGTATTCTAAATCTTTGATAAGCATCTCCTTTTCAATATGTAAAGCTTGTGCAAAATAAGATGCTTTAAAATTGTTGATAACATGGTCAAAGGAAGACACTTCAAGCCAGGATGTAGTGTAGGGGCGCTTTTTAAGACCTAACAACTCAAAGCCCAGTTCTCGTCCAAATAAAAATATCTTTTGCGATTCGGTCAACTTAGCATTATATATCAACTGCCTTTTTTCAGGAATATAAACCGATCGCAAGGTAGCCAATTCGCTCCCTTTTTTAAAACTGTACTTCAGTACATTGTATCCTCTATTTTTTTCTAATAAATGTTGATATAACGTAGAAGATACATCACTCACATGTTCACCAAAATTTTCTTTACGAAATAGTGCTGCAGCATCTTCTATTTCTTCAAAATAATTTTCATTCAATTCCTGATAAGCTCTCAGGCACAAAAAATAAAAGTGATCTCTATCTAGCTGATAGTTCCTAGCTATCTCCAAACCGGCATTGATAAAGGCAGATACCTTATAAGGGTCTTTGAGCAAAATAGCGAGCAAAGCAGTCTTTTCAATACCAAATGTTTCTAACAAATCGTCATTTACAATCTCCAAATTGAGATAATGAGCGATGGGAGCTAAGTCTTTATTCACCTTCAAAGTGACTAACTGGTCATAGGGTATTTTGTATGCTTCTGCCAACTGCATTATTTTTTTCGGATTGGGATATTTCTTTCCATTTTCGATTTCGTTGAGATACGAAATTGATATACCCGATTTTTTTGACACTTCTTTGAGTGAAAGCTTCTCTTCTAAACGGATTTTCTTGAGTTTCAAACCCAATACGATTTTGATATATTCGTTTGACTGTTGCATAATGTGAATATAACGTATTTTTCTCAACAGCGAAAATTCGCTTTTTGATTTTTCTTTAAACAAAGCTACCTTTGCGATATGAAAAATGTAACCTTTACTGAAACTATATCACCAGCTTACACCTCGGTACTCACCGATGAGGCTGTAGCATTTATTCTTAAACTTCATACCCAGTTTAACAGCAGAAGGCTTGAACTACTTGAAAAGCGAGTAGCTCGACAAGCTGAAATAGACAGCGGTAAATTGCCCGACTTTTTGCCAGAAACCAAAGCAATACGAGAAGGCGATTGGACAGCTGCTCCTATCCCTGCCGATTTGCAAGATAGAAGAGTGGAAATCACAGGTCCTGTGGACAGAAAAATGATTATCAATGCGCTAAATTCGGGGTCGAAAGTTTTTATGGCAGATTTTGAAGATTCTAATTCACCCACTTGGGCTAACTGCCTTGATGGACAAGTAAATCTAAGAGATGCGATCAACAAAACTATTTCGTTTGAAAATGAAAACGGGAAAAAATATGCGCTTAATGAAACCATAGCCACCTTGCTAGTCCGTCCTAGAGGATGGCATCTAAACGAAAAGCATGTGCTAGTAGATGGCGAGCAAATGAGCGGCTCATTGTTCGATTTTGGTCTTTACTTTTTTCATAATGCCAAGACACTTTTAGCCAATGGCACTGGTCCCTATTTTTATCTCCCCAAATTAGAATCTCATCTCGAAGCA
Source organism: uncultured Bacteroidota bacterium (assembly GCA_937894725.1). GTDB lineage: Bacteria > Bacteroidota > Bacteroidia > Chitinophagales > LD1 > CALAYL01. The sequence continues at coordinate 26,336 of CALAYL010000033.1, forward strand.
CGTTTGTGGAATGATGTTTTTGTTTTTGCACAAGCTGAATTGGGGGTAAAACAAGGTACTATCAAAGCAACTGTTTTGATAGAAACCATATTAGCATCTTTTGAACTAAATGAAATTATCTATGAGCTCCGTGAACACATGGCAGGCTTAAATTGTGGTCGTTGGGATTACATTTTCTCTTATATCAAAAAACTAAGAAAATACGACCAATTTGTATTGCCAGATAGAGCGCAGGTAACGATGGCAGTCCCATTTATGGAGGCCTATTCCAGAGCAGTAATACAAACTTGCCACAAGCGTAAAGTACATGCCATGGGCGGAATGTCTGCCTTTATCCCCATCAAAGGCGATGAAGAAGCTAACAATGCTGCTATCCAAAAAGTAGCCAATGACAAACTGAGAGAAGTAAAAAATGGACACGATGGCACTTGGGTGGCGCATCCAGGATTAGTGAAAGTGGCTATGGATATTTTTAACGAGCACATGCCAACTCCAAACAACTATCACATACTTCGTGAAAACGACACTTTCGTAGCAGCAGATTTCTTGACTGCATGTGAAGGCACTATCACCGAAGCGGGCTTGCGTATGAATATCAATGTGGGCATTCTTTACATCGAATCTTGGCTGAGAGGAGTAGGTGCTGCGGCATTACATAATCTGATGGAAGATGCAGCTACAGCCGAAATTTCTAGAGCACAAGTTTGGCAATGGATAAATAAAGGTTCTAAATTGGAAGACGGAAGAACGGTTACTTTTGAATTGTACAAGGAATTATTGCCAAGCGAGTTGGAAAATATCAAGAACTATGTAGGTGAAGAAGCATACAAAAGCGGACGTTTTCAAGAAGCGATAGCTAGTTTTGAAAACTTATTGAAGCAAGATGACTATCCTGAGTTTTTGACCTTGCCAGCGTATTCTTTAATTAACTAATTACTCAATTAGCAGATTAGCAAATGGAGGCTTTAATAGAAAATAGTGTTTACAAAAAAGATAATTTGATTTTGAATTTATCTTTTCAGTTTTCATTAGCTGTCATCGAATATGCCGAAGTTTTGGAGCAGAAAAAGAGATTTGTTATAGCTAATCAACTATTAAGAAGTGCCACATCTATCGGAGCTAATATCAAAGAAGCCCAGTACGCAGAAAGCAAAGCTGATTTTATACATAAGTTTAAAATAGCAGCTAAAGAGGCTGATGAAACTGAGTATTGGATCATGCTATGCGAAGCAGCTGATAACTATCCTAAGCCAAATGGATTAGGAGAAAAATTAGCTCCCATTATAAAAATCATCAATAAAATTATTTCATCATCAAAACAACAATTAAAAACCAAGCAAAAAGCGACTTAATCATTTGCTAATTTGCTAATTAAAAATTATCATCATGACAAAACAAGAAAGAGCCCTAGCACTCCAAAAGGAGTGGGAAACCAATCCAAGATGGAAAGGTGTAGAAAGACCCTATTCGGCAGAAGAAGTGATTAATATCGCTGGATCGGTGCAGATAGAATACAGCTTAGCTCGCAATGGTGCTGAAAAATTATGGAAAAGACTGCACAGCGATTCGTGGGTAGCAGGTCTTGGTGCATTGACCGGAAACCAAGCGGTGCAAGAAGTTTCGGCTGGTATGAAAGCCATCTATCTATCGGGCTGGCAAGTAGCAGCCGATGCCAACTTAGGAAGCGAAATGTATCCTGACCAAAGTTTATATCCTGCCAATTCTGTACCATCTGTAGTGAAGCGTATCAACAATGCGCTCATGCGTAGAGACCAAATCGAATATATGGAAGGCGAGCCAACTATAGATTGGATGGTGCCTATCGTAGCCGATGCAGAAGCAGGATTTGGAGGCAATTTGAATGCTTTTGAATTGATGAAAGGAATGATAGAAGCAGGTGCTGCGGGGGTGCATTGGGAAGACCAATTGGCTTCTGCTAAAAAATGTGGTCACTTAGGCGGAAAAGTTTTAGTACCTACCCAAGAAGCAATCAACAAATTAGTAGCGGCTCGTTTGGCAGCTGATGTATGCAATGTACCTACTTTGGTCATCGCTCGTACAGATGCTGAAGCGGCAAACCTTATCACTTCGGATATAGACCCTAGAGATACTAAATTTATCACTGGAGAAAGGACTCCAGAAGGTTTTTATCACGTAAAAAATGGCTTAGAGCAAGGAATAGACAGAGGTTTGAGCTATGCCAACTATGCTGATTTGATATGGATGGAAACGGGCAATCCAGATTTAGGATTAGCTAGAGAATTTGCACAAGCTATCCACGCTAAATACCCTGGAAAAATGTTGGCGTACAACTGCTCTCCATCATTCAACTGGGCTAAGTATATGGACGAAAAGCAAATGCTTACTTTCCGTGAAGACATAGCTGCTATGGGTTACAAATTCCAATTTATCACATTAGCAGGTTTTCATGCCTTGAACTCATCTATGTTTGAATTATCTAAAAACTATGTAGAGCGTGGAATGGCCGGTTTTAGCGAAATGCAACAAAAAGAATTTGGTATGGAGAAAGATGGCTTCAAAGCTATCAAGCACCAATCATTTGTAGGCACAGGTTATTTTGATGCTATCCAAAATGTGGTGCAACAAGGCAAATCATCTACTACCGCTTTGGCTGGATCTACCGAAGCAGAGCAATTTCATTAATTTTTAGAGATACATTTTATTCAAAATCCTCAGCCTATCGGTTGGGGATTTTTTTTGGATTTTAAAACAAAACATCGTCCAAAATACAAATCTGCCTCCAAAAGCGTGGGCTATCCTGTCATTCCATTTATAAATGTTTCTACAAAGTCCATTATTCTTCTTAAAATTCTGTCACCTAATTTTTTGCGTTCGAGTAAACTTGGTTTTTCACCGTCAATGAGTTCCAATACTTCGTCTCTCAATGGTGGTCGTTCTGCAAACAGATAGTCCTCAATGAGTTTTTCTGTCCTGTCTGCCGATAGTTTTTCTTCTTCAACGAGTTTGTTAAATGCCTTTTGTTGTTCTGCGTTCCAAAACTTGTCAAACTCTGGAGCAACTTCATCTGTGTCAACTATTACTGGCAAGTTCTCTTTGATAAATTTCTCTATCAATTCTCGTTTGCTACGCAAAGTCGTTTCAGTGCTTAACAAGTTGAATATTTCTTGCTCGGCTTTGGTCGTGTCTTTTTGTGCTTGTGCTTTGAGTTTGATTAATAGTTGAATGATATACGCCACATTGATTTCGTCACGATGGATTAACTCTAATTCAAAGTCCACATCTTCTAAAATGGAAACTTTCTCTTTTTGGTGGTTGCTTTTTACTTTGTCGTAAAGGTCAAGGTACTTGCTTTTAAAATCTTCAAATTGTTGTTCGGTCATTTTTAAGTCCGCCCATTTGAAGTCTGAAAATGCGGTGAGAATATTTTTTATTCTCATTAAATCTCTGAAAGCCTTTATAAATTCTAATTCGTCATCTTCGGTTTCTAAATCATCAACGCTGTCCGTGGTTGGCGTTAATGAAATTAAATGCTCAAACGCTTCATCAAATTTAACTGTGTAGTCTTCATAAGGTTTCATTATGATTACTTCAATAGCTTCTTTGTTGCTAAATAAAGTAATGGCTTCATCTGTGCGGTTTTTCAGGTTGCGGAACGCAACAATATTGCCTTGACTTTTTTGCTCGTTTAATATTCTGCTGGTTCGGCTGTATGCTTGAATTAGTCCGTGATACCTTAAGTTTTTGTCCACATACATTGTATTCAATGTCGGGCTGTCAAAACCTGTGAGGAACATATTTACCACTACCAAAATATCAATTTTGCGTTCTTTGACTTTCTTTGAAATGTCGTTATAATAGTTATAAAAGCTTTGACTGTCTTTGGTGGTGAAGTTGTCGCCAAAAAGTTTGTTGTAATCTTG